>JAEOUL010000114.1 GCA_016839345.1 Candidatus Thorarchaeota archaeon | reverse complement strand
CATTGGGAACTTCAACTGGACATGATCGAATACAAAGTTGACAACCAGTGCATTTTTCCTCATTGACATATCGAGCCTTTTTCCTGATCGTGACTGTGAAATCGCCCTCCTTCCCAGTCACCTTCTCGACAGTAGATAATGGATGAATGGTGATGTTTGGGTGCTTTCCCACGAATGAGGTAAGTGGAGTCATAACACAAGCTGAACATTCCAGCGCAGGGAAAATCTTGTAGATAGCCACATAATTCCCACCGATGTTGACAGACTTCTCGATCATGTGCGCACGATGACCACCATTGGCAAGTCCTAAAGAAGCGTTGATACCTGCCATGCCGCCTCCGATGACTAGTACATCCGTTGGCTTTGTCTTTTGTTCTGGTTTTTGGGCTGACTCGCTGACCATGGGACTATTCTCCAAGGTAACGTAGTTACAGAAGCTCCAGCGTGAGGGCGATATAATCTTTCTGACAGGGCCTTCACAGCGTTAATATTTGGAACACGTGTTCTAGTAATAGCTCGTGTTGTCTATCTTCAACAAAATGAAGATGACAGAGGGTTTACCTCTATCATCACAAGGAGTATCCTACCTAGCTGATTTCATTAGTTTTTGAATACCGAATATCAACGCAGCAATGACAACCGCTAGTAGATACAGAATAATCGGAATCCATAGAGGTTCAAGCATGAATAACCTTGAGATCTCTCGACCATATCCTCCAAACTGAGTAGGTAGATATATCCAGATTACTCCTGCAAGATAGGCTAGAATTACACCCAACTTGACCTCCCTTCGCACATTAAATATGAAGATGTAAGTGAACGCAAACATGAACGCGAAGCCAGTTGTAAACATCACCCAAATTCCGGTGACCGCCTGTGATAGTGTAGTAGTGGCAACAATGAAAGCGTGAATTCCAACAAAGCTTTCTAGCAGGACAATCCACCCCTTATTTACATGCACAATTGTGTACGCCAGAGAGATCTGAGTGAACAGTAGGAACATGTAGAAGAATCCACTTATCAACTGAGGATCATAAGCCATCGGATGGAACCAGAATGTGTAGACAATAGCCCAACCGATCACATAGGGGTGGTATCTTCTTAAGAAGCCAGAAACTTTGGCAGTCATAGGTCTGCCCATCTTCTTACCCAAGAAGAACCCGCGTCTCGGATTTTCAATGATGATGATAAGCACAAGCATAATTATGACTGAGCCTTGACTGGTCCAAATTGGTACATCCTGCGCAAGCCCGTCAAACCAGATATGTGTCTGAACTAGATGAAGTAGTATGAAGGCAAAATTGATGATTATGGCAACAAAATTGTACCGAGTAAGACCTGTTGTTGGTTTTGCACGAAGGTGAGTCAGATTCTTTTGTGCCCAGTAGATCGCTCCCCATAGTGAGAATTGATGGGCGAGATAGAAAGTCCACACAATGAACATCGTCATGAATTCACGGGTTGGAAGTTTCCAAAAATACCATGCAGCTCCCTGGTCTGGAAGAAGTGTGAAAAGGAATGGGTCTAGTCCTCTTCCTACAGCCCAAATCACAAGTGTGAACATCACTGTGAATACAAGACCACCAGCCCATGCGTAGTATACAGGTCTTGGATTGTCCGTACCACCCTGTTCATTGTCCACATCGATTGTTTCAGGTTCCTCCATAGTCATAAATCTCATCTCACTGGGAAATATTGTTAGACAGTTTATGCTCTTTAAGAATCAAACGGTAGGTTTCGGCAAGATATAACTCGGGCTTTGTATTCGTTCAAGTTGGTGTCTATATGTCTAAAGAGAAGATACTAGAAATGCTGCAGACCCTTGGAGAGCGTTTTGAAGACCCCAAGATACAACGCAGATTCAAGGAATACAACAAGACGCTTCAGTTCATCTTTCCTGACATTGATGCAAAGATGTTCATGAAGATTGGTGATGCAGAACTTCTGGAGGTTGCAGAGGGCGAAACGGATGCGGAGCTCCAAGTGACTATGGACTCACCAGTATTCTTTGCGATTATTGAGAAGACAGAGAGTCCCATGGCTGCATATTCTGCAGGTAAGCTCAAGACAAAGGGTGAAGTACCAGACTTGCTAAAGCTACAGAAATTACTCCTCTGATTTGGGTTCTTTATCCACTACCATCGAAACTAATTCACGCATACGAACCATCTGACTCCTTACTCGTTTAGCACCTTCTTTGGTCAGAACCGCAAAAGTTGTTGGCTTGAGGTCTACAAATCTCTTTGAAATTCGAATCAGACCTAATTCTTCCAATTTTCTCAGATGGCTTGAGAGATTCCCTGATGTTAGCCCAAGTTTCTTCTGGAGAACAGGAAATGTTGCGTGTTGCGTGAAATAGAGATATACTAACACAGAGAGTCGAGTGGGGACCATGGTTTCACGGTCTTCTTCCATGAGACCTACCAATGCAGATAGGAGGTCCCCATCTAGACCCAAGTCTATCCCTGCCTTTTAGTCTCTAGAAGAAGTCGTTCAGCTGTGATGAGCATATAGATTCCCATCACATAGATCCCTCCCATATCAACAACTATCAGTAAGACATAAGCAAGATCTAGAATCAGAAACATCGGTATAGCGCTGAGGAAAATTACTAATGAAAAGTAAAGATGTTCTCGTGTGAAGATATCTGCCTCTACACTTTTTCTCCCAAGAATATAGTTGCTAAGAAAACCAGTGCCCATAATTATTTGTAAAATAGGTATGAAAAAGAGGCTATTGTTAGTTGAGAATGTTAACAGTGCAACAGTCACGATAGCAACCGCAAGAATCCCCCAAACTACGAAGGGAGCTTTTTGTCCCTCTATTGGTTCTGGCTCCTTTGGATATGATTGAGTTAGTGGCAATACTAGTCTAAAAGCCACTACCCATGAGAAGAATAGACTCATTCCGACAAATCCAAGATTTACAAGTACTGGATCAATAGGTCCAAGAATATTTTGCAGAGACATATAGATTAGGGTAGCAAAAGATATTCCTCCTGCAATGATGAGGTAGATCAATCCAGAAACCCTACGAGCTACTACCTTTGGATATTTATCAATGAGGTCAGTTAGCAGAAGTAGCTGTTTTGCTTTCTCCACCATATCTTCATCTGAAGAAGCATTCTCTCGGCTCAAACAATCACCTCAGTATTGAACAACAAATTCACTTTAAAAACCCCCATAATAACTCTACTAGAAAAAAAGGAGCGGAGTCCCTAGTGGGACTCCTAGCGAGAACCGAATTTCTCGAACAGAATGATTCCAATTACTACAAGCAGAAAACCAACTACTGACACAATGGCTAGGTTTATCCAAATGACCGGAGTGGTTATTGGTGCGCCTCGGAGGAATAATGTTGTCAATGCCTCAGTGACGTAGTTACTTGGGATGAACCTAGAGATCACTTCAGTAGCTCCACCAAGAGGCATGAATGTTCCAAAGAACATCTGGGGCATAATGAAGATGAAACTTATTCCAGTTGCTGATTCTGCGGATTTGGAGATTGTTGCTGATATTAGACCGAATCCAACTGCGACCAGTGAGAACGCCAAAGCAATAACAAAGGTGAAGACAACACCTGCAATCCCACTTGCTGGTCTATAACCAATCAAGAATGAGGATCCAAGTACAAGTGCAACTTGTACTACAGCAATGATCATGTAGGCCAGTGTTTGACCAATCATATAGTCTGCTGATGAAACAGGAGTCGTTCTTAGCCTCTTTAGAAGCCCCTCATCTCTTTCAACAGTCATCGATTGGGCTACAATCATTGTCATGAATATTGCTGCGAAGGCGAAAAGTCCCGGAGCCATGTAATCCCACTGAGTAACTGTACTTGATTCAATAAGTTCTGGACTCCCAATTTCAACAGGTAGACCAACAGTAAGTGCATCGCTACCAAATATGGTCTTCATCAGGGCCTCCTGTACTAGAGGAGGAATTGCTGATACAGCTATCATTGATCCACTGTCAACATAGAGCCCAATAGTTGTGTTTTCCCATGTACTAGGATCGAAAGGAGCCCCATAATATGATTCAATACTATTGCCAAACCCATCAGGTATGATAATGAACGCATCAAGATTACCCTGCAATAATGCATCCTGACCGGTGATATTGTCATCATAGCCATAAACCACAAAGATCTCTGAAGCAGTCAGATTATCAACAAAGGCATATCCCCAATCCGTCTGCATACTTGAGGTGTCCAAATTCAGAAGACCCACATCAAAGCTAGTTGTTGCTCCTCCTCCAATCCCACCGAATGCTAGCCCAAAGATGAAAGTCAGTGTTATTGGAAATATTATCAGAAGAAAGAGAACTGCCGGTTCCCTTGTGGTCAACTTCAGATTCTTCTTCGTGAGTGTAATTATTCGTCTAAGATTCATCTCTAAACATCCTCCCTCAACTTCTTTCCAGTGAGTTTTAGGAATACTTCTTCCAAATTCCTAGTCTGGTGTTCTTCCATCAATTCGGCAGGAGAACCTAGAGCAATTAGTCTGCCTTCATCAATGATGGCAACTCTATCACATAGTTCCTGAGCCTCTTCCATGTAATGCGTTGTCAGGATGACCGTCTTACCCTGCCTCTTTAGCTCTCGAATGAAGTCCCACACTGTACGACGGGATTTTGGATCCATTGCTACCGTGGGTTCATCTAGAAGAGCGATCTTCGGATCACTAATCAAAGCCATGAGCATACTGACTCGACGGATCATTCCTCCACTGTATTTCTTCGCACGTCTGTCAATGTGGTCTTCCATCTCCATCTTTTCGACAAGAGTTCTAACACGTTCCTTGAGGATATCCTTCGGCACGAGATGCATATCACCCATGAGGATGATATTCTCCCTACCCGTAAGATGCGGATAGAAAGCAGGTTCTTGGGGACATACCCCAATCACTTCTCGGACGCCCTCTGGATCAAAGGCCACATCATGACCATCAACAGTTGCTGAACCGCTGGTGGGTTCCAGTAGTGTGTTGAGTACATTGACCGTCGTGCTTTTTCCTGCACCATTGGGTCCGAGGATACCAAACAGCTCTCCCCAACCAATCTCGAGACTGAGATCTTCGACAGCTGTAACGTCCTCGAACTGTTTTGTCAGATTTGTTATCTTAATAGCAGATTCAGACATTGTAAATCACGAGTTTGAGCATGCATCAAATGAATATAAGAGGTGGACAATCTTTGAACCACATCGTGGTTTGTGCCGCAAACTATCCTGTTTCACAATATCTCTATGAATGTTTAAAGGGAAGATAAAACAATGGATTCTTCTGAAAACGGAGGTTTTGTAGATTGCGAGTTCTCATTACAGCTCCCTTCACAGAGTCTAGCTTAAAAGAACTTCAAGATGCGGGTCTTGAGGTTGACCATCATAGCTGGCTAGAAACTGGTAGACTCCACATGGGAGATTCGCTTCTCCAGACAATCAAGGATGGAAAATACCAAATTGTCATCGTAGAGGGAGATGAGATAAAAGAGGAGATCATCGAACAGACTGAGCTTAAGCTGATTGGATCGGTCAGGGGATCTCCAAACAATATCTCGCTGCAGGCTGCAACTGCAAAGAAGATTCCTGTCATAGCAGTTCCTGGTAGGAATACAATCGCAGTAGCTGAACATACAATTGGACTTATGCTGGCTCAGGCTAGAAATATTGTGACTGCAGAACGATTCCTAAAGAACGAGTTCTTTGTCGATGACTTCAAGGATTTCGCAAACATGTACAAAAGCCTCATGGGAATCGAACTTTTTAGTCGAACAGTGGGGATCATTGGACTTGGTCAGATTGGTTTTGAGGTTGCTAAGCGCCTACAAGCGTTAGGTCTAGAGATTCTTGTTTTGGATCCTTATGTCGACTCTGCTAAGGTCGAAGCAGTGGATGGAAGAATTGTAGAACTTGATGAACTGTTGAAGAGTTCCGATATCATCACTATTCACTGTCCATCCACTGAAGAAACTCGAGGTATGTTGGGTGCCAAAGAGTTTGAGAAGATGAAGAAAACTGCTATTCTAATCAATACCGCAAGAGCATCAATAACAGACGAATATGCCCTTCTTGATGCACTGAAAAAAGGAACCATCGCTGGTGCTGGTTTAGATGTTTTCTCAATGGAGCCTATTGATAGTGATAATGAGTTTCTTGAGCTTGATAACGTCACAGTGATGCCCCATATGGGCGGAAACACTATCGAAACCATTCAGCGTCAGTCAAAGAGCATTGTAGCTAGTATCCTAGCTTTCCTTAAAGGTAAGAAACCTTCGAATATTTTGAATCCAGAAGTCTTGAATTAGAGGAATGAAAATGGTAGTCGCTGCGATTGATGCGGGTACGACTGGCGTACGATGCATGATTGTTGATCGCAAAGGTAAAACTCTCAGTATTTCAAGAAAATCATGGGGCTATACGACCCCGCCTGATTTAGAGATTGCAAAGGAATTCAGTCCTCCCGAGTTTTGGAAACTTACTTGTTCAGTTGTGAAAGGCGCACTTAAAGACTCAGGAAAAAAACCCTCTGACCTAAAGGCTGTAGCAACAACAAGTCAGCGACATGGATTTGTTTTACTTGATTCAAATGGGAATGAGCTATACGGCGGTCCGAATATTGACGCACGAGGAGCGATGACTCAGTATCTCATCGATGAATCTATTGGTGAAACCTATCATGAGATAACTGGCTGTTGGCCACCGATGATGTTTGCCCCATCTCGGCTCAGTTGGTTTGAAGAAGAAAATCCTGAAATCTACGAAAAAATTGCCCATCTTCTTCCGATTTGTGACTGGATAACATTCAAACTCGCTGGAGTCTTCGTGACTGATTTTTCATCTGCAAGTGCAACAGGTTTCCTCGATGTCAGAACAAACAAATGGAGTAAAGAAGTTACTTCGATTCTTGATACTGATGTAAGTATTTTGCCTGAGATACGAAAGGTGGGTGAAGTTGTTGGTGAGGTGACTTCTGATGCTGCAAAAGATTGTGGTCTGCCAAAAGGACTTCCAGTTGTTCAAGGTGGTGCAGATACACAGTGTGCCCTTTTAGCAAGTGACTCCAAAGTGGGTGAAATCACTGTCATCGCTGGTAGTACGGCTCCTGTGATAATGATTCTTGATACACATCTCTGTACTCCAAACCAGAAAATCTGGACTGGGTCTCATATGATAGAGGGGCAATGGGTTCTTGAAAGCAATGCGACACTAACAGGAGCTGTCTTGGAGTGGGCTGTACGATTACTATGTGAACGTGCCGATGACCCGGAGAATTGTAGAAAGACCACCTTTGAGAGTATTGATGAGATAGTGAATGGTATTCCCCCGGGGAGTGATGAAACATATGTCACTCTGGGTCCCAGCATAATGGATTGTCAGCAAATCACAGACATTAGACAGGCACGTATGGTATTTCCACAACCAGCATTACCTCAGGTTATCCCTCTGGACTCTTCAAGAATGATTCACGCCGTCCTCGAGAATGTGGCATACGCAATCAGAGGAAATATTGAGCAGCTTGAGGAATACAACAAGTCGTCTGGTGTGAAAACAATTGGTGGGATGAGCCAGTCGGAAACCTGGCCGCAACTCCTAGCGAATGTCTTGAACAGATCCATTATGACCCCTGTTCAATCTGAGGGAAGTCTTATGGGTGCTGCAATTTGTGCAGCCACAGGAGCTGGTTATCATTCATCGATTGATGATGCTGTTAAAGCAATGGTTCAATGGAAACCCACTTTTCAACCTGATAATCGTGCAAAATTGTATGATAGGTACTACTCAAAATGGAACAAAATAAGATCTGAAGGTGACTGACTTGTACGAGAAAGAGAAGAAGGAATTACTTGATATCTGCCTAGAGATGATTAAACACGATTTGGTCATTGGGTCTTCTGGAAATGCAAGCATTAGAATTGGAGACCATGTTGTCATCTCCCCAAGTTCAGTTCATTACACAGAAATGACTGTAGACGATGTGGTCGTAATTGACATGGAAGGAAACGAGCTAGAAGGAACCAGAAATCCTAGTGTCGAAAAACCGATGCATCTTGAAATATACCGAACTCGAAATGATGCTCAAGCTATTGTTCATACCCATAGTTTGTATGCTTCTGCAATGGCAATTCTTCATGAACCTCTTCCTCCGATTCTTGATGAGTTTGTATCGAAACTAGGTGCCGGGATACGAGTCAGTAAGTACGCTATGCCTGGAACTAAACAGCTCGGGAAGAATGTGGTTGAGGTCCTTGAAGAACGAAGCGCGGCGCTCATAGCAAATCACGGTGCTGTATGCTGCGCAAAAACTCTGAAGGATGCACTCTTTCTCTCAATTCTTTTGGAACGTGTGTGTAAAATATACATGACTGCAAAACAGGTAGGCAAACCAATAGAACTCCCTGAAGATGTTGTTGAGGATGAACAAGATATATGGGAAATGATGAAAGAGTTCTAGGTGTGATGAGATGACAGGGTACATGGGTCAAATATTGGTCGTAGACCTGTCAAAAGATGAAATTAGCAATCTTGAGATAGACTACTCAATATCGACTCATTTCCTTGGCGGGAGTGGATACGCAATTCGGCTTCTTTACGAGCATCTTGACCCTAGTGTTAACCCTCTAGACCCTGACAACATTCTTCTCTTCATGACAGGTCCATTGACTGGTACACTCGCTCCATGCACAGGACGTCATGTTGTTTGCGGGAAATCCCCTTTAACAAACCTCTGGGGTGAATCGCATGTTGGAGGACACTTTGGAGCATTTTTGAAGTTTTCAGGATTTGATGGTATTCTGATTAGGGGTAGAGCAGAGAACCCCGTAACGCTACACATTGATAATGGAAACGTATCCCTTCTCTCTGCGGTAGATCTGTGGGGTAAAATGACTGGATCAACACAGAAATCTTTGAAGAAGAATCTTGGTCGGGTACAGGTTTGTTGTATTGGCCCCGCAGGTGAGAATCAGGTTAAGTTTGCTAGCATTGTTACGAACGAGCGGGTGTCTGCACGATGTGGTCTTGGTGCAGTAATGGGGTCAAAAAACCTCAAAGCAATAGCTGTAGGTGGTAACGCCAAAGTACCTATTCATACTCCTGACGAGTTCAGGAAACTTGCACAAACGTCCAGAAAGACGCTAGGTGAAGCGATGTCAATGCTCAGCGATCAAGGAACAGCCATGTACGTGGATATTGCTATGATGTTCAACGACATGCCTATCAAGTATTTCCAAGAGATTGAGTTTGACGATGCTGATTTGATTAATGCCGTATCTATGAAGGAGATTCTCACAGGACGGTCTGCTTGCTACTCATGCCCTATAGGGTGTGGAAGAAGAGTTACAGTTCCAGAGTATGAATTGAATGATATTGGTGGTCCTGAGTTTCAGACCATTGCTTCTTTTGGATCGAACATGTTAATTTCGGATCTAAGAAAAATCGCACTAATGAACAATCTTTGTAACCAGTATGGGATGGATACAATCAGTTGCGGGAGCACTATTGCCTTTGCGACCCATTTATGTGATATCGGAAAGGCAGACTATGGATTCACATGGAATGATCCGGATGGAGTCATTGATACAATTCATACTATTGCCAAGAGAGAAGGTGTAGGGGATTTACTGGCCGAGGGATCAGTTTCAGTTGCTAAGAAACATTCAGCGGAAGACATAGTGCTTCATGTAAGAGGAATGGAAATTCCTAACCATGACCCCCGTGCGTTTTCAGGAATGGCAACAGTCTATACAGTTGCCGCTAGAGGAGCATCTCACATGGAGGGAGATATGTATTCTATAGACATGGGCCAAGAGTTTCGACAACTTGGCATTAATGCAGGCGATAGATTAGAAAACGACAGCAAAGGTAAGACAGCAGCAAGAGCTCAAGACTTCAGGGCATTCTTTGATTCTGTGATAATGTGTCATTTTGCGATTGTTCCACCAGAAACCATCATTGAATTACTGAATCTCGCAACCGGAGTTTCTTACCAACTTGAAGACATCTTGAAGATTGGTGCACGAGCAGTCACCATGAAACGACTCTTCAATCTCAAATGTGGTTTGAAGACAGATGACGAGAAACTTCCAAAACAATTTTTGAAACCACATCCCGAGAGCGCTACAGATGATTTTGTACCTGATGTCGATTCTCAACTGGATGAGTATTATGAGTATAGAAAATGGAATAGAAAAACAGGTAGACCTTCTGATACAGCATTAAAAAAACTGGGATTGACGAATCTCTAGTTTCTATCTGGTAGCCTGTTCCACAGGTCCACTGCAACTGTAGGCACACTCCTATTACTACCTTGATTCTAATTCTTCCCGAATTCTTAGTTAGTCTACTACCTAAACTGAAGGCATATATCAGAAACGTACTCTTGAACCGACGGTTGGTGAGAAATTTGAACAAAGAATCAGAGAAGTCCAGTGACTCAGGAAAAATTAAGGAATCACTTGACGAAATAGTACACAAACTGGACCAGGATGATGATGCAAGCAAGAGTTGGGCAAATTCTGTTTCTTCAAATAGGGAAGAATGGGAGGAGTTGAAGAAGAAGATCCATGAACGTCAGAAAGCACTGAAACAATTGGTTTCAGACAAGAAGGCGGGAATAATAGGTCAAGATGAGTTTGACAAGAAATACAGGAAACTTCAAGATGAACTAACCGAATTAGAGTTCACAGTATATAACATGAGACTCGGAACTCAAGTTAGTAAATAGAAACATCAATTCTCTTTAGCATGCATGAATAACAGTACTGATTCTATTGCTACTAGAACAAGGAGAACACTCGAGAGTGCAGCTAGGCCTATGTTCGTTGTATTGTCCACAGTAGCACCAGACCTTCCTTCTAGACCAGAAACAAGCGCTCCAAGATTGTAGTTCATCATCCAAAAGTACTCTGATTCTGCATAGAAGACAGTTTTCCACCACATGAGAATGCCGCCATAATCCGCTTGGAGCTGATAAGCAAATTCTCCACCTGCTTGAAACTGAGCAACATCAGAACCGATGATCAGATTGATACTTCCATTTCGAATAGCATTCTGTACACCAATCAATTTTGGTCCTGTAAGAGTGATTTCCTCAATCTGTAGAACTGCATCTGCTGTTATCCCAAAGGCTTCTGCAACATAAGCCTCTGCAGGAAACACAACAACTGCATGCATTTCAGAGAAGCCATGGATTTCATCAAGTGTATCAATGGTATTTTGTAAATCATCTATTGATTCTGCGAATTCGTTGAAATTGGAGGTCCAATCAGCTATCAATGTGATATTGAGTGTTGTGAGAGCTGCCCGAGTGGCATTGGCAACTGCCAGAGCGTTTCGCGGAAGAAGCCAGAATCCGTGCAAGTTTCCCTCGTGCTCGTGCTCCTCATGCTCACCTCCAATAGGTTCTTCCTCTCCGCCTGGCATGGGTGATAACATAGCACCATAATCCTCATAGCTCTCCCATGCATCAGCATCATGAAGTGTGATGAATGGGGTAGCTGTCTGATTGGCAAGATCTTTCTCCCAGTCGAAGTGACCTGTGAAAACGAGTAGATCTGCTGCATCTGCTGTAGCGATAATCTCAGGACTAACAGTGAAAGCATGAGGATTAGTTTCTTGCTCAAGTAGGATAGATGTGCTGATATGTTGACCCCCCACTTCTTGGACTATCCCCGCGAGTGAAGCTACCGAAACTGCAACATTATGTGCAGGCTCGTCTTGAGCATGTACATCTAGGACCACAGAACTCATGATGAGTGGTAACAGGAACAATGTAAGTGGGATTAAAGCACAATGCTTCCGTTTCAAATCAGTCACTCCAGAAAATCATCTAGCCAAATCCTTAATAACATTTTAGTAATAGTTACTAACTCGAGCAATGCTGAGGTGCAAATGATGCCCATAGTTGCCATTTCTATGACCGATTCGGATCTCGAAGATTTAGAATTCCTACAAGAACAAGGAAAATTCGCTAATAGGTCCGACGCTGTTCGACACGCTGTTCAAACATTGCTGTCTGAACATCGCACAGTTGAGAATGTAAAAGGTACTGTCACAGCTGTGATTACCGCACTTTATTCAAAGAAAGGTCAGGGTCATGGCATCAGTGCAGTGCAACATGAATATAGTGATGCTCTTACAGGATTAATTCACGATCACACAAGTGAAGGAAATTGTATTGAAGTGATGGTTGTAACTGCAAATGCAAATCATGTTCGTGAGTTCCTAAAGAAACTTCGTGCGCAGAAAAAGGTGATGAAGGTAGAAGTTAGTATCTTGGGAGGTGGAAACTGATGAAAGCAGTTCCATTGCTCGAAGCACAAAATCTCGCAGTTCGTTATCCTAATGGTGAACTTGCTCTTCATGATGTTACATTTGATATCAAATCTCCGAGTTTCATGGCGATAATCGGCCCTAATGGATCAGGAAAATCTACTCTCGTGAAGACTTTTCTTGGACTCATCAAACCATTCCGTGGTAGCATCAAAGTCA
This sequence comes from Candidatus Thorarchaeota archaeon, assembly GCA_016839345.1. The sequence continues at coordinate 34,562 of JAEOUL010000114.1, read as the reverse complement.
ATGGATTTGACTCTCAGAAAAAGGCTGGAAAGATACGTAAATTTGTGAGATATGTTCCACAGCGAGATAGAATCGAACTCTCAATACCTATGAAAGTGAAAGATATCGTTTTGATGGGGAGATTACTCAAGAAACTCCCACCTCGTTTCGCCTCATCAAAAGACATCGCAATAGCCAAGAATGCGCTTCAACAGGTAGACATGGAAGATCTCTGGGAACGACCCTTCCCTGAACTCTCTGGAGGGCAGAGACAACGAGTCTTGGTGGCTAGAGCATTAGCTAGTGAGGGATCAATCTTGGTACTGGATGAACCGTTAGCTGGCACAGATATTGAAAGTCAAGACATGATTGTTGAGGCTCTTGGCAAATATCACAAAGAGAATGATGTGAGCATAATCATGGTCACACACGACCTCAACCCTGTCCACACACTTGTTGAAGATGTTCTTCTCTTGAAGAACACTGTGATTGGAATAGGTGAACCTTGCTCAGTCATGGATCCGGAACTCATTAAGAAAGTTTATGGACCAACAGCAAGGATTGTGGAACATTCTGGGCACCGATACTGCATGACAAGAGACTCTGGGATTGACAGACATGATTGACATCCTACAAGTAATTCTCACAAGCCCTTTCCTTCAGAGAGCATTAATTGGAGCATTCATGATAGCAATTGTGGCTGCAGCTAGTGGAACATTCCTCGTCTTTCGTGGATTGTCATTCATGGCATCCGGAGTGGCACACGCTGCCTTGGGTGGAACAGCTCTTGGGATATTTCTGCAAGATTCTGGAATAGCACCTTGGTTTGACCCAATTATCGGAGCTTTGATGTTTGCAATTCTTGTAGCAGTGTTCACAGGTTATGCCGGCGAGTCAGGAATTACACAAAAGATGGAGGTTGCAGTGGGTGTTTCGTTTGCACTTTCTATGAGTCTCGCAGTTTTCTTGATGTACTACATTCCCCCCTACCGTGTCCCCCAGATCTGGGGTTATCTTATAGGTGATATCTTGTTACTCAATAACATTGATGTTATTTTCTTGGCAAGTACGGCGGCTCTTCTGGGAGTCATCACCTTGATGTTTAACAAAGAGTTCGTATATGTTAGTGTTGATATGGAAGGGTCAATTGCACATGGAATGAACGCACGCGCATATCATTATCTCATGCTTGTTGTTTCAGCACTGGCAATCGCTCTTGCCACGAAAGCAGTTGGAGCTATCCTGGTATATGCAATAATGATTGCTCCAGCTGCAGCATCAAATGAGTTGGTGAAGTCAGTACGTGGTGTAATCTTTTCGGTATTCCTGATTGCACTCAGTGCTGAAATAATTGGTATCGCCTCATCCTTTGTGTTGTATGTATCACCAAGCGCAATCGCAGGAATTCTTGCTGCACTATCATACATACTTGCGCTACAAATCAGAAGAATAAGAGAGAGGGTTCATGCAAAGCTCGACGTAAATGATGAAGATATTGAGGATGCCTTTGTGAAAGTCATGGCTGAGTCAAATGAAACGCATCATCATAATCATTAATTCAAGTGTACTGGACATCGTTGATTCTGTCGGTATGTTTAAGTGTGATACATAGGCTTCTCGGGTTCCAAGGTCGGTGTGAAGACAGTGAGCGAAGAAACCCCTGAAAGAAGCGAAATGGTACGCTCCTCAATTATTACAACTATACTAGCTACGTTATTTCTAATCCTCGGACTAGCTCTTTGGGCTTGGTCTTCACCAGAAGTTATCGATTCAAGCCCTGTAGGTACATTGAACAGTATCAATCCCGCTGTTACAGTTTTGATTGAAGTGCTAGTAATGTTTGGGTTCTTTGTCTTCATTTCAGTTACTGCAATCAATCTCAGATTGATGCTGACTGAGGTCAGGGCTGGTTGGACTGAAATTATTATACTCCTGATAATTCTAGCAATAATGGCTTCTACCATGTTTGGTCTATTTGTAGGCGCCGCAACGATAATACTCTCTCTTGGATTCATTGTTTATCTCTATCTACTACAGGAGTGAAAATCAAATTACATTAGGAATATTCTGGTATCTATCATTATGAGGATGTACCAGAAGCTTTATGAGTGTAGGTCTGAGTTTTCGACCCAGCGCCTTGTGGCAGGAATGCCCAGGTTGGTAACAACGGAGTCCTTTTGACTCATCGGAATTGTTGGATTATATCTTAGGTAAATCTCTGACTTCCGATGTGTATCAAAGACTCTTGGAGGAAGTACTGTGTTTGGGATCTCTGGCTCTGGCTATGATATGAGTACAAGTATCTTTAGTCCTGATGGAAGGATATTCGCCGCGGAGTATGCAAAGAAAGCAGTTGAGCTCGGTGAAACATCAATTGGAATTCTTGTTGATGAGGGAGTGATTCTTCTCGCAAAGAAGAAGATCAAGCCCCTTCAAGAACCAGATAGTGTGGAGAAGATATCCCAAATTGATGACCACGTAGGCGTTGCGACATCTGGTCTTACTGCTGACGCACGAAAGTTAATAGCTGAAGCTAGAATCAAAGCACAATCATATTGGTTAACATATGAAGAACCTGTTCCTGCAGAAGCATTAGCTGAGCATATCTGCGACTTGAAGGCTCAGTTCACACAAGGAGGTGGAGCACGACCTTATGGAGTAGCCATGATAATTGGCTCCAATGATTATGATGGTTCACCAAAATTGTTTGTAACTGACCCAGTGGGAACTTATTGGGGTTTCTTAGCTGCAGTTCTTGGTAGAGGTGCAGCTCGAGCTGGAGAATTTATTGAGAAAAACTACTCTCGTAAGATGAGTATGAATAATGCAATAATTATTGCTCTTAATGCACTTCGAGAGTCAGATGAGAAGGATTTGTCGTCAGATAATGTTGAGATAGCGAAAATTCCTAAAACAACTCGAACCTTCGCTAAACTTACACGGGATGAGATAGAGAACTTCCTAAATCCTGCCAAGTCCAAAAAGGAATGAGAGTTGATGGAATAATGATGGGCGGCGGAGGATCTGGTAAGAAATCAGGAGAGAAGTGGCTAGAATTAGATGCAGTGGTCATCGGGATTCAAAAGGGACATCTTCGGTTTGAATTATTTGTCGATCCTAATCTTGCATTTGAGTACAGAAGAGGAGAAGATATTCCTCTAGAGGACATCCTAAAATCATATGAAATATATGAAGATGCAAAAAGAGGCGAACGTGCCACAGATAGTCTGGTAAAAGATGCTTTTGGATCCGATGAAGTTTTCGACATTGCCTCCGAAATCATCAAACAAGGGGAGTTTAGACTAACTCACGAACAGAGAGAACAACTTGTGGCAGAGAAGACTGAAACTATCATCGCTCACCTTGCAAAGCGTGCTATGAATCCACAAACTGGACATCCTCACCCACCGGATAGAATTCGTCAAGCAATGGAAGAGGCGAAAGTTCGTGTTGACCCCTTCATAACAGTAGATGAACAGATTCCAATCGTTGTGAAAGCACTTAGAGTGATTATTCCAATCTCTTTCGAAAGTGTTAAGCTACAGATTACCCTGCCCGCTTCCTTCTCTGGAAAAGGGTACAACATGGTTGCAAATACAGGCGTAATTAAGTCTGAATCCTGGGGTCAAGATGGATCGTGGACTGGACTTGTTGAAATTCCTGCTCAGAAAAGACAAGAGCTCTATGATGAACTCAATAAATTGACGAGAGGACAAATCCGGATAGAAGTCATCAGGTAATTATAATCAAACAGTAGTAATTTAAAAATTGAAATAGAATGAGGGAAATAATAATTGGCGGTATATTTTCAAAAACGTGAAGTAGTTGTCCCCGGACAGTTGCTCGCTGAAGGTAGATATCGACCTTCTTTTGGTACTTACGATGAAGACGGAAAGATTTTCTCTTCTCTTGTAGGTCTGGCCGAGCTCAGAGGAAACACAGTAAAAGTTGTTGCTCTAGAGGGTGCCTATATCCCAAAGGAAGGTGATCTTGTAATTGGTACAATCACTCTTGTAGCCGGCAATAATTGGAAAGTGGACATTGGTGGTCCATACGGCGCATCTCTTCATGCAAACAACGCATTAAGACGACCTTACTCTGACAACATTTCAGAGTACATGGACATAGGAGATGTAATCTCTGCTGAGATTATTACGTTCGACCGGAATAGCGGCCCCTTCTTGGGAATGAAAGGAAGAGGTCTGAGGGTGCTCACTGATGGAATGGTCTTACAAGTCAGCCCCGCAAAAATTCCGCGAATAATTGGAAGAAGAGGTTCCATGATCAATATGATTAATGAGCACTTGAAAATCCAAACTATCGTTGGCCAAAATGGCCGGATATGGATACGAGCTCCGAGTACGGCGATTCTACGTCTTACTATCAAGGCATTCAGGACCATTGAAGCCCAAGCACATACATCAAAGCTTACTGATAGGATTAGTACTATGCTTGTGGAAGAATTAGAAAAAATCAAGGGGACTGAAGAAACAGAGTACCTGGCTGAAAACAAGTCTGAAACAATAGACGCTGAAACTGAACCAGAATTAAAACCAGATTCAGAACCAGAAACAGATTTTGAAACGCAATCTGAAACTGAAGACACTCCAGTTGAGGTTGAAGCTGGGAAAGATGAAAAAAAAGAAGAATCAAAAGAGGAAGTGAGTGAAGAATGAATCCTGAAGTAAAGCCCGATTTTCTAATCAGTCCTGAGGGCTTGAGAGTTGATGGTCGAAGACTTGACGAGATGCGACCAATTGAGCTTAAAGTCGGAGTGCTGAAGCAGGCTGATGGCTCCGCATCGATTCGACAGGGTAAGACCTACATCCTAGCTGGTGTCTACGGGCCACGAGAGCTACACCCAAGACATCTAACATTGAATGATAGAGCTTATCTCAGAGTTACATATAGAATGGCTACATTCTCCGTGCCAGATAGAAAGAGACCTGCCCCCTCTCGAAGAGAGAAAGAGATCTCGATGGTGATTGCAAACGCCTTGAAACCAGCGCTTTTCCTCGAAGAATTTCCGAAAGCAGTTGTTGATGTTTTCATTCAGGTTATTCAAGCAGACGGTGGTACACGTTGTGCTGCTATAAATGCAGCATCGCTTGCACTTGCTGATGCTGGAATTCCTATGAGAGGTCTAATACCTGCTGTTGCAGTAGGAAAAGCAGATGGTAAATTACTGGTTGACCTTGGAGATGAAGAAGACAAGTATGGACAAGGGGACGTTCCAATGGCAATCATTCCTCAAACTGAAGAGATTACTCTCTTGCAACAGGATGGATCTTTCACAAAGGAAGAGCTCATAGAAGCAATGCATATGGGAATCAACTCCTGTAAGTACCTTCATGAACTTCAGAAAGAGGCTCTAAAACGTGCCTATGTTAGGAAGTCAAATGATGATGATGACGACGATGATGATGACTATGAGGATGACTTGGAAACAGACCTAGGTGAAGCTGAAATAATGGAGGATGAATAAAATGGGTGATTATACTTCTGAAACAGTAAGTCACATGGATCGTGACTTCATTTCTGACATACTTCGCAAAGGCGAACGTCTAGATGGAAGAGGTTTTAGCGAATACCGTGAGATTGAGATTGAAGCTAATTTAGTTTCTGAAAAAGCTGAGGGCTCAGCTCTTGTGCGACTCGGTGATACAAGTGTTGTTGCCGGAGTGAAAGTTCTTGTTGGAGAGCCTTACCCTGACACTCCTGATGAGGGAGTGACTATGGTAACTGCAGAGATGTCTCCCATTGCTTCACCCCTATTCGAACTCGGTCCTCCTAAAGAAGATGCAATCGAGCTTGCACGAATCGTTGATCGTGGAATACGAGAATCTGAAACCGTAGATACAAAGAAACTCTGCATTAGAGAAGGAAAGAAAGCCTACATGGTATTTGCAGATGTCTATCCTTTGGAATATGATGGTAATCTCATTGATGCATCATCCATTGCTGTTAATGCTGCTCTACTTACCACAAAATATCCTGAAATCAAGTGGGAGGATGATAAACTTGTAGAAACTGGTGAAATTCTAAATTTGCCAATTAGCAATGTGGCAATTGAGCACACTGTTTCCAAGATTGATGAAAGTCTCATTATCGATCCTATTTTGAAAGAAGAGTTTGTACAGGACTGCAGGCTTACAATGGCTGTTGACCAAGAGAACAACTTCACAGCAATGCAGAAAGGCGGTGGAGCTGGTCCAATGTCCCTCGAGCTTGTCGAAAGAGCTATGGAGATGGCTCTAGAATCAGCCGAATCCATTCGCAATTTAATTGATGAAGCCGTGAAATCTGTAGAGTAAATGAGAGTAGATGGTTGGAGTAAGATTCTGGCCATCTGATTTCTATTTACGGACAGATAAGATAATAAGAGAAGCTGTTGGGCGACTGATAGGTTCCAGCAGCTATACTTCTCCCTTTGATGGAGAAGGAAAACCAAGGAGACTAGAAAATGGGACGAACCAAGAAAGTCGGTAGCACAGGAAGATTCGGAGTAAGGTATGGTGCAAAACTACGCCGAAGAGTCCTTGATATAGAGAAAAGAAGGCATGAACCGAATCGTTGCCCTGCATGTGCTACAAAAGCTTTGAAAAGGAAGGCTGTTGGACTGTGGAAATGCAGCAAGTGTGATCTGCTCTTTGCTGGTGGTGCTTACGTGCCATACACAGATGCTGGAAAAGCCGCAAAACGAGCAATTGCACAAAGGGTGTCTGGTGACTTTCTTGCGCTTCGTGATGATGAAGATATCGAAGAAGCTGTCGATTTCCTTCCTAATGTCGATAGAGAAGAAGTTGTCATTGATGCTGTAGAATCAGAAGAGGAAACTGAAACTACATCTAAACCTGATGAGTAACCAAGGCCGGACTGTATTGCCAACTCTGTTAATTACTACATCTCGGAAGACATCTAACCGAGTGCGCTCTTTTGTACGTGACCTATGGACAGTACTACCGACAACTGAGCGTTTCAATCGAGGTGGGTTAGGACTCTCTGAGATTGCTGCACGAGTTAGACAAACTGGGGCAAATGCAGCGCTCATAATTTCAATGTGGAAGGGAAATCCGAGCAATCTTAGTTTTACATCTGCCTCCCAAGAGGAACTCGCATCTATCAGAGTGGAGATGGCAATGTTAAGACGCGAGGTCAATAAAACCAAGAAAAAAATCAATGGTGTGGTAGGAATCCTAATTGAATCTAATAGTAGTGATAGGACACGCGCTCTTGGTGATCTGCTTGCATCTTTCTTAGATCTTGATGTCACAGAGGGTTCTGAGTTAGATATAACAGCGCAAGAGCCTGGTCAATCTCTAATCTGGTTGCAAGATACGTCTTCTGGAAAGATTCTTTGGACTCACTATCATACAACAGATGGTGCTGAGATTGGTCCTAGAATCAAGGTGACTGCTCTCAAATGAGGTGAATTGAATGAACTCCATTCTTGTGAGTGGAAAATCAACAATCGAAATTCCACTTGACTCAAAGAAAACAGCTGAACTACTTCTAACTGCCTTACAGCCTGAAACGGAATCTGGTCCCTCTGACAGAGCTACAACAAATCTCTCTATTCGCGGTTCTGTTCTTGTAATCGAAGTGGAAGCGAATGATCTTACAGCATTGCGTGCAGCTATGAACTCATACATTGCTTGGGTTTCTGCATGTCTAAGAACAGTCGAGCTTAGTTGACGTCATGCCAAAACAGTTAAGTCACATCTCAGAGGGCGCAGTCTGAAACAAGCCGTTTTGCGAGAAGGAGTGAATCAATAATGGCCCAGACTATACCGCCCGCATTGGAACAAGAACTTCAGAAATTCGATACGATGCGACGCAATCATGAAACTCTTTCAGCTATGTCTCAGACACTTCAGGCAGAGCTGACCGAGATTAAAGGAACCCTCGAAGAGTTGAAAAAACAACCCGATGATACTGTCACATACAAGGCTGTTGGACAGGTCATGTTCAAGGTAGAGAAACCAGCAGTTGTGGAAGAGCTTGAGGATCGACAAAAGACTATAGAGATGAGATTGGCATCTACTACAAAACAGACAGAAAAACTTGCTGAGCAGCTAAAAGAGCTTCAGACAAAGATTGAGTTGGAGCTCTCAAAACGCAATTTACGTCTTCAGTGAGAGAGATGAGTCCTACATTGAGCATCGGACTTCCAGAAATCTCGGAGGAAGTCATTGAGAAACTCACAGAAGACTGCGAAACTCAGATTAGTGGTTTCATTTTGAAAAAAATCCCCCAGAAAAGCATTGAGAGCATGTTCGTTAGCTGTACTCTCGAATTAGAAAATGGTCAGCTTGACCTCGACGTCCAGATTGAGCTAAGCCAAGTGTTCGACACGGGTCACTCACTTGACGATTTGTTGCAGGAAGCAACAGACTTCGGGGTAGATTGGTTAGAGAATCAGTTGACGGAGATGAAGGATAAATGAACCTTCGAAAGCTCCTCAGTAATGTGCAGACACCTCTTATTCTAGGTCATCAGAACGCTGATCCAGATGCAGTCTGTGCAATGATAGCTTTTGCGCGACTTTATAAAACGATCAATCCTAGAGGTACTCCTTCTCTAGTTGCAGATGATATTAGTAGACTTTCAAATCAAATCCTTGAGAATTTTACACCTGATGTAGAGATTCTTAGAACATCCAAGGAAACCCATGATTTTCATGTGCTGATTGATACGAACAGTCGTTTCCAACTTGGACCTGAGCTACAAGATGTTCTGACGAATCCAAAAAAGACACTGGTCATAGATCATCATGAATTAAACCCCGAAATCGAAACCATTGCAAAACACCAAATACTCGATACTGAGAAATCATCTACTTGCGAGATAATGGTTGATGTGTACCAAGATTCAGAGATTGAAATCGACAATAACACTGCTAATTTACTACTGACTGGTATGATCTTTGATACTAGACGTTTCTTCTACGCCAATTCTATCACTCTCTCAGCTGCTATCAAGCTTATCAATGCTGGAGCAGACTACGAACTGTGTGTAAGGTCCTTATTGATACGACCAGACAGATCCGAAAGAATCGCTCGTCTCAAAGCAGCAAGTCGTGTGAAAGTGCACCTAGTAGGTGATTGGATTGTTGCTATTTCTAAAATCAACGCCTTCGAAGCAAGTGCATGTCGAGGTCTGATCGAACTTGGTGCAGATGTGGCACTAGTCGGAGGTAGTCCCAAAAAGAATATTGTACGTCTTAGTTCGCGAAGCACACGTGACTTCTATGAGAACACTGGAATCAATCTTGGAACTGATGTCATGGAATCGATTGGAGTCATAATTGATGGAGAGGGCGGTGGACATGCAAATGCCGCAGGTGCGAATGGGAAGAAAGACCTCGATAAAGCACTCTCTAAATCACTAGAGATTATTAGAGGAATTATTGAGGGTGAAGTGAAATCATCCAAGAAAAAGAGAGCTGAGTAAAATGTCCTTGGTAGAGTTCGCTGACTTCAGCTTCAAATACCTTGGAGCAGAAACTCTGGCGTTGCGAAGAATCAATCTCAAGATTGAGCAAGGAGAATATCTTGTAATCACAGGACCCTCTGGATGTGGAAAGACAACCTTTTGTCGGGCAATAAATGGTTTAGTTCCCCAGTTTCATCGTGGGTATATTTCTGGAAATGTTTACGTAGATGGAAAAAACACACGTGAAAACAATGTTGCACAACTCGCACCCATAGCAGGATTAGTATTTCAACAGCCTGAAAATCAGCTCGTGACATTGAACGTAGAGCGTGAAATTGCATTTGGTCCTGAAAATCTCGGTGTTGATCCTAAAGAAGTACGCCGTAGAGTTGAGGAACTCATTGAGATTTTTGATCTTGAACATCTAAGGGATAAACACCCTCACGAAATGTCTGGCGGTGAGCAACAACGAGTTGCTATGGCTGCGACACTGGCACTTAAACCCAAGATACTTGTTGCAGATGAACCAACTTCCAACTTAGACCCTCGAAGTGCTGAAACAATTCTAGAGCTAGTATCAAATTTGAATAAGAAGCGTGATCTAACAGTAGTTCTTGTTGAACACCGCCTAGATTTAGTTTCTAAGGATGCATCGCGCGTTGTATTGATGGACAAAGGCTGCATTGTAGCTGATGGAGCACCACGAGAAATCCTTACTATGGATCTTTGCGAAGAGATTGGAGTTGGGATTCCCAAAGCCACTCATTTGTATAAAAGGTTGAAAAAGCGAGGACTGAGCCTAAATTCAGTACCCCTCACAGGGGAAGAACTAGCTACCCTTGTCCGGGAGGTCAGACATGGATGATCCTTCTGGAAGATGTACACTTTGCCTATGATGGTATATACACTGCACTACAAGGCGTTTCACTTCAGATAGATGATGGTGAAAGAATTGCAATAGTTGGTAGCAATGGGGCAGGCAAAACAACGCTTGTGAAACACCTTAATGGTCTCCTACGACCTGATAGTGGTCGAGTAATCTTTGACGGTGTGGATACCAAGCATTACTCTATTGCTGAGCTAGCCCGTGATATTGGTCTTGTTATGCAGAATCCTGACCATCAGCTTTTCCTAGAAAGTGTTGAGCGAGAAATTCTGTTCAGTCTCGAGAATCTTGGATATCAAAGGGAAGAGGCCAAGGAGAGATGTGAAAAGACATTAGCGGCACTGGGACTTGAAGGGTTCTCTGAGCGTTCACCATTCACCCTCTCAGGTGGAGAACGAAAACGAGTTGCACTTGCAACAGTTCTGGCCACTGAACCAAGAGTACTCTCCCTTGATGAACCAACAATTGGGCAAGATGCAATGCAAAAGGCGAAGCTTGCCAAGATGCTTAGTGATCTTAATGAAAAGGGGCGGACTGTAATTGTTGTGACCCATGATATTGAATTCGTCATTGAGAATTTCCCGCGGACCATCGCCATGGCTAATGGAATGATTGTCGCAGATGGGCCCACGAACTCAGTCTTAAGCAATGACTTGGTTATAGAGAAATGCTCTCTTACTAGACCGCAGTTAACAGAAACAGCTCATCATCTCCATAAGGTATTCCCCGAGGTTCCTTACAGACTTACTTTGATGGACGATTTGGAAGAAGTAGTTACGAAAATAATGGGCGGTGTGTGATATGGCGTTCCTCGAAGTTTTCCAATATACCCGTCAAGACTCTCTCGTTCATCGCTTGGATCCACGAGCAAAAATGTTCATGTCTATCGTGCTTGCTATTGTTTCACTGCTCTTCCTCGAAATTATCCCACTGCTTATCATTTTCTTTTGTCTTGTACCAATTCTTGGAGCTGCAAAATCATTGAAACGTTGGACTCGAAGTATGAGGGGCTTGTCTGTTCTACTCATTTTCATCATTGTCTTCAATACTTTACTCTCTACGGGACCAAATCCTTTCTCTCATTCATTGGCACTGACAATCAGACTTGTGGCGTTAATGACATCTTTCTCTATTTTCTTTCTGACAGTTCATCCCGAAGAGCTCTCACAAGCTTTGATTCAAATGCGCGTGCGATTCGAATTTGCATTTGCAATGAGCATGGCAATGAGATACGTGCCCACTCTTGGACAGGAAGCATATTCAATAATGGATGCTCAGAAAGCTAGAGGTATAGAACTTGACAAAGGAAACTTGCTGAAACGAATCCGCAATATCGTTCCAATCATTGTACCTTTAATTATCGTATCAATCAGACGTGCTTTATCTATCGCGGAAAGCATGGAATCGAGAGGCTTTGGCGCCAGTGAGAACCGAACCTACATGTACACTTTATCGTTTAGAAAGAGGGACTGGGCTGTAGTGGTCGTTTCACTCTTTGTTTTAATATTCATTATCTATGTGCGTTTGTATATTCCCCTCCCAACTTGGATGCTGTGGCAGCTTCCATTCTAGATACTTTTTTCTTGTAACTCGTAGATTAATTGTTGACCTATCTACTCAGATGATTTATCTGAGAACTATCCAAGAGAATTGGTTGGTGCACGTACTGTGGCTACAAAATTACCAAAACGGAAGCAATACACGATAAAGGACCTCTTGACTGATTTGAAGATGATTGAAGCCACCCCTAGTGTTATGTATGATGTTGGTTCTGAGCTTGTCTATCGGGAGTTAGACTGGTGTCGAAAAACCCTCGGTGATGATCATGATGTTACTAGGAATCTAAATGAACTAGTAGAGTTCATGCAGAATGGTTATGAAGAACAATTAGTGACAGGAGAGCTTTGGCGAGTAAAAGACACCCCAAAATCTGCAATCAATAGCTTCATGCGAGACCGGTCGGACGAGTTTCTGAAATACCCTGTTGGAATATTGAGTGAACAGATTCACGAAATCCTTCAGAAAGCAGCTGCATCCAGAAAACTTGAGATAAAACAGTACAAGAAAATGGTGAAAAACGTCAGAAAGGAGATCAAGGAGGATAAGGCTAATCCCAATCTGTGGAATAAACTTCGCCTGGTCCTGTGGATTGTTGGAAAATATAATGAATCAAGCGAGGCTTTCAAGACTGCCAAACAGCTTGGGTGGACTGCTGAGAGCAGTACTCTCGTTGCAATCTAACAACTCCTTTTTCTTGGCTTTAATAAGATGTAAATGCAGCTGGTCATTTCAATATCCAGGGATGAACCATTTCAACGAATAATAACAAGCTCTCAGACAATCGCCCCAGGATTCTTGATAATATTTATTCATCAAGCTTTTTGACAGCACTATCTAATGATTCAGAGAATTTGTATGCAGCTAATAATCAAGGCTCAATTATGATATGGAAAAAATCCGATTCTTCAGAATCACGACAGTTTCAAAGTCATAGTAAAACATACTTGCTATCACTTCTTACCGACGAACATTACTTGTACGGAGGGTCGACTTGGGAAGACGCTACAATAGGCATCTATGATAGAAAGAAATTGGACCTTGTAAGAACCCTTGATGGTCCACAGGGTAGTGTGTTTTGCCTTGCATCTGATGATTTGCACTTGTTTTCTGGAGATGGAGGTTCGAGAGTCATAATATGGGATAAGGCAGATTGGAGTGTTAGTGGTTCTGTGAACGGACAAAGACACTTTGTTCTCTCTCTAGCAATTGATTACAACTACATATACGCTGGAGGGATAGATGATTGTACGAATGTCTTTTCACGAGATGGACTTGATCGAATAACTTCACTAGAAGGTCATGGGTCAAACATTCTCTCCCTAGCTGTTGATGATGCGTATGTCTATTCAGGCTCAGGCGAACTCTGGTGGGGTGGTCCTGGCTCACCACGACCACCAAAGTTTGAGAGTTCCGTTCGTGTTTGGGATAAGAAGGATTGGAGCTGTGTATCAGTTCTTGATGGTCATACAGATAATGTGAATTCAGTTGCAATTGATGGTGTATTTGTATATTCGATATCCGATGATAAGACTCTGAGGGTTTATTCAAAATCTGATTGGACTGAAGTTCTCTGTATCAAAGTTCCTGGGAGAATTGAAGTCCTCACATTGGATGATAGTTCAGTCTATTTTGGATGTTCGGATGGATCAATTCGTCAGCTACTGAAAACTCAGATTGAGGCTTAGAATCCAATTGGTTCCACAGGATGAAGGAATGCTTGAAACTCTAAAGTTCTGCCCTCTGGGTCTTCTGCAAAGAACTGGTAAATCTGATACTTTTCATTTAATACAGGCTCAGTTGTTGCTATATGCTGAAGGAGTTCATACATCGAATCAACATCCTCCTCTGCAGGATAGAAGAAAGTAATCAGACCCTCAATCTCTCCAATTTCATGGTGACAAAAACCAAGCAATAGGTTTCCATGACTGAGAATTGTGCAGTCCTCTTGTTCCAACCAAATGTGCATGCCTATATCATTAACATAGAAATCTACAATCTCGCCCAACATTCTGGTTCTGAAGAATATAATCCCTGCCAATCTACAAACCCACCTCATCTAGGAGACTACGTCTTGATATTTTTTGGGAGAAGACAATTGTCTCAAATCCAAACACAGCACTTCGGATTTGAGCTAAAAAAAACTACTATCAAGTTAAATCCAAACACTGGAGCTTCACGCAAATAGATATTCTTTGCATACTGAATGAACGTATCTAGAACTACGGAGGAAATGAAGGTGTCTATTGGCCCAGGACGAACTCCAAGAAGTACATTTGCAATCTTGAGCGCACTGATAATTGAGGGTCCAATGTGTCCCAAAGAGATCAGTGTGAAATTAGATATGGCACCCCGTACAGTAAGCTTCGCTCTTCGAAAGCTCCTGAGTAAGAAGATACTACGAAGGATTCCAAATCTTAATGATATGAGACGACCAAAATATTACGTGAATCTTGAGGTCGCTAAACAGCTCTTAGAGAAGTATAAAGACACAAATTATACTTCAATGGTTTCGCCATTGGCATGGAGAAAGGTAGCTTAGATCATATCCACATCTCAAAGAGACTTAAACTCCGGGCCACACGTTTGGCGTGTGCCAGCAAGGGAATCAATCCACTGTTCAAGGAAGCCACTTGATAAGCCTTCATGTCTTCATTCCGAGCATTCTTCAATAGCTGGATGACAAAGTCTGCTTCTGTCTTTTGTTCGTGTATAAAGAGTCTGATATCTGCTAGAGCCCGCAATGCGTTGTCCAAAAAGAAGGCTTGGGCTAATCCTTTCAGGAGCACAACCAGATAGTCTTGTGCTGGTTGCTCAAACATTAGGTTAATGAAACTACAGATTTTCGGTCTTGCATCGAAAATACTCTCAGATTTGAAATCTCCCATAATCATGAGATCGAGCTGACTTACTAGACTTGCATGTATGGGTTCAATCAGTTCTAACATTCTCTTCCCAAAATTGTGCTCACCCGACGGACTATTCAGAGTCCATTCTATCTGGTCTGGATTAAGATATAGAGTGCTACCCGCTTTTAGTACAGGATGAATTTCTTCTGTGGATGGTGGAGCGAATCCTGAAAGGACTGATAGAAGGTCGTGGCCACAGCAATTACAGACTGCTGCGCCAATCACAGTCCGTTCAATGATCCTGAATGACTCGAGAGCGTGTTCCTTTCCTCTTGCACGACGCATTCTCACCCTGCCATCCCTTAGAATGTGAACTTTGATTTCTTCCATATCCCCCCACGCATACGCAAGTTCCTTACTACATCGCATATCCTGGTATTTTGACGATACGCAATCAAGCAACCAACAGAGAATTACGGGATCGAGCACTCCGAATCTTTGCGGTAGTCCTGGTTCTACACCATTGAAGATACGCATTTCTGCCATCAGAAGGTCTGGTGCGTCCATACATGGTTTTGATAGAAGAACGCCTCCTTCAGGTTGCTCTGGAGCTGGTTTGATAATTGTCCGCGAATCTATGGGGAGCTTGGTCAGTTCTTCTCTTCTCTCTCTATATATTTCCAAAGATAGGATCGGACATTTAGAAATTGCGATCCCCTCTGATACAAGAGTACGGGCGAATGTTGCACAAGTGGGAAACCCACAAAGACCGCAATCAATCTCTGGTGTGTTTTTTCTGGCTTTCGACCAAATACTACTCATTGGACCAATCCTCAAACCTTGACGGAACGGAATCTACTTTCGATTCATGGAAATCATATCATATCTAAAAAACACGACGCCTTCGGCTATTTACGTTATGTAATTTTCCGAAGCTATCGATTCACAAAGTTACTCGATAGTACGCATTACTCTGCAGATTTCAGAATATAGGACGTAACATGCATACAAATCCAATTGTGAATTCCTTTAATTATGGTGCATATCATGCAATCAGTAAAACTACCAAAAAGTGCACTTCGAATTCTAGCATTTCTGACAAAGAGAGGTCCACTTTCTCCAAAAGCAATCAGCAAAGAAACAATGTTGCCTCTCCGAACTGTGACATTTGCATTAGATCGGTTAGTTGATTCTGATTTATGCGAGAGAATACCGAATCTCAGAGATATGAGAAGAACCCTCTACAGTGTCAACCAAGAGAATGCCTCAGCTGTATTTCTAAGATATGGGCTGGTGGTCCAATGACATCACGCTTAGAACTCAAATCTAGATGGAAACAGTTGGTGAATCGAACTCTAAAATCTGAGGATGAAGAATGTATTTCAATACTGTACGAGAACGATTGGGTTCGAATCCTTGGAGTCAGGAATACTGACCATTCTGAGGAAAAGAGAATCGAGGTTGAAGTTTCCCTTCCTCTTGGATCAATTTCAGCCCCTCCTGACGATATCACAGGTCTAGAAGTGAGAAGTTTCGTACAAAACCTAATCAAACATCTCGAGTATCTACTCTCTCTTGCTGATTCAGGTTTCACTCTGGGTATTATGACAAGAGAAGGAATCTACACAGCATATTTAGAGTTTGAAAACAGTCCTTCAGATACTATGTTTGATGTTTTACTTCCCCCTACACTTTGATTTTATTCGATATCTTAGCATGTTCTTTTTGATGTATCCGACTTGTTTATGAAGGACCGCTGATAGAAACAACGTATTGAATGGATGTGGTCCCATGAGTTTCGATGTTTCCAAGGCTATGACAATCAAACTCCCCTCAAAACTCCCCTCTGCTCCAATATTCGATTCGAAGTATAGACGAGCTCCCAATAGAGGATACACTCTAACTCAATCTGAAACTGTTCTAGCTGTAAAGAATGCACTCCGCTATGTGCCTGAGAATCTTCATAAAACTCTTGCACCTGAATTTCTGGACGAACTCATGACAAGGGGGCGCATCTACGGTTATCGCTATCGCCCCAAAGGTCCTATCAAAGCCAAGCCTGTTGACAAGTACAAAGGAATTCTGGAAGCCCGAGCTTTACAGCTCATGATTGATAACAATCTTGACTTTGATGTTGCTCTCTACCCCTACGAACTTGTCACATATGGTGAGAGTGGACAAGTATGCCAGAATTGGATGCAGTATCAACTCATCATGAGATACTTGCAAACAATGACTAATCAACAAACACTTGTTGTCAGTTCTGGTCATCCTGTAGGTTTGTTTCCATCAAATACTGGTGCTCCTCGTGCCATAACAACCAATGGTCTCATGGTGGGGATGTTTGATACTTTAGATGGATTTCATCAAGCAGCAGCCATGGGTGTGGCGAATTATGGCCAGATGACAGCTGGTGGATGGATGTATATTGGTCCCCAAGGCATAGTTCATGGAACGTACATTACTCTTCTCAATGCTGGGAGGATGTATCTTGGAATTCCAGAAGATAAAGACCTCAAGGGTAAAGTGTTCTTGACCTCAGGTCTTGGAGGAATGAGTGGTGCGCAGGCTAAAGCGATTGAGATAGCTGGTGGAATAGGAGTCATCGCTGAAGTCGATAAGAGTAGAATTCAAACACGAAGCGAACAGGGATGGTTAGGCAAACACTCTGAGGATTTGAAAGAGATATTTGAATGGGTGAAAGAGTATCGTGAGAGGAAAGAACCAGTTTCAATTGGTTATTACGGGAATATTGTCGATCTATGGGATTATGTAGTTGAGAATGACATCGCCGTCGAACTCGCATCTGACCAGACCTCCTGCCACGACGTTTATGGTGGTGGGTATACTCCTCAGGGAATATCCTTTGAGGAGGGAAGAAACCTCCTCAAGAATAATCGTGAACGATTCAATGAGCTTGTGGACAAATCGTTAGAGAAACAGTTTGAACTCATTGAAATAATGACTAGACGTGGAACACACTTCTGGGACTATGGGAATAGTTTCATGAAAGCCGTCTTTGATGCAGGAGTTAAAAGAATCGCAAAGAACGGGAAAACCACGTCGGATGGGTTCATCTTCCCATCCTACGTTGAAGATATTATGGGACCTCTCTGTTTTGATTACGGCTATGGTCCGTTTCGATGGGTATGTCTGAGTGGCAAATCTGAGGACCTTAAGGTAACTGATAGCTTGGCAATGTCCTGTATCGACCCCAAAAGGAGAGGTCAAGATCGAGACAACTACATATGGATTAGGGATGCAGAGAAGAATGCACTCGTTGTAGGGTCACAAGCTCGAATTTTGTATGCTGACGCTCGTGGTCGTGTTACTATTGCTCTAGAGTTCAATAGAATGGTTCGAAATGGTAAGGTCGGTCCGATCATGCTTGGAAGAGATCACCACGACACAGGCGGAACTGATAGTCCCTTCAGAGAAACTTCAAACATTCGTGATGGAAGCAATGTAATGAGTGACATGGCTCATCAATGTTGGGCTGGTGATGTAGCCCGTGGAATGACAATCTGTGTATTATCGAATGGTGGTGGAGTCGGTACAGGCAAAGCAATCAATGGTGGTTTTGGATTGGTTCTTGATGGAAGTGAGCGTGTAGACAACATAATCCGGTCTGCCCTAGATTGGGATGTTATGGGCGGAGTGGCTCGTCGTGCTTGGGCAAGAAATGATAATGCAATCGAAACTGCTGTCGAGTGGAATGTACGTCTGGGTGAAAAAGGCCAAATCTCTCTTCCTTTCATTCCAGAGAGGGGACTGGTCGAGGACTTGGTTGAGAAAACCTTGAATGATAGGTAGGGACCATCGATAATTACTAAAGAGAGGGACTGAGAACACCACTAGGCAGTGACCAAGAAGGTCACCTCTATTGCACAATGTGGGTGAATTTCATGACTGTCATAGTTGATGGTGAGAGTCTCACAATAGAAGATGTTGTCAAGGTTGCTCGTTATAATGAATCAGTCAAGCTCGACGACTCAGTAATATCACGCATTCAAAGCAGCCGAGATGTAGTTGAAGCTGCAATTCTTGAAGAACGTGTAGTATATGGCGTCAACACTGGATTTGGTGAGCTCGCACATGTTTCTATCAACAAGGAAGATCTTGCTCGTCTTCAGGTTAATCTAATACGTAGTCACAGCGCGGGAGTAGGTCCTCCGTTTTCCCGTGAAGTCGTTCGAGGTATGATGCTTCTTAGAGCCAATGCGTTAGCAAAGGGATATTCTGGAATCCGCCTAGAGGTCATTGAAACTCTACTTGAGATGTTGAACAAGGATGTGACCCCTTATGTCCCTCAACAGGGATCAGTCGGATCAAGTGGTGACCTGACTCCTCTAGCACATATGGCACTGGTATTGATTGGAGAAGGAGAAGCATACTACAATGGAAAATTGATCGGAGGGAGAGAAGCTATGAAAACGGCTGGAATCAACCCAGTCACTCTTCAGGCAAAAGAGGGAGTCGCTCTGATTAATGGCACACAACCCATGAGTGCTGTAGGGGTGCTCACAGTGAATGATGCTTTGAGGTTGATTGCGGATGCATCAATCGCCGCTTCAATGAGTTTGGAGGCTTTACGTGGAACTCGAGCTGCATCTGATGAGAGAATACACTTAGTACGACCACATGAGGGTCAAACTGATGTTGCACGAGCTCTTCGAGAGATTCTTAGAGATAGCGAAATCAATCAATCGCATGCTGATTGTGGAAAGGTACAGGATGCGTATTCACTCAGATGTATCCCTCAAGTCCATGGTGCATCACTTGATGCCATTCGATATGCATACAGTGTTCTCGAAACCGAAATCAACTCCGCAACTGACAATCCTCTAGTGTTTGGAGATGATGGAGTTGTCATATCTGGCGGGAATTTTCATGGCCAGCCAGTTGCTCTAGCTATGGATTTCCTTGGTATTGCGATCTCTGAAATCGCCAATATATCTGAACGGAGAATCAACCGACTTGTCAACCCACATCTAAGCGAACTGCCTGCCTTTCTCACCACAGAAGGTGGCTTGGAATCTGGAATGATGATTGCCCAATATACTGCTGCAGCACTAGTTTCCGAGAACAAGGTATTAGCTCATCCTGCTAGTGTTGACTCAATTCCGACGAGTGGCGATCAAGAGGACCACGTCAGTATGGGTACAATAGCTTCACGGAAAGCATCAACTATCCTTGAGAATGCTTATACTGTAATTGCAATTGAATACATGTGCGCATGTCAGGGCATTGACTATCTGGCCCCATTGAAACCATCAGAGCCTCTTCAGAAGGTCCACACAGCTATCAGAAGGGTTGTGCCCAAGCTGGAAGACGACAGACCTCTGAGTCCTGACATATCTAAAATACTGGAGCTGCTGGCATCCGGTAATATAATTTCAGAAGTGGAATCTATTACTGGTCCATTATTTGAGAACTAAGGTCCAAGCCTAGTATGCACAACCTGACCATTAGAAACCACAGTATGGACAAGATTGGTACCAAATCGCCATGTCAGAAATTCAGGATTCGGGCACTCAAGGATGAGAATGTCTGCTGTTTTTCCTGGTTCTAAACTTCCATGTGTTGCACCACGATTCAATGCATGTGCAGCATTTATTGTAATTGCCGATAGTGCTTCTCTGGGTTGCATTTTCATCTTATAACATGCAAGCGCGAGAGTGAAGAAAAGCGATTCATTTGCGCAATTTGGATTGAAATCTGTTGCAAGAGCCACAGGCAATCCCATTTCTATCATCTTTCGCGCATCTGCATAGTCTGTATCAAGACTGAATGCAGTTGCTGGTAGGAGTGTTGCTATTGTGCCTGCTTTGAGCATATCCTCTAATCCCTGTTCTGAAGCCATTAGTAGGTGATCTGCTGATACTGCCTCCACTTCTGCAGCCAGGCTTGCACCTCCTAATTGCACAATCTCATCTGCATGAACCTTCAACTTCAATCCTTTCTCCTTTGCTGCAAGAAGAACTCTTCGTGATTGTTCAACATTAAACACTCCTTGCTCACAAAAGACATCACAATACTCAGCTAATTCCTTGTCAGCAACTGCAGGAATCATCTCATTCACAATTAGATCCACATAATCATCTGTCTTACCCTCATACTCTGGTGGTATGGCGTGTGCTCCCATGAATGTAGAAACGAAAGTGATTGGTAGTTTTTCACGGAGAATCTCTATTGACTGGAGCATCTTCAGTTCGTTTTCCATTTCAAGGCCATAGCCACTCTTTGCTTCAATTGTTGTTGTTCCCATACTTAGCATGCTCTCAGCATAAGAGAATGCGTTGCTTACTAACTCACTAAGATTTGCAGCCCGAGTTGATCTTAGAGTGTTTAAAATTCCTCCACCTGACTCTAAAATCTCAAGGTAGGTCTTTCCTGCCAATTTCATGGCAAAGTCGTTTTCCCTAGAACCCCCAAACACTAGATGTGTGTGACTATCAATGAAGCCAGGGACCGCGAGCATGCCTGGAAACTCAATTGTTGGGAAATCTGGTTCTTCTGAAATCTGAGAGAGCACCTCTTTTGCAGAACCTATAGCAAGAATTTTTCCATCTTTAATTGCTATGGCGCCATTTTCAATTATTGAGAGCTCATTCATCTGCACTCCTGTCTTTGGCTTCTCACTATGCCCTTCTAGAGTGGCAACTTGTCCGATGTTTGTCAGGAGAATATCCGGTTTCATATGAGTCACATCTATGGTGGATGCGGACTCTCTGATTTAGATTGTGCTCGCTAAAATCAGGCGGATTAATTAGGTATATGTGTCGGATTCATGCAAGGGTTAATCGAGGCACTGCGAAATGGAGTATCTCATTTTAAGCTGGCGTGATGTCTACAACCTCACACTGCAAATTTCAGAAAAAATTGTAGATAGCGGATTCAAACCTGATGTCATAGTTGGAATAGCACGCGGTGGATGGATTCCTGCACGGATTCTATCAGATGTACTCTACATGGAAACTTTGCAGAATATCCGTATCGAGTATTATACTGATGTGGGTGAAAAGGGTAAAGAACCAAAAATAACACAACCTTTGACTGGTTCAATGGAAGGTAAGACTGTGCTCATAGTTGACGAAGTTGCTGACACTGGAGACACATTGCATCATGCGATTGAACATGTTAAGAATCTTGGAGTGAAAGAAGTACGAACCGCAGTACTTCATTACAAACCCTCTTCCATTGTGGTTCCTGATTTTTACATGGTTAAAACTAAAAGCTGGACTGTTTATCCGTGGGAGAATCGAGAATCAATCATTTCGCTTGTCAAAATTTTCCGTGAGGAGGACAAATCCTTTACAATGAAACAAATTCGTGATAGATTAGTATTTGAAGTTGGATTTGAGCCAACAGTTGCTGACTACTTCATTAAACGTCTGTAATGCGAGGTAGACTCGTTGAGAATAGAAGATCTGCAGGTCAATGACACTGTCAGAGTTGTTGGAATTTCCGAAATCCATAATTCCAACCACCTCGCACAGAACGAGCTGATAGATTTCGCTAAATCACTGTCAACTGACTCTCTAACTGTGCAGCTCTTGAATGGATTACTAATTGCTGATGACGCCCATCTACTTTCAGCGGCACAAAATGCATTGAATGCCCTTAACGGGAAGTATATGCTCTCTCGCAGTCTTGACGTTGAAATTATTGTTTATGCATCTGCTCAGAGACAGATTGGAAGAGCCTTGGAAGAAATCGGAGTCCACGATGGTTTAGAGAATCTTGCCGTAGTGGTGATTTCAAAAGATAGAGAAACTGTGAAGCAGACGCTAGATAAAATCACCAAGAAAGTTGGACGAGAATTTTCGAATCCCTTTGAACCAAACAGAGAGCGATTCGATCGAGTCAAAAAACATTTCAAAATTGGAGGAACTGAGATTGGAGTCTTTACAGACTCGGATGATGTATTAGAATTGCAAAAGGCGCTCTCAAAGTGTGTAGTAAGTAGGGTTTCTCTAGTTGCAATAGATATCTAGTACATATCATCCCGCAGTGTCATTATAGAAAGGATATCCTCATCTTCTGACACGACTGATAGACCTGTCCATTCTCCAACAATCTCAACAAGCATTGTCTTGTCAGGAGAATCAAGATTTACCTGTCTAGGAATCTCAGCCGCAACTGCAGTAACCACATCCATATTTTCTAATTCAGTTTGTCTACGTCGCACAGTCACCCTAAAGGTTTCATCTTCTCTTATTTTTGGTAGAAGTCTTTTAGTCGCTTCAACAATGTCTTCAATCCTTGAATCAACACACTCTTCGAGGGGAGTGAATCGGATAGCAAATCTGAACTGGTATGCATTTTCAAGTGCAAATTCCCGAAGTTTATGGATAACATAGAATGGGTCGAGAGATGTCTTGCATGCAAGAAGTCCAGAGATGTTTGTGTAAGACACTTTGAGATCAGAATCTTCAAGCAGGTCGCCTACAAAATACATGATCTCTGATTTTGCGGCCCGTTCTCGGTCTCTAGGGCATGAAACAAGTAAATTATACTCTCGCAGTCTCTATCGCCTCACATATCGGCATCAATTATTCTAGTGGTCCAAAACCTCATTGCATCAGAGTCAACCTTCAATGTTTGAGAGATATCCTCAATGGACAGTGTCCCCTCTCTGTAGATCTTGATGTTTAAGGTATCCCCATTCTCTACCGTTTCTTGAACTCCGATAATCGTTGAGTTGCTGCGGGCTGAAGACGCTCCACCATCTATGTACAGATCAACCTCATCACCAAGCTGATCCATTGCTACTGTCAGGTCAAACGGGCTTGGACCACCACTACGATTTGCACTAGTGCCGATGATAGGACCATCTATTCTTTTTGCAATACCTCGTGGTATGATATGGTCAGGCACTCTGATTGCAATTGAACTACGCCCTGCTGTGATGTGGGCTGGTATCTCTGGCTTAGCATCAACAATCAAAGTCAGAGCACCTGGCCAGAAAATTTTGACTATGATTTTTTCTAGGTTCCCAAATTCGTGATATGATTCACATTGAGAGGTATCTGTGAAAAGTAATGGGAAACCTAGTCTGCGATCACGTCGTTTGACAGCAATAAGACGTTCCAGAGAATCGCGATTTCTGGGATCACAACCGAGTCCATAGCTTGTGTCTGTAGGATATACCACAATACCACCTGATGAAATGACCTCTGCAGCTCGATCGATGATATTCTCACATTTCTCGAAGTCATCAATCCTCATTATCTCGGCTGTCAATTAAATTCGTAATTAATCCCTGCAAACATACATATGTCCCTTGCGCTCGAAGAATCTTCTTGAGGAGGAATTGAAATCCACGGAGTGATTCTTGCTGCTGGAAAAGGGACGAGAATGCACCCTTTGACAGAAGCGGTTCCAAAAGCACTTCTAAATATTGGTGGCAAGACACTTGTGGACTGGGCCATTGAGCGATTAGTAAAATCTGGAATTGATAAGATAGTTGTTGCAGTTGGTTGGAAAGGGTCGATGATTGAAAACCATCTGACCACATCCACTGATACTGAAGTACAAATAATAGATGTCGTCGATTATGAGATTGGTCCATTACAGACCTTGGCAAGTGCGATTGAAACCTTTGATGATGACTTTCTATTGACTCCTGTAGACACACTGATTGATTCTTCAGCTGTTTCAGAAATGGTTTCTCATTATTCTACTAAATCCGGTTCTATGGTCCTTGCAGTTGATTATAATTCAACATCTGGTACTCTCGTTTCGACTACAAAAAATGGCGTTATAACTGGGTTCGGAACCGATTCACTAGACACACACACAACTGGACGGAGTGCGATGTTGTTTCTGGGTCACTCTAGGCTTGCTGAAGATTGTAGAAATGCATTGAAGTCTGGTGAAACCAAGTTTGTATCTCTTCTTGAGCAAATGATTCAAGATGGCCACTCCTTGAGATATTATCCAGTCAGTAGTCATTGCATAGATATTGACACTCTGCATGATGTTCTCTCTGCAAATCGATTTGTCCTACAGGAAGGAAAGATCTCGCAATCTGGAAACGTCTTTGTACCCCCGGATGATAGAATTGAAATCGGAGATAAACTAGTGCTGAATTCACACATCACTCTACAACGAGGGACAGAAATCATTGGACCCGTCTTGATATCACAGAGATGTAATATTGGAGCGAACTGTAGAATTGGTCCCAATTGCACCATAGGCTTCAACAGTTCAATCTTAGCGGGTTGTGAAATAACGAATGCGATTGTATTTGGTGAATCAAAGGTGTCTGCACAGAGTAGGTTACGGGATTTGATTGTCTATAGATCGACGAACTATCTCGTGGAGGGATGAGCAATACCTAGCCGATTCAGAGTACGACGAATATTCGGAGGCCTTGTGAGGGCAATAGCTAGACCTCTTGCTCGTGCTGGGGTACGACCTAATACCATCACATACTTCAGCCTACTGCTCGCATTCTTAGCAGCTCTTACACTCAATATGATAGAATCAACACTCGCCTTTGGAGTCTTTGTATTCCTGGCTGGCTTCTTTGATGGTGTGGATGGAGCTGTCGCTCGAGAGAGAGGTGTTGAATCTGAGAAAGGAGCCTTCACTGATTCAGTGATTGATAAGATATCTGAGATTCTTATATTGGGTTCTATCGCAGTCCGATATTCTGGTACTCTATTCATTGGATTGTATGTTGAACTATGGGTTATAATTGCAGTTTCGGGATGGATACTGACAAGCTACACACGAGCTCGCGCTACAGGTTTAGGTGTTTCAGACCTTGACATAGGGTTGGGTGGTCGATCAGAGAGACTGTTTATTCTAGTTGTCTTCTCAGTCATTGAGCTTCTGCTTTGGGGTCTGGTTATAGTTAGCATTATAGGGCTGCTGACTGCAGGCTACAGATTCCATCACTATAGTAATGAGATTGCTATGGATATGCAACCTTCGAAGAGTTGATTTCAGACCATTATACTTAAGAGTCAAATCAATCAGGCCGCGTACGAATCACTGGATGGAGTCACGAAAATCATGGCCAAGTTCCGAGCAGACCACTATCTTATTGCAGAATTCAAAGAAATCACTAATACAAAGAAAGTTGGGGATAAAGTCCTTGCAGCATTGAAAGAATTGCCGGAGTTGAAAGATCTCGCCATCGTCTCTAAACGTATGGAAGGAAAAGCTTGGTCTGAAATTCTGGGACGTATAGATGTTCCTGCTGGATCTAAAGCATTTTGGGCAATGATAAAGAAGGAGCTGACTGAGAGAGAACCCTATCATCTCTTCATCAGATTTGACATGAATGCTGAGGGCGAGAGCATTGATGAAGCTCGATTAAATGTGAAGAGCTGGGTTGAAGGCAATGTTGTACCTAAAATTGAGTCTAACACTAGCGTGAAAACAATCAAGGTTCTGCAACCAAATGAAGTATTCATGCCTGAGCTAGATTAGAACAATCAATCTTCCTCTAAAACCTTGATCAAAAGCAAATCTGTTCCTACAGCTTGAACTATTTCAAAATTGGAATCGCCAGTGATATCCCCCAAGCTAATATGGGATTCCACAGACTTTCCTTTCGTTTTCAGGGATGTATCCTCAATAATTCTGTTTCCAACGAAACTGAGCACCGTTATTCTTGAATTTGAATGACTGGCTATTATCTGTCCATTCCCATTTTCCCAGAATTTTCCAATCGTCAGAGATGTTACATGTTTTGGAGCCTTAACTGAATCGAATCTCTCCATCGATCCTTTCACTATTCCAAAGAGTGTCAATTTTCGGCCATCTGAAACAGTCATGACCTCACTATAACCATCTTGAGTCATATCTCCAGAGGCAACAAGACCAATCTCTCCACCAACATTGATCTTAGCTCGCTCATGCAATCTATCATCAGCATATTGGTAAACAAATAGATGACCCGAATCATCACCAAAGACAAAGCGACTATACGGAATACCTTTACTCATCAATGGCTGCATTGAGAAAATTGGTCGTTCTAGTACCTTGTGGGCAAGCTTATCCAGGGCGACATCATACCATCCATAACATCTTAGACTTCCATCAGTAGATGCAACTAGAACCTCTGCCCTATCGTCAGAGAGGACATTTAGAACTCCTACTGCTGTTGGTAGACTGCCTAATGGTGTTGTGGCTGACACGCTTAGTTCATCATCCATATAGGAGATGACTCTCAGGATATTGTCGAGACCCCCAACCGCAAAATCTGGGACCCCATTACCAATTACATCTCCTATTCCCAATGCTGCTATGGGGGGTAAGTCACTTACTTGACTTATTTCACTCATTTCTGTACTCCCATCGCCTGGAAAATCAAAGATTCTAATGTCACCATTCATAGTGGATATGACAAGGTTAGATCTTCCATCAAGTGTAATGTCCATTAGATTGACAGACGTGATAACCTCTTTGAAAGGTACCTTTGCAAGAACTTCAAGCTTGGTCATCTGGAAGATCCTCTGGGTACGAGCGCTACTGAAGGAGGGGGTGAACCTCCTGTAATTAAAACTTGTTCCATCAGAATCCTGATCAAAGTGCTTGAGAGAACACTGATGAGCTTAAGATGTCGTTTGTAGAATGTTATAGTGTTATGAAAAAGAAGGAAAACGGCGTATCTTTGAATGAAGATGAGTGGACTGTCAGTCCTTCAATTGTGGCTGAAGAACTGCACTCGTTCATCAAAGAGTTTGGATCATTCACGCCTGAATTGTTTGTGCAAATCAAATTCCACCTGCTACGAGGTTCTGGATTAACAAAATTCACACGCGATGAATTATGTGCACTCTCAATCCAACATGATTTCTGTCCAAGGTGTGATTTGCTCTATGAGGCAAAGAAATGTCTCCTCTGGTATCGTTTATTCAAAATAATCAAATGGGATTTAGTGGAACGAGCTCCCCCTTGTATAAGATTGGCTTTTGCGAAGAAGAGTATCAAGACTGTAGCAATCCATCTATCTAAGGCCAACCTCATTGATGCACCATTCTACAAAGCACGCGGTTCGACAGCGTGCAATACAATGCGTCGATGGGGGTATTGTCATCCGAATGAATATTGTAGCGCAATGGACACAGATAACACACTTGAATACTCAGCAGCAAGAGAACGTGTCAAGCGGTCTCGAAAATTAAGGTAGATTTCTCCTTCATTGTGATGTCTTAAATACAGGCTCGGTTCCTTTCTCATGGGGCTGCTTATAATGGCAGAGGATCTCGATGTTGAAACAGTCAGACTGATTCGACTCACTGGACTCAGAGAATCTGAGATTGATTCAGCGAAGAAAAATCAGGATGAATCTTGGAAAAAAATCCAGAAGACACTTGAAGAACACAAGCGATTCATATCAATGGGCGCAAAACATACACGGCAGAAAGCTGTCCAAGATCCAGTTCATGGTGCAATTCTTTTTGAGCCTTGGGAACTAGATGTCATCTCCACATGGGAGATGCTCAGACTTCGATATATTCGCCAATTAGGCCCTGCACATCTCGTCTATCCTGGTGCAACTCATACGCGATTCGAGCATTGCCTAGGAACCAACTTTCTGGCTCAGAAATCTATCCGAGTTGTCAATTATTGTGAAGACCTAGATACTGCATGTTTTGTTCCTCTCTCAGATCTTCTCGATGACTATCACCAGAAGCTCTTCAGAGCTGGAGCACTGCTTCATGATGTTGGACATCCCCCTACATCACACACAATTGAGTATGCTCTTCGTTCATGGGTCGGCCTTGACCATCTGGACTTAGGAACGTTCCTTATCTTGAACAGCAGTCTCAGTGATATGCTAGAACAAAGTGGGATTGAACCGAGAGATATTGTCAACATTCTCCGGAGAGAGGCAAAGGACCCTATCAAGGATCTTCTCTCCGAATTTCTTGACCATCCACTGGATATAGACAAAACAGACTATTTGATTAGAGATGCTCACTTCAGTGGTGTTCAACTAGGAATATTTCCTGCAGAACGAGTCTTGCTCACTAATCGTGTTGTCAAAAACAAGAAAGGCAAATACGTTCGTGCCTTTATGTTGAAAGCCATCCATTCACTTGAAGCTCTTATTCTTAGCAGAAATTGGATGTTCTCTGATTTGTACCTTCATCATGCTGTAAAACTCGCTGAAGCAATGATATCCAAAGCAACATACTTCAGAATGCGGGAGAATGATCTTTCAAAGAATGAATGTATGGGCCTATTCACACGAATGACAGATGGTGACCTCTTCAGATGGCTTGCTGAATCTGAGATTGATTTTGTCCGGGAATACGTATCCAGAATACGATATCGTAAGCTATTCAAAGTGGTATTGTCAAAACCACTAGCATCCTTTGAGAACGACGTACAAAAGCTATTTCTTGAAACTCTTCATGACATTCCGAAATTGATCAAAGCTGAGAACGAGCTCTCAGTTAAACCGGGGAGTGTTGTGATTGATGTTGTATCACCACCCTTGGGAGAGAAGACCCTCGGAAAGATACCCCTTCTTGTGGGTGGTGAAAAGGGCTTTGATATTGTGAGTCTTGATGAAACCAAAGAAGGCCGCCCGCTCATGCATGTTCTGAAACAGCAGTCTCGCACGATACCATCTGTCAGAGTATACGCTGATGCAGACATAGCAGATACCGTGCGCAAACACTTCGACAAAGCGTATCCAGTTTCTGACGCTCCTACTCATAGAGAAGACCAGTACGACCTCACTGATTACTAGATACTAATTAGGTGTTTCACTAAATCAACAATGCGTCTGTACTCATGCTCAATATATACAATGCCATAGACAGCTTCAAGGAGAGTACCTTTGTCATGATCAATTTCTGACTTACTAGGTGTGTCAGGATCGAAATGAATCCGATAGTCGTACAGACCCCAATTGTCGCATAACTTGGCCATATTGTCGTTCGAAACGATTTTGGCTTTTTTCTGAGTGATTTGTCCAGCATCACCAAGGTGAGGTTTCCATAAGTGCTGTAAAACCGCTGATGATATTACTGCATCCCCGACAAGTGCTAGGACTTTGGCCATCTCACTGAGGTTTATCATTTTCGCGAACCCATCTTCTCCTAGGGGGTCGTCATCACTATGACGATAGTGAGTTTCAATTTCCAAGAAGATGTTCTTCGTACTAGGTTGAAACATGGCGACAAGAAACAGCTCAATGTGCTGGAATTTCACATTCAGAATATTCTGTAATTTTGGAACAAGCTCATCTTCAATTCTTCGCAGTGAATTTTGTATATACTCAATATCAAGAAGCCATTTGTCTAGCTTACTTAGAAGTCGCGAATTCATTGTTGGTGTTTCTCTCTGAGTCTTCAGAACGGTTCTGGCTAGAGTGTCTATCCTTTTTCTGAGCTGGATTGGTTTCCATGAAAGTGTGAGATCTGATTTATTATCCAAGATTATCACTCCTTTCAGTAGTAACTCACTTCTGCATCATTAATATCGTAACTTGTGACATGAAACGCAGTAATTGAGTATTCAGATGCTAACTTTGCCATTGCAAGTGCAAGCAGTGTTGGTCCAAGAGTGAGGTCGAAGACAATATTGTGATCATATATGTGCTTCAATATTGTATCTTCCAAGAAATCGCATGTTCCTTGAAGATTTCCATACTCTTGTGATTCATCTGTCCCTGTGAAATCATCTGGTACTTCTTTCCATTCAGTAGTCCACACACGAAAGGCATCGTCCGGAATGAATCTATCTAGAATCCGTGAAACCCCCCTAGTCCAATGAATCGCCTCAACAAAAACTAGGAGTCGTTTTGGATTGAAATGAGGGTTGTTGGCCAACCATTGGACAAATGGTCGCTGGTCCTCAGGATTGCTTAGCGAAGTAACATACATTAATGGTTTTGCAATTCCTAGAGCTTGACGAACAGGGATTACGGCCCTAGGTTCGAGCTCGAACAGGCGGTATTGAGATTGTTTCCAACTGACAATTATACCAAGCTCCTCAAGACGACTAGTGTTGTGGTAGAGCTTGGGACTTGTCACACCAATCTTCTCAGCCTCTTTTTTGGTGAGCGCACGTCCTTTCTTCTTGACCTCCTGAGCCTGCATGTCCCTGCGGATTGCCTCTCTGAGTTCTGTTCCTGTCTTCAGTCCTCCTTCAAGGTGATCCAAGATAATCCTTCTAGCTCTGACAGTTTCAATCTCTTCCCGTACAATATCTTTGACGGTCCTTCTGAGCATCTCAGGTCCCCTTTCGCGGATGTATTAGCTAGTAATTACGAGTATTAACCTTTTATACTTATCGAAGGTAATGCTGTGGAAACCGCGAAAAATGCCCCAAAAACACGCCATCTTATACATTGATTAGATACTTTTCGAAAAAATCGGAGTTCGACGGACGTATCCTTAAATATACTCCGCAATAACGAAATAGTAGAACAAGGTCTCAAGGACTTTGAACTAATCACAAACGAGGACCGATAAAAATGGCTGAAGACGAGTTTCTTGGCGCGAAGCCCATTGTCATTGACAATGGTACTGGTTTGAGCAAGAACGGTTACGCCGGCGAAGATCAGCCACGCAGCGTTTGGCCCACACTAATTGGCTATCCACGTTATGAGTCAATCATGACTGACGTGGACCACTACACACGTGACTACTATATTGGTGAAGAGGCTATTAATCTCCGTGGTGTACTCCGTCTGGTCTATCCGATCTCTCACGGAATCGTAGAAGACTGGGATGCTATCGAGAAGATATGGAGTTACACATTCTATAACGACCTCAAAGTAGATCCAAGCGAGAATCCGGTGCTACTCACAGAAGCACCATTTAACCCTAGAGAAAACAGAGAACGCATGGCATCTGTCATGTTTGATAACTTCGGTGTGCCCGCAGTGTACGTTGCCACTCAGGCAGTACTCTCACTGTACGCATCCGGAAGAACCACAGGCCTGGTCATTGACTCAGGTGATGGTGTCACCCACATAGTACCAATCTATGAGGGTTTTTCAATCAACCACGCTATAAAGAGAATTGACCTTGCTGGTAGGGACATCACTGAGTATCTGCGCAGACTCCTCCGTCAGAGGGGTTACTCATTCGTGAGTGGTGCAGAGAAAGAGATTGTCAGAGATATCAAAGAGAAGCTATGTTACGTAGCTCTTGACCCCGAAAGGGAAAGGACTGTCGCTGACAAGGCTGGTGTCGACAAACCCTACATGCTTCCCGATGGTGAGGTAATCACTATTGGTGCAGAGAGGTTCCAGGGCCCCGAGCTGTTCTTCAATCCAAGTGCCATTGGTCTAGATACAATACCACTCGACGACCACATTGTCGAGTCAATCAAGGCCTGTGACGTCGACTTGAGGCGTGACTTATACGCTAACATCGTACTGTCAGGTGGCTCAACCATGTTCCCAGGACTCAAGGAGAGGCTCCACAAGGAAATCACCGAGCTAGTCCCAGAGAACATTGAAGTCCGAATCATTGCTCCTCCTGAGAGACAGTACTCTGTCTGGATTGGTGGAAGCATTCTCGGCTCATTGAAGACCTTCCAGAAGATGTGGGTCTCCAAGAAGGAGTTCGAGGAAGTAGGACCAGAGGTTATTCACCGCTGTATCTAGATTGCTTTAGTTTCCGAAGGCGGGCTGCAATGCCCTCCTTCAAACTCTCTTTTTAATTTTCATCCTTACTTGCTGTTCCCATCAAGTATCCACCGAAAGATATAATCCAAGCGAGAATTGGGTTGATTGCCCAACGTTCCAATGATCCTTTTGCCATTCCAAGAAATGTTTCTGTTGATCCAGCTGGAAGGCCTAGATAGGGGATGAAGACCATTGCTAAGATAAATGACATGAGTCCAAGGACTGCTGAAAGAATCGACATTGGTTTGGTTTGATAGGTGTAGGAACCAATGGCTGCAAATGATCCAAACAAAATTGCTAGTAGAGTGAATACACTGTGCATAGGCTGCAGATTTGCATGGAATATACCTACTCCCATTGCACCAATTCCACAGATTGTCAGGAGAATTGGCAGAAGCCTTCTTTTTTGAGCCTTGTACAAGAAGAATGTTCCAATTACAATGAATGCTCCCAACATGAAGACCGATAGATTGTAGATAATCGCAGTTGGTCCAGTTCCAAGGTCACTGACATAGTCGATACGGCTACTATACCCATCATACCATGACTCTGCAGCAAGAATACCCAAGAACCATTGAATGCCTCCAATAAGGAAGAAGCTACCGCTCATAGTTCTCGTATCGAACTGTCTTGTTAGATTAGTTATTGAAATTACAGATTTTGCCATTGTAAATCACGAGTATGCACGTGCATAGAATGAATATAAGAAGTGGACAATCTTTGAACTACATCGTGGTTTGTGTCGCAAACTAGCCCGAGTCATAATATCACATGATTGAGCAAAGGGATGAAACAATATAGGGTAGCTCTGGAATTGGAGGAGGTAGGACCCGAAGTCATACACCGCTGTATCTAGATTGCTTTAGTTTCCGAAGGCGGGCTGCAAGGCCTCCTTCGAATCTCTTTGTTTTTCATTTAATTATCTCATTTGAGTCGTACCTTAAATTGCACTGCAATGAAGAATCTAATGAAATTGAATCAAAAGGTGCACCTCAATGCAGGTAATTACTAGCCTCACTCTCTATTCAGGTATTGCCGCATCCGGCCTAGCAGCTACTCTGGCAGCCTACCTCATCTTTCTGTGGTATCGACAAAAGAACAGACTCTTGACAGACTTGCCACTTATGTTTGGAATTGTATTCATTGCGCACTCAGCAAATCAGTTCATTGTACTTCTATCGGAATCCGGATTTCTAGAAATGACCCTTGAGGTCTTCAAAATAAGAGCCCTAATAGTAGGTGGAATAGCACTCCCATTGGTTGGAGTACTGCTTCACATTTGGCTACCTCGAATAAGACGACATCATATGAGAATTCTAGGTCTTGTCACCCTATATTGGGTCATAGTGGTAATGTTCGGGTTCACCCAGAATATGATAATGATTCTTCATCTTCCTGTGATTATTATATTCATGGGCGGAATGGTGCTAACATTTGCCATAACCTGGAAAACCGGTCGCCTCAAAGAAGTAAGAAGCGACCTTATGGTGTTCTCAGCTATACTCTCTCTAATTGGTCAAATGAGTCTAGTTGCTCTCCTATCAATTGGATTGGCAGCTGTTTGGAGCATACTAACAGTTGTTGCGACACTCTTTGCTACTTTGGCTCTTGTTAATCCGTGGTACAAGGATGCTCGTGTTTTGTGATTCTTGATACCACAATTCAGAATCTAAAGCGACCAATAGTAGAATTGTTTGAAGTACACATCTTTGAAGCCATACTTTTCATAGAGTTTCTTGGCTGGAGTGTTGGTAATGGACATGTCGAGACTTGCGTTCATTTCTCCGATATCTTTCAGACATGACAATGCATGGACAAGCAAATAGGTACCTAATCTCTCACCCTGAGATTCAGGAACCAGACCAATTGGTCCTATTTCAGGCTCTTCACCTTTCATTCGAGTGATTACAAACCCAATGACTTTGCCATCTCTCTCTAGAATCAATGAAGCATCTCTGATAAAAGGCTCTGACTGGTCAAAGAAATGCTCGAGAGTCACTTTTTGTTCAGCATTGCTCATGGAAAGAAATAGTTCATCATTGCCAATCTTAAATGTCTGAAATCCTGCTTCCTCTAGAAAATCATATGATACATCCGAGAAATTCCTCAATACGTACCCCGCAGGGGGATCAATATCAGGCAATTCTATTGTACTGAGGTCGGAACTTTTGTGAACCTCCTCTGCCGCAAACTGGAAACCACACTTTCTATACCAATCAACAATCATTTCCGAGTATGTTCT
>JAEOUL010000113.1 GCA_016839345.1 Candidatus Thorarchaeota archaeon | reverse complement strand
TAGATGAAGGAGATATAATTTCGGTCTTTCCAATCGTGGCTGGTGGTTGAAAACGAAAGTAGATTCTATTGAAGCTAATTTATCAATCCGTTTATCATAACACCTGTAGTATAGACTGAACAGGTCAATAATTTTGAAACAAGGGAGTGAAAGAAATTCCAAAATTCTTGTCTGAAGAATGGTTAGATTTGTATAAGGATGAACTCAATGCCAATGAGGATTACGCAAAGGCTGCATCATGGTGGACTGGTGACTTTGTCTTCATTGTCAGGGCCGGAGGTGATCTTGAACATGATATCATGGCTTTCATTGGACTTACTCATGGTAAATGCACAGGCGTGAAATCCATATCCAGTGAAGATGAATACGAGGTTGTGAAACCGGGAGAAACTGCCAGTAGTGCTGACAAGATTCCAGTTGAATACACTTACGAAGCCAACCTTGAAACTTGGATTCAAATCATCAAGGGTGAGTTGGACCCAATCCGGGCGCTTCTCAGTGGTCAGGCAAAGATTGTAGGAGAGATGGCAAAGGTTCTCAAGGCAACAGATGCAGCCAAAGAACTTGTGCGGACTGCAACCTTAGTTGACACAGAATTCTAATAGACAAACCCGGGTGAGTTGTAATGAATGAGGCAGCACAAGAAATCCTGTTTATGACATTCAAGACAGTAATAGAAGACGTCATAGCTGACAAACGGAAGAATCCCAAGAATATGAAGACTCTTGATAAATTCCAAGCTCGGATTAATATTGGTCTGCATGTAGAAGAAGATTTCATCCTTTGGGTGAATCTCATTGCAGAGGCTGGTAAGTATGTACTTGGTAGGGGTACGTTGGATAATTACGATTTAGAGCTCATAGCTGATCCAGAGGACTTGATGTATTTCTCCAATGGTCAATACTCTACTATCAAGATGATGACATCGAAAAACAGGTTCGGGAAGAGAAGGCTCCGTTACAAAGGTGGAACCACCGGACGGAACTTTGGAAAATTATTGGCTCTTCCAAAGATACTTGTCCTGGATAAGAAATAGAAACTCGCTCATTGGTGAAATTTCAAGGAAACGATGACTTTGGAAATTACAAAACGACCTCTTGGGAAAACAGACATTGAGATCACACCAATCGGACTTGGAGCAATGGAATTCTCAGGTGGAAAAGGACCAATCAAATATTTGCTGGCTGCAGTTCCACACGCAACACAGGATGAAGTCATAAAAGTCGCGTTAGAGTCGGGTATGAATTGGATTGACACTGCTGAAATGTACGGGTCTGGAGAGTCAGAGAGAGCTGTTGCAAGGGGTTTGAAAGCTGCAGGGAAGAATCCTGGTGATATCGTTATCGCTACTAAATGGTTTCCAATGTTGGCGAGAGCAAAATCTATGCGAAAGGCAGCAGAAAAGAGCACGAAGCGATTAGATCCATACTCAATTGACCTATACCTCGTGCATAGGCCTACCTCTGTTTCATCAATTACTACTCAAATGAATGAAATGGCTGACCTCGTTGACTCTGGAATGATTCGGGCAGTTGGTGTAAGCAATTTCTCGGTAAGTCGACTTGTCAAAGCTTATGAATCTCTTGCTGAACGAGATATTCCCCTTGCTACAAATCAAGTTCATTTCTCTCTAATGAATAGAAAAATCGAAACTAATGGTGTCCTTGAAATTGCGAAGGAGCTTGGTGTCACAATCACTGCATACACCCCTCTAGAACAAGGAGCACTGACTGGTCACATTCATCGAAATCCTGAACTTCTTGATGAGATGCCCAGATTTAGGAGGTCGATACTCAGAAGGAATCTCAAGAAAACAAAATCACTCGTTGATACTCTTGAATCAATCGCAAATGAACATGAAGCCACAGCAGCGCAGATTGCATTGAGTTGGACTACAACATTTCATGGTAATACTGTTGTAGCAATACCCGGAGCTACGAAGACTTACCAAGCTGAACAGAATGCTAAAGCCATGAGGATAAAGCTAACTTCAGAACAAATGGAAACCCTTTCAACACTCTCACTTGAAATATGACTAATTTTGCTCAATTGATAAATTATATAAAAAAATGTATGCACTATGTACTGGGTGCTTCAGAATAGATACTGAATTGACTCTCCGAATCACATTCATTCTATTGTATTTTGGCTACTTTGCTGTTAGGATAATTCCCTCTCGAAAATCACAAACTGTGAAGAGAGATAGGAGTGAGCGATGGGCCACTCTGAAAGCTGAAGGAAAGTTAGGACTCTTTTCAATGATCATGGCAACATATGGGAATATGATAATTGTTGCATTATATCTCCTTAATGTACAATGGATCTGGTGGTCCTATCTCTATCTTCCATTGTGGGTTCGACTACTAGGTATAATCCTTTCTCTGATTTCACTTACGTATCTCTATTGGGCTGGAAATGTTCTCGCTAAACATTTCTCATATACTCTCGAAGTCCAGGAAGAACAAAAACTAGTAACCTCAGGTCCATACCACC
>JAEOUL010000112.1 GCA_016839345.1 Candidatus Thorarchaeota archaeon | reverse complement strand
TCACAGCTACTCGGATGGCTTTCTTGAGTGGTATGTACTTTGAGATCGAAGGTATCTATGCAGATCCACAAGGTACTGATGCTTGGCCAATCGCATTGGAATCAACTGACCTGTACGTCTGGGTGACTGAGAGCAATGAGGGAGATCCTCTTGCTGTTGCTGTAGGCGATAATGTCTATGTTGAGCTTGACGCGCAACATAATTCAGACCCATCATTCGATGTGTACATGTGGGACGACGCCGATGCTGATGGCGAAGTCGACCTTGATGAGGTCGCAGGCGGAGTATTACTGTCCGTGGACAACGGCGGTGGTGGTGCAGTTGAGAGTGGTGAGTTTGTGGCACCTGCGAATGGCTTCCTCGCTATCCGAGCGTTCTGTTGGGACTGGGCATATCCAGGACCTGACTCTGAGTTCGTCTTGACTATTGACTCAAGAGTTTCAGTGGACGTTGACAGTGAGGTAGGCGTTCCAGAATACACAACATATGACACCTACTACTTCGAAAGAAACAATACCTATGCGGTCTTCCTGACCTGCTGGACTGAGACTGACGTTGTTTGGGTCTATCAGTATGGATTGAGGTTCGAGAACTTCTTCGCACCAAATGTCACTGTAAATGCAGCGATTGATCTGGGCGATGACAGATTCAACTTCACATGGTCCTCAACCGATGCCAATGCTGACGATTCGCATTTCTACAGTGTCTGGCTCAGTTCAGATGATGGTGCAACGTTCATGGCGCTCGCTGGGAACCTGACAGAGACATTCTATGTCTGGGACTCAGATGGATTCCTTATCGATAACTACGTATACAGGATCAGAGCTCATGACATGGACTTCGTCTATGACGGTCCAGCATCCGAAGAAGCGGGTGTAGAAGCACCACCAGACTCATACTGGCCCGGTCTGTTCGGTGATGCTGTAAGCGACCCATTCGAAGCTGGAAATGTTGTGTACACTCCACCTACGACAACGACTACTCCTACACCTACTACTCCTACAACACCAACTACACCAACAGATGGTGTTGGAATAGATCCACTATTGATTGGTCTGCTTGGTGGAATCGGTGTCGGTGTGGTAGTTCTACTCATACTCTTCCTGATTAGGAAGAGGTAGGACTAAGAGTCGTTACAATAGTTTAATGGAATATGGAGGCTTCAGCCTCCATCCCTTCCTATTTTTTTCTTCTTTACAAAACAAGTGAGATGAACCTATATTCAAATAGTGCAAGTACTGAGTAGGTTTAGTTAGACTCCAGTCTACTCAATATTCGAATTGTTCTTGAACTATGACTTCAGAGAGTTTTTTTCTGGATGTCTTGTCTAGAATCTTTCCTTCTATTCTTCCCACCGGAATCATTGCAACAGGTCTCATACTAGATGGAATTCGAAGAATCCTCGAAACTTCATTCTCATTGAATGCGCCTATCCAACAAGCCCCATAATCAAGCATGTGAGCTGCAAGGAGGATATTCTGCGTAAGTGCAGCTGTATCCTGAAGATAATAGAGTGTGCCTCCTCTTTCCCTGTATCTCTCTGCTGACTCCTCCGGAACTCCGCATATCACCAAAACGACTGGTGCTTTTGCCATGAACGTTTGACCTAATGCGGCTTCACTCAACTGATCTTTTAGCTCCTGGTCTTTGACGATGACAACTCGCCATGGTTGACGATTTCCAGCGCTCGGGGCTCTAAACCCTGTTTTCACAATCTCCTTTAGATCTCCCTCATGAATTGGTTGGTCTGAAAACCTCCTGATGGATTGTCTATTTCTAATTTGATTGAGACATTCTCTGCTCATTCAAGCACCTCTGAGTTGACTATGTTTGGTGGTTTGGACCCTTTTAGTGCAGCTGTTAAATTCTTTGCACACATTAGTGACATTGTAGTTCGTGTATTTTTACTCGCACTACCAATATGAGGAACGATGACGATATTCTGAAGAGAAAGAAGAGGGCTCTCCTTTGATATTGGTTCTTCTCTAAATACATCAAGTCCTGCGTAGCCGATAAGACCATCTCTTAAAGCTCTAAATAGAGCATCCTCATCAACAACCTTTCCTCGTGATGTATTGATAAGAATTGAATCCTCTTTCATCAACTTCAGTTCCTCCTCTCCAATCAGATGACGAGTTTCCGAACTCAGAGGGACATGAATCGTGATAATGTCTGATTCTCTAAGAAGTGTAGGCAAGTCTACTTGTTTGGCATCGAGTTTCTCTTCAATCTCCTTGCGTTTCGTTCTTGAATAGTATAGGATCTTCATATTGAAACCAGATGCTCTTCGTGCAACAGCCTGTCCAATCCTTCCCAGTCCAATTATGCCAAGAGTAGCTCCAAAGATATCAGAACCAAGGAGTGTTTCAGGACCCCAAGCAACATTCCACTTCTTTTCACGAATGTATCTATCTGCTTCAACGATCCTCCTTGATGCTGCCATTAACAATGCCCAAGCCAGATCTGCAGTTGTTTCGGTCAGAACTCCCGGAGTATTTGTGACAATAATACCCTGTTGAGAAGCTGTTGCAATATCGATATTGTCATATCCCACAGCATATTGAGCAATTACCTTGAGATTGGGTAGTCGTTTCAGAACATTGCTATTGATGTCATCAGAAAGGAGGGTGATTAGTCCAGTACACTCTGCAGCTCGTTCAACAATCTGCTCTGTTGTTGGTGGATAGTCATGAGTCCAAACATCTACTTCATATTTTCCAATTATCAGGTCGAGTCCAGCCTGGGGAATCTTCCGTGTAACGAAAACTCGGTTTACCATTTTCATCACATATCTATTTTAAATTTGAATCTGTGATTTTTATGCTTTGAAAGCACCCCTTATATTCAACGATTGACTAGTGAATCTTGATTGTGGGCTTGCGATGTCGTTAGATTTGCCAAACAGTGCATTGATTGTTCTTGGTCGTCTTGCCAATGAAGGACCTATGACTCCCAAGGCTCTCATTGAAAAAGTCGATCTTGCACCCCGCACCATTTCTTTTGCTCTTCGGACTTTAGTCAGAGAACAGGTGATAAGAAAGACACCCAATCTTGCTGACATGCGACAACCAATTTACCATGTCAACATAGAGAAGGTCCGAGAGCTTCAATATTTGTTCAACAAGAAACAGGTTTCACATATGGAGCCATCTGTCAGACATTCATCACACTCATTCAACCGCTAAACTTCTTAATTATCAGTTCCGATTCTTTTCAAAATTGAGTAGATACTCAAAAATGTGTCAAACTGCTGTGACCTTATCTCTTATATTGAATTCCGTATATTTATAGGACGGGAACAGAAAGACCCAGCCATTCAAGGGATGGTAGAGAACAAGATGTCTATTGAACTACCACGTAGCGCAATAATCGTTTTAGATCGTCTGACAACAGAAGGTCCAATGACACCAAAGGCTATCAGTAGAAAGGTGGACCTCGCACCTCGAACTGTCAGCTTCGCACTGAGGAAACTTATGGGTCAGAAGCTGTGCAAGAAAATACCCAATCTTACTGATATGCGTCAACCACTCTATGCTGCTGATATGGTCCGTGCAAAAGAGCTTCGTGTTAAGTTCGAGCATGTATTCAGACAAGTTCTTGTATGATCTTTGGTTGTCATTTAGACTCTGAACCACAATGTGGTTACAAATATTCCTATTTATTCTTGACACTCAAATTTCAATGGCATGACGACTATGTTAATAAAAGACTGGACATCCGCGGTTAGTGGCGACGAATAATGGCACATGAAGAACTTAGTATATTCTTAGGAATATTAGGACTGATTCTTCTCATCGGATTCTATTTTGGTCCAAGAAAGGAGTCTCGTCTTGTTAAACGTAGAGAAGGAATGATCATGTTGGTGCCATCTGCTGCTCTCTTGTTCGTATTAGCCTTAGTTATTTTCAGTGGAGTAATTGGTTGACATCACGTGAATTCTAATGACACCAGTTTGCATAGAATGGATGCAGATACCAAGTCAGCAGTTGTACCCGGATTCAATAGATTTCCATCTTTTCGAAGTTCGGAATCTAGCTGAACCATGACTTCCATCGGACCTGCATCTTGATTCCATGCAGTCATTATCTTTTCAGCGAGTGACCTCACTTCCTCCGCCTGTTGTTCGCCTGCCTTCTTTATAATTAACCCATCTGGTCTTAATGATAACAACCAGATGAAAGTCTGAACAATACCTTCTTCAAGATCCTCTAGGTTGTCGGTGATATCATCAAGATATGGGAAGACCTTGTTTAATGTCAGATTGAATTGATTTGCCCACTCATTGCTTATTTCATCAACATTGGATGACATTAGAAAGAGTTCTTTAAGAGTGAGCTTATCTTCAATGATATTTTCGAAAACATGTTGGTTATCTATGTCATATCTGCTATGGGCTTCAGTCCAACTAGCAGACTCGTTGTGTTTTGGACTTGTAGATCTGGCAAGGTGAAATGCTTTGTAGAGATTGACTGTATCTTCTACTGAGGTATTGTCTACAATTACTTTCAGCCATTCAACCAACCGTTTGATTGAAAATTTACCATCTTGCTCTACTGCGGCTGCACACGAAACTACAAGTGGGATATAAAGCAGGATAGTTCCAAGAATAGTGTTTCTCTTGTTTATTCCTGTGAATGTATCACTTGCACTCAGGTAAATCAACTCCCCCAAATGAACTTCTGAGGCTGGAATTTTTCCGTTAGCTAATGATATTCCTCTTGTTGCACTAAGATATAATCCACGAGCCATTACCGAAGCACTTGCAAGAAAATGTCTGTAGTCGGTGTCTGAGAATCCCATCTGTCTGTTTACATTTCCAGGTTTCGGAGAGCTAGCTTCCAAAAGAATAGAGAGCTGACCGATGCTTGCCAGTGTCCATGCTATGTCTTTCATCGATTCGAATTGGAAGACAACCTGCTTAAGACATTTTACAATGCCAGCTCAGAAACCGTAAAAAGTGTCTATCATGTCAAAGCTCTGGAATAATAATGAGTCTACCAGCACGCATGACCTTTTCTCAGATTGGGATCTTTGTATCAATCATTGTCTATCTTGTTGTTCGTGGTTTCTTTGTAGTCCTGAACATAGGTCTGTTGTGGACCCAGTCAGGTGGATTTTTGGCAGTTGCCTTCCCACTCGCCCCAGTTATCGTCTTAGGATTTACTGCATGTGTTGTTTCATACGCATTTTCATATCTGGGACTCTGGATGATGGACAATAATCTTTACTTAATTGGAGTCATTACGATATTTCTCTCTGTGATAATAATCCCGGCAGTTCTCGCAGTCTATTCTTGGTTTGTTTTTCCTCTGCTCACTTAGAATTCAGTGAGTTTTGGTATTATTTCAGTTGCACGACCACGTATCACAATATCCGCTACATCATCTCTGTTTGATCCTTCAAGATTGATTAGGATAATTTTGGCACCAGCGTTCTTTGCCAATTGTGGCAAGAAAGCAGCTGGATATATCGTAAGGCTAGTACCAATCACTAACATCAGATCTGTTTGCCTGCATAGGTCAATTGCTTCTTTCATAGCGTT
>JAEOUL010000267.1 GCA_016839345.1 Candidatus Thorarchaeota archaeon | reverse complement strand
TCGAAGCACAAAATCAGTATGGAGATTGTATCTTACCAACAGCATTCGTCTGATTTTCTTTCTGATTTGATTATCCTAGTGGAAAACGAGGATAGCTTTAAAGTTTCAACATGTAACTATAATAAAAAATCTGC
Organism: Candidatus Thorarchaeota archaeon; assembly: GCA_016839345.1. The sequence goes on along the minus strand of JAEOUL010000267.1, from coordinate 5,851 downwards.
ATTTCAATATTATCAACAAAATGATTGATTTCGTTCATTCTGATATGAATATTGTAAGAAACAGATAATGAAGAATATGCCATTTATCGTACTCAATATCGACAAGCATATAGTCAATTAAATTTCACGAATTTGCACATAGTAATCGATGATTTGGTCTTGACGTCATGGAAACTCTTCAATTAATAAAGAAGGTGTCCTATGACAGAAAGCTCGTCCTACCAATATCATCGGCCAAGCGTACTACGATATCCGGTCATTACGGAGGACAGTGATTGACTACCGAAAGACAGCATAAAACTAGTTTTCAAAATAGCAAAGATTCTATCAAATCTAATGAAGCCCTTGTTGTTGGTGGTGGTGTTGCCGGAATGCAGGCCGCCCTTGACATGGCTAATCAAGGGTTCAAGGTCACGCTTCTAGAGCAATCACCTTCTATTGGTGGGCGCATGGCAATGATCGACAAGACCTTTCCGACTCTAGATTGCAGCGCATGTATTTTGACACCTCGGCTGAGCGAAGTATCAAGACATCCAAACATCGATCTTATCACTTATTCAGAAGTCAAATCGGTCAGTGGAGAAAAGGGTAACTTTCGAGTCAAAGTACACAAGCATGCGCGCTATATTGATGAAGACAAGTGTTCTGGTTGTGGTGACTGTATACGTGTCTGTCCAGTTGAAGTTCCCAATGAGTTTGATCAAGGTCTTGGTTTTAGAAAGGCTATCTACACACCATTTCCACAAGCAACCCCAAACATTGTCACAGTGGACAAAAAGGGTGAGCCTGCTTGCAGAGGAACTTGTCCTGCAGGAGTAAATGCTCAGGGATTCTTAACAATGATGCGTCAAGGGAGAATGCATGAAGCTCTCGAGATTATAAGACGCGATATTCCCTTTGCTGGGGTCTTGGGAAGAGTTTGTATCAGTTTTTGTCAGGAAGAATGTGAGCGAGGAATGCATGATGAGAATGTCAGCATTCGAAACCTTCATCGATATCTGGCTGATTTTGAACGTAGACATTTTACAATTGTAAAACCGAATATTGACAAGAAAGAAAGAGTGGCGATTATTGGTGGCGGACCCGGAGGTATTAGTTGTGCCTATCAACTTGCGAGAATGGGTTACCCTGCGACTATTTTCGAGAAACGTGAACAACTAGGAGGTATGCTAAGGTACGCAATTCCTGAATATCGGCTACCTCGTGATGTATTGGATGAGGAAATTCAACGTGTTATTGACATGGGAGTGAAAGTCAAGACCAGGACCAAAGTCAAATCAATCCAAGGTCTTTTAGATAAGGGATTCAAAGCAGTATTCGTGGCCACTGGAACTTGGCTGAGTAATAAGCTAGGTATTGACGGTGAGGAAGTCAAAGGTGTTTCTCATGCCATCGAATTCCTTGAGAAGGTCAATAGGGGTGAAGAAGTTTCTATTGGTAAACGTGTTGCTGTTATCGGTGGCGGTGATGCAGCAATTGACTCTGCACGTGTTGCTTTAAGGCTTGGTGCAAAAGATGTACGTTTGGTCTATCGACGCTCACACATAGAGGTTCCAGCAATACCTAGTGAGGTTGAAGACGCCAAGGAAGAAGGCATCAAGTTCATGATGCTTACCACTCCTATCGAAGTCCTCTCGTCAGACAAAAAACTGACAGGTATCAGATGTGTCAAAATGCGTCTAGGTGAACCTGACCAATCCGGAAGACGGAGACCAACTCCAATACCCAACTCTGAGTTCACATTGGCTCTTGACGATTTAATAGTCGCTGTGGGACAGAGTGCTGATCCTGAAGGCATTCAAACAGAACTAGAGTGCAACAAATGGGCAATAGTGAAAGCTGATCCCATCACGCTAGAAACCAGTATACCCGGTGTATTTGCAGGTGGTGATGTTGTTCTTGGTCCTCTTACAGTCGTCAAAGCAGTTGGGCATGGAAAGGAAGCAGCAATTTCCATTGATCGTTACATACGTGGTGTTAGTGTAAAAGAAGGGCGGACCAGTAGACTCCATAGGGTCCAATCGTATGAAGTGGATAAGGCAGGTATTCCTATCGAGAGAGTCGCAGAAATGCCAAAACAGAGTGCAGCAACACGAAAAAGAGACTTCTCAGAAGTTGAACTTGGATTCAGTGATGAGGTTGCTGCTGCTGAAGCCGAACGATGTCTAAGTTGTGCTGTCTGTTGTGAGTGTGAACGTTGTACTGAAGAATGCCCCCGAGATGCTATAGACCACCCACAAAATGACGATGTGATTGATCTCCATGTTGGAGCAATCGTATTGGCTGCAGGATACAAGATGTTTGATGTTGCTGAGTATCCTCAATTTGGCTATGGCCGTCTACCCAATGTAATCAATGCGATGGAGTATGAACGACTGATCAATGCAGCCGGACCGACACATGGTCACTTAGTCCGACTAACAGATGGAAGAGTACCCAAGAGTATTGGGTTCATCCAGTGCGTTGGTGCTCGAGATGTACAGAAGGATGTTCCATTCTGCAGTCGGGTTTGTTGTATGTATGGAATCAAAAATGCGGTCATGGCTAAAGAGCACAATCCCGAAACCGATGTCACGATTTACTATGCAGATATTCGTGCATTTGGAAAAGGATTCGAAGAGTTTTATGAAATGGCTAGAAGCCGGTTTGGCGTTAATTTCGTACGAGGGAGAGTTTCAGAAGTCATGCAAAAGAAGGACAATGGTTCTCTTATCGTACGTGTGGAAAACACAGAAACAAGTGAGATTCTCAATGTGGAACACGACCTTGTTGTAATTAGTCCCGGTATACAACCCCCAGAGGGTCTGGATAACCTAGCAGTGGAGCTCAACATGGAACTGTCTGATGAAGGCTACGTCAGTGTTGGAAATCAAATGGTTGCTCCCGTTGATACATCCATCCCCGGAGTTTTCGTGTGTGGATGTGCTGATGGCCCAAAGGATATCCCAGATTCTGTGACAGCTGGTAGTGCTGCTGCCATGAGGGCTACTATAGTTCTCTCAAAAGCAGATGAATAATGGAGAGATGAATGAGAAATGATGGATGAAACGAAAGAAAAACCGCAACTCAAACATTCGCCAAGTTCAACCTTCGCAAAAGAAATCGAACAAGAACCTGGTGGTGAAGGGATAATGAAATGTATTCAATGCGGTATGTGTACAGCATCATGTATGGTCGCTAGTATGACCGATAAATACAGACCACGAAAGATAATTCAGAAAATTCTCCTAGGGAAACGTGAGGAAGTGTTGAGTAGTGAGCTTCCGTGGCTCTGTATGACATGTAGACTCTGTGAAGAGCGATGTCAGGAAGATGTTGATCTTGCAGAGATATTCCATGCTGTCCGTGAGGTTGCAGCTCGAGAGGGCTACATTCCTACCGTTTTCCAGAATACAATCGACAAAGTCCTAGATGATGGCTGGCTACTCAACGATGCATACAGCGATTTCGTTGAGGATGACCGGGATGACCTAGGACTTGATACAGATTTGGGATGGAATAACAAATTTACGAAGAAACTCAAGGATCGGTTTTTCAAAGGAGGATCTAAATAATGAAAGAGTTTGCTTACTATACCGGATGTACAACACCTGTACGACTGCCAGGATATGAGGCTGCTGTCACTGCTGTAATGAGAAGATTTGGCATTGTCCTCAACCCAATGAAAGACGTTAACTGCTGTGGAGCTCAATATGTAGAATCAGTCAACCATGTTGCATTTGCTGCAATGAGTGGAAGAATACTGGCGATTGCTGAGAAAATGGGAATGGATATTCTGGCTATCTGCGGCGCTTGCTCAGGTTCTTTGAAGATGGTAAAACATGAGCTTGATCATGACAAAGAACTTCGAAATGAAGTGAATGCAATTCTTGGTGATGAGGGACTGAAGTATAATGGGACTGTCAATGTCAAACACCTGCTTCAAGTATTTCGTGAAGACATTGGATATAATGCTGTCCAAGCTGCCATTGTGAAACCCTACAAAGGTGTACGTCTAGCTGCGCATTACGGATGCCATGTTACCCGACCCCCAGAGATTGTTCAGGTGGATGACCCTGAAAATCCGACAATTATTGACAAACTTATCGAGATAGTAGGCGGTACTGCTGTAGATTATACAGGGAAGACTCGTTGTTGTGGTGGACCAATGCTGGCGATGGATGAGGAAGTAGCAAATAGTATTGGAATGGACAAGATCAACAATATACGTTCAGAGAATGTCGACGGCATAGTGACCGCCTGTGTGTTCTGTGATATCCAACTAACTCAAATTCAGTTTGGAGATGATACTGAGGGTTTAGAGAAAATACCTGTCATTACACTACCTCAGCTACTAGGTCCTGCACTAGGAATTGACCCTGATACCCTGGGGATTAGTCTCACGAAGATTAGTCCACAGAAAATCCTTGAAACATGTCAGTAGGAGAAAATTGAATGACCCAGACAATAACAGAAACTTCTGAAAAACCGCGCATTGGCGTATTTGTATGCCATTGTGGACATAATATAGCTGGAACAATAGATGTCGTTAAGGTTGCAGAGATGGCTGGTAGGCTACCTAATGTTGTATACTCAACTGATGAAATGTTCATGTGCTCAGATGCAGGACAAGTTCTGATAAAGGAGAAAATTGAGGAACACAAACTGAATCGCGTTGTGGTAGCTAGTTGCTCACCCCGGATGCATGAACCAACTTTTCGTAGAGTTGTTGAAGAGGTGGGTATAAACCGATACCTGTTCGAACAGGTCAACCTAAGGGAGCATGTAAGTTGGTGCCACACTCGTGAACCAGAGAAAGCAACAGAGAAAGCCGAAGATCTCGTTAGGATGTCAGTGGCTCGAGCTTCAAAACTCGAAAAACTTCCTATCAAGACTGTCAAGGTGACTCCTGTAACACTGGTAGTTGGTGGAGGTATCGTTGGTTTAAGAGCCTCACTCGATATTGCTGAACGAGGATTCGATGTGGTTCTTGTTGAGAAGGAATCAGAACTTGGTGGCCATGTTGCCAAGTGGACTCATCTATTCCCCTATGATGAGTCTGGCCCTGAGATCATCAAACCATTGATTAAAGAAGTGAAGAAGAACAGTCGTATCAAAATATTCCTGAACAGCAAGGTTTCCCGATTTGACGGTTACATTGGTAACTTCGATGTTACCATCAAGAATCTTAAGACAGAGAAAGAAGAGAATGTAGATATTGGTGCTGCCATCATAGCGTCAGGATTCAGGCCCTTTGAACCAAAGGGTTACTACGGATATGGTGAGTCTCCAGATATTCTCACTCTTGCGGAATTACAGGAGCTTCCACCAGATCCTGGATTGGTAAAACCAAGTGATGGTAAGCCAGTCAAGAAATTAGTTTTCATAGGTTGCGTAGGTTCGAGAGAACCTGGAGTAAAAGGTCATGAACATTGCTCAAGACACTGTTGCTCAGCCACTGCAAAAGCAGCAGCAGATCTGAGAACACGGGTCGATGAGGCACTGGTCTTGTATCAAGACATTAGAACCTACGGAAAAGGTCATGAAGAGTTTCATAGATTAGCTCGTTCGAAACATGTGATTTACAGCAAATTCCCAAGGGACAGAAAACCAGAGGTTACTGTTGAAAATGGAAAAATCAACATGAGATGGTTCGATGTCCTTGCTGACGATGAACTTACGTTCCAACCAGATATGCTTGTTCTAGCGTCAGCAATGATTCCTCCAGAGGATATGGATGAAACAGCGAAGATGTTTGGGTTGACCCGAAGTGGTGATGGTTTCTTCAACCCTGAACATATCAAGTTAGCACCATTGACTACACACACTGCTGGTGTCATGATTGCTGGTACAGCTCAGGCTGCGAAGAATG
>JAEOUL010000041.1 GCA_016839345.1 Candidatus Thorarchaeota archaeon | reverse complement strand
CTCTCAGACCTTTGGAAACCTTGGGAATATCTCTATCATCGAAAGTGATAATCCAATAAGAACAACTAAGGTAGCTTTCGAAAAAACTGGTTATTCCAATCTCATTAGTCCTAATGTTAAATTAGTGAATCTCTCTGAAATCCCTTGTGAAATAATAAAGATGGCTGGAAATCACTTTGAATCATTGGAAATGCCATCACTCCTAGTAAGACCAAATTTCTTTGTGAATGTTCCAACATTAAAACTCGAATCAGGACTTTGCACTATAGGTGGTGGGATCAAGAATCTGTTCGGTCTCATACCTGAACGTGATAAACGTCGCTATCACGAACACATTGATGATGTTCTCCTAGACCTATTAATTGCTTTCAGACCGCATTTGACTATCATGGATCTTACTTCATTGGTCATTGGGAATCGAGAAGATGGTATTACTAAACCTGGAGGTGCAGTGATTGTAGGTATTGACCCAGTTGCTGTGGATGCATTTTGCTCTGACCTTCTAGGCATAGATCCAACAAAGATCAAGTATCTGAACAGAGCTCATGAGCTTGGTCTTGGTGAAATAATCATAGATAGAATGAAAATTCGTGGGACCGAGGAACAGAGAATCAAATTTTTCGACATTTTCAAGCTTTGACCAAACAGAAAGCATTTATCAAAGAGTATGAGGGCACGAGTGTTGCCTTCATTGGTAACAAATTCACGCATATAACGTAGTTATGGTGCAGGAAATGGATTGGACATCACACACAATGGAGCGTATCCCTGAATCGGATACTCTCAAAATGTTCGATTTGGCAAAACGCCTAGAAAAGGAAGGAAAGAAGATTTACCACTTTGAAGTAGGTCAACCTGATTTTCCCACTCCCAAACACATTATTGAAGCTGGCATAGAAGCTCTCAAAGAGGGATTTACGCGTTACACACCAGCTCGTGGAATACCTCCCTTACTTGATGCGATTGAAGGTTATTATAAAACACGCGGAATAGATATCGATGGGTCAAAGAATGTAATTGTGACTCCCGGTGCAAAGATGGCATTGTTCGCTGGTTTCCTCGCGACTATCGATTCAAGTGACGATGTCCTTCTTCTTGCGCCAGCTTGGCCAACATATAGGGTCATGATTCGTGCTGTCGGCGCAAAACCTGTTGATGTCCCCACTAATGGCAATTATACAATTGACGAGGAAGTTCTAAAGAATAGTATCTCACGAACAGTATCCGCACTAGTCATTAACTCTCCTAACAACCCAACGGGTGGCGTATTATCAAAAGAAGACATGAAATTAATCCATGACCTTGCTGAAGACCAAGATTTTGTGATTTTTTCTGACGAAATCTATGAGACCCTTGTCTATGATGGCTTCAAACAGACATCAATGCTTGAAATCGATCCAGCTATGGAGCATACCATGGTCATTAATGGATTCTCGAAATCTCATTCTATGACTGGATGGCGGTTGGGGTATGCAATCGGAAATGAAGAAACTATAAGCAACCTTGTGCGTATTCAGCAGAACACAACCTCTTGCGCCGCATCATTTACCCAATATGCTGGAGCTAAAGCTCTTACAGGTGACCAAAGTTCTATCAAAGAAATGGTAGACGAGTACCAAAAGAGACGTGATGTTATCACGAGTCTATTCAATGAGATTCCTGGTATCGATTGTCTCAATCCAAAAGGCGCATTCTATGCATTCCCGAATTTCTCAAATATTGGACTCAGTAGTGCAACACTTGCAGAGTTACTATTGAAGAAAGTAGGTATTTGTACATCACCTGGTGGTGTATTTGGATCAAAATATGACAGCTATTTACGATTCTCATATGCAACATCAATGGATGACATCAAAGCAGGTATGGCAAAGCTTGTTGAATTCCTTCCAACTATTACTTAAGAGCTGTTACGAGAAATAGGGTGACCTAATTTGAACCCATATAAGAATGAGTCATCCCAAGTAAAGATACTCTTCCCACATTTTGAATGTACAAAATGTGGAGCATGTTGCCGAGATGAATCTCTTCTGGTAACTGTGACAGGTAGTGATATTGTTAGAATTGCATCAGTCCTTGGACTGAGTTCAGATGAAACGCTCAAAGCGTTGGATTTCTATATTCTTTCAGATGGAGTGCCAACTCCCATAGGACTTGAACGAATACCCTCAATAAAAACAGAAATGGGACTTGCATATATCGCATTGAAGAAAATGGAAAATGATGATTGCATCTTCTTGAATAATGACCTCTGTATGATACATTCCGTTCGTCCTCTCGTCTGCAAATCATTCCCATTTACATTCAATGATTCAGATGGAAACTGGTCCTGGGGACTAAGTGCAAAGAAAGAGATCTGTCCTGGGCTTGGGACTGGACCACTAATCTCTGAAATTGAGATTGAAGAATTAGCAAAGACAATTCTCCCTGAGTTACGTATCTACAAGGAATTTACTAGTGAATGGAATTCTAGTCAGACATCTCCAACAGCGGCAAAATTATTGAAGGCAATTATTGAAGATATTCGATTTTACCCCTAGAGATTGATCCACTAGATCTTTGTCAGAATCTGGAGAATATTCCCGAAGTTATGTTCGACTGTTCGACTCTTATCAGTATATGAGGCAAGTTGTTTGAGTCTATCATCTCTCTCAGACAATTCATTGAATCTTTTTGAACTGATAATGCTGTGAATCTCTTCATTTAGGGATAGAATTGCATCTGAAGTTCTTAGGATGAATTTCAGCATTTTTACTAAGAGTACGAAGTCATTGATGTCTCGTAGTTGCAGTGTTTGACTGTAAAACTGAAACTCCAAACGAGAAAGCTTCTCTCTCTTCCTTATTAGGTCTTGAATCCAGAACTCAGTATTTTCCTCCACATATGTCTTCATAAGGTCTACCCAATGCTGTTGTTGTTCAAGTAATTGAATGAGGTATCTTCTCAGGAAATCAAAGTGGTCTACACCTTGCTCGAGTTCCTCCTCACTACCAATCGGTTTCATGAACTTATCCATCTGACTCAGTTTCATTGCAATCTTCAACGAAAAATCATCAACATAACGCTTGATTTCTTCTGTCCTCTCTTTTCTCGTCATATGATCTGCAAAAGTGTCCCCTAGAGTCAGAATGAACTTGTAGATGCACTCTGAACAAATCTCTGCGCTAGCACTCGCTTCTTTTGTCGAGAGAAATTGTAGGGAATCCTCTAAATCATTCCCGGGTACATCCTTCCCAT
>JAEOUL010000266.1 GCA_016839345.1 Candidatus Thorarchaeota archaeon | reverse complement strand
TATGACTCTTGATATTCCATCACTACGAAACGAATTCGAAGGTCCCCACCACTTGCTCACGACTTCTGACAACAAAATTCTCTTCTTGAGAAAGTGGGAATCTGCAAGAGTGGAACCTAAAGAAACAGCTATTCTATTGTTCCATGGAATCACTGCTTATAGCGGACCTTATGGCTTGATCACGAGACCCTTTACTGAACTAGGATTCAATGTTTTGGGTCTTGATCTGAGAGGGCATGGTCTATCTGACGGAAACAGAGGTGACTATCCCAGTCAGGAGAGATTCATCAAAGACCTATGTGAATCTATACAGTTTGTAAAACAGCTTCATCCAAAAGTCGTACTTCTAGGTCATAGTCTTGGAGTCCTTTCAAGTTCGTTTGCACTCAACAATTGCCTTGAGAACATAGACGGTGTTATTCTCTTGAGCGGAGCTCGAGCAACAAGACCTGATGTATACCCATCAATATCTGCCGGTCAAAAATTGAAGATACTTCTTAGCTCAATTCTCAGACCGAGTAAACCAGTGATACACTACTATCGTGAAGGAATGATTGGACTTGACAACCCTCTCTTCAATTTCTACTACACGTTCCGATTCATGAAGATTACTCGCCTTCGAGACTTCACATATCCAAATCTTGGTGATATGCCTGTTTTTGTTGGAGTTGGAGACAATGATGAAATCTTCTCAGTTGAAGACTGTCGTGCGCTATTTGATGAGTTACCATCTACAAACAAGATGTTTCATGTTGCTGTAGGTGGAAAACACTCGGAATTTCCACCAGGAAGTTGGGACCCACTTGGAAGATGGCTTGATGAGCACTTTGACTAGAGCAACTAATTTTGAGTTAGCGTAGCTCTTAAGTGATTAAGGATTCTCAGATAGAATCCGCCTCTGCAAAGGATTTGATAGAAATGGTTCTGAAGACTGGTGAAGAATATATTGAAAGTCTGAGAAAACGCGGCCCACTAACAATCTACTTGCTTGGTGAAAAGGTTGAGGATCCAATCGAGCATCCGATAATCAGAGCTTCAATTAACTCGGTGGCTTTGACTTATGACTTGGCTCACAAATCTGAATATTCTGATCTGATGACTGCAAAGTCTGTTATAACAGGGAACAAGATCAATCGTTTTTGTCATCTACACAATAGTACAGATGACCTTCAAGATAAGGTCAAGATGCAACGCTTATTGGGACAGCTATCGGGTACTTGTTTCCAAAGATGCGTAGGAATGGATGCCCTCAATGCTGTCTATCTCACGACATATGAGATTGACCAGAAGTTTCAGACAGACTACCATCAGAGATTCATTGCCTATATCAAAAAAGCAGAGGCTGAAGATTGGGTAATTGATGGCTGTATGACTGATCCAAAGGGAGACCGTAGCAAACGACCTTCAGAGCAGAAGGATCCAGATGTCTATGTCCACGTAGCAGAGAGAAGAGATGATGGAGTGGTGATTCGCGGGGCAAAGGCTCACCAGACCGGAGCTGTCAACTCCCACGAGCATCTCATCATGCCAACACTAGCGATGAGAAATGAAGACAAGGATTATGCAATCTGCTGTGCTGTTCCTGCAGATACAGAGGGTATCACATACTACTATGGACGGCAATCAAGCGACTTACGTCGTCTTGATGAAACTGCAGAGGGTGATGTGGACTGTGGTAATCCACTGTATGGTGGTCAAGAATGTTTGGTTGTCTTTGATGATGTCTTCGTTCCAAATGAGCGGATCTTTATGAATGGAGAGAGCGAGTTCTGTGGACGCCTTGTTGAATCCTTTGCTGCATATCATAGACAGAGCTACGGTGGATGCAAGGTCGGAGTAGGTGATGTGCTTGTAGGTGCTGCCGCATCCATTGCAGAATACAATGGTGTTGAGAAAGCGTCTCACATTCGCGACAAAATCACCGAGATGGTTCATCTGAATGAAACCCTGTATTCATGTGGAATAGCTTGCTCAGCAGCTGGTCATAAGACTCCAGCTGGAAATTACCTAGTTGATCTTCTTTTAGCAAATGTGTGTAAGCAGAATGTGACTAGATTTCCGTATGAGCTTTCTAGACTTTTGCAGGACATCGCAGGGGGTCTCTTTGTGACATGTCCGAGCGCACGAGAACTGAGTAATCCGGAAACACGCCAGATTGTAGAAAAATATCTGGTTGGAGCAGAGGGAGTCGACACAGTAGACCGCGTTAAGATGTTGAGACTGATTGAGAATCTGACCTTGGGAAGAGCAGCTGTCGGTTACCTTGCGGAATCAATGCATGGTGCAGGGTCTCCTCAAGCGCAAAGAATTATGATAAACCGATTGAGTAATTTGGAGGAGAAGAAGAAGCTCGCAAAATCCTTGGCAAGAGTCGGCTCCGATAAAGAGATCTAATCAAATTCAACCTTTATCTTCTCAACCAATATCTCACTTTCTGATGAATCTGTGAGGAACTCAATCTCATGAAATGAAGAGATACCGATTCCTAGCTCTACGGCTCGTGCGATTTGCTCCTGTTCAAAGATTGGACCTTTTGAAACACTAGGAGTAGTTCCTAGTATCCGCAATAAAGCAACACCAATAGCATCAATTGCTACTTTGTCATTTCCCGCTACAAACACATTGGCTTCTCTTCGTGTCCCTTCCATAGGACCTCCATCAACGAAAGCAACAACTCCATCCATTATGACTAGATCCCATTTGTATGCAGCGTTGATCTCAGCAATCATCTTCCTCTGATGGGGTGAACTATGTAGCTCATTCATGTATGAATAACCTTCTCGCGGAACAAGCGCTGTGGCGTTCTTGAGTGAGAGTGTGAAGTGACCCCCATATTGATGAGTCTTCAAACAACAGGTTTCAACCACGCATTCTGCTTCATCATAGATCTTCGCAAAGAGAAATCCATTCTTCCAGTGATTTCCCTCAGGATTCTTCATCACCCATTCATCTTCAGGGACTGTCGAGAGATTCACAACATCAAAATCGAACTCGTCAACCAATCCGTAAAGACCCTTCACTTTGATAACCTCCTCAGTGTTTGCTGGTCCACACCTCTCTGCAACGGCGATTGACTTAGCACCCAATTCCTGAATCTTCACCAGTATCTGTCTGAACGTATCCATGTGCGTTGAAGCAGGTGGAGGATCTGCTGTGTTGAAGTTGGGTTTGAGGACAACCTTCTTTCCCTTGACTGGATTGATTCCCAAGAGTTCGAATGACTTGTTCACTCCATAGACTCTGTCATTTGTGGAAATTACAGCAACTTTTGTCATTAGTATCACCAATCCATTGGGACGCCTGTCAAAGCTTGGACTCATATTTGACACTTTGCAATTGTAAATAATTTTCCAGAAGTAATATCAGGGAATGAGTACATCATTTCTAAGTTATTCACGAGTCTAGGAGGAGAAAGAATGAAGCACGCAAGAACCGCGTTAGTTATTCTAATTCTATTTGTAACACCTTTACTTCTTTCAGGGTTCATCACGTCAATACCCATTGGAGAAGCAAAGGCAGAAACATCACCAACACCAACGAAGGTTTCTGCCCTATCATACGAAACCCATGGTCAAATTGATATCGATAATGACACCGACTTTTACGACACAGCACTTGCTGAGGGGTGGCTTGGTGACGGTTCACCAGGAGATCCCTACATCATAGAGGGGTACAGCATAGCATCAGCTGGAACATGTATCGCAATATCTGATGTCACCTACAGCTTTGAGATTCGAGGTTGCTATCTGACCAGTGTCATGTTGCATGATGGTGACGGTATTAATATCAACACTGCGACTGACGTTGTGATAGTCAACACAACAATAGTGGTGAAAACTTATACGATGGTCTTGATGGACATCGATTCACTTGAGGTTCGAAACTGCACTACAGACTACTGTGAGTATGGTCTGTATATTTGGGAATCTGAGGGTGCGATTGTCGAGGATTGTGTTGTTACGGGAATATACTTTGACTGTCTAAGATTATATCTCTGCAACAATTCTGTTGTTACTAGCAATGAATTCTTGAGTTCAGTACAAGGTACAGGTGTTAGGGTATTGCTCTCACACCATGTTACGATTTTTGACTGTGAGATTACTGGATGCGCAGATAGCGGAATCTATGCTGCAGACTCACCTCATCTCACAGTCGAGGGTTCTGACATTCACGATAACTGGTACTCATTTGTTCCATTATGCGGAGTCTACTTGCATAATGCAGATTACGCGTCTATTGTTGGAAATGAGATCTATCATAATGCCAGGAATGGTATATTCATTCAAGGGTCCGATTTTACCTATATATTCGACAACAATATCTACGATAACTCAGATCACGGTATCGATGCCGTTTCATCGAATAATGGAACAATAAATCAGAACGACATCCATAGCAACGGTTGGTGGCATATAGTTCCAAATGCAATCTGTGGGATCTATCTTGGTGGTGCCACTATCGACTGGGTGATTTCTGAGAATTCGATATGGAATAACACCCCTGCTGGTATCACATTGGAGGGTTCTGCAAAGGCTCAGCTTGCTGACAATGACATTTTCAACAATACTGATGAAGGTATATATGCAAACAATGCAGCGCAGCTTCTTATCCTGGAAAATCAGATCCACGGTAACGGATGGAATGTTATCAACGATTGGGAAGGACATGCTATTTCTTTCGGCTCAGTAGTGGATTCTCGAATAGAGGGTAATGAAATCTTCAACAACACGCACTTTGGGATCTATGCCTATGGTGACAGGAATGAGATAATTGGTAATGAGGTATACGATCACCCCGATTATGGAATAGCTATCATAATGTGTGCAAACGACACAGTTGCAGAGAATGTAGTGTACAACAATGATGCGATAGGAATTGAGGTCTATTCGATGGGCTCGAACATTACTGACAACATTGTATTCGACAATGGGATTGGTATCCACCTGTATCTTGCTCATTCTTGCAGACTATGGGGGAATGATATAGGTTGGAATGACAATAATGCACTAGAAGAATCAAGCATACAAGATAATATGTGGTACAACAATGTTACAGATGTTGGGAACTGGTGGGGTGATTATAACGGAACAGGTGTCTATTATGTGTCAAATGGAACTCATTCTGTATATCCTGACCTGTACCCATCCAAGAGCTTGGACCTTGTCAAGCCAGCACCGATAGATTTCGAGATATTGGAAACTGGGAATGTAATCATCTGGGAAGCTTCAGCTCTAAATCCATCTCACTATGAGGTGTTTGTTGATAGTGTCAGTGTATTAGTTGAAAATTGGGATGGAAATAACATCGAGTATCTGGCTGATGGATTGTCACATGGTTTACACACTATCGAAATAGAGGTGTATCATATATCTGGCCATTCAACAGGTAACTCCACGACTGCCGCAATAGAAGACCTTACACCTCCATCTATTGATGGACCAAGCCATATCAATATCGTACTAGGTGATAGGGTGTCTGAGCATTATACTGCTACTGATCCTTCAGGTATCGAAGGATGGCAGGTTAATGACACAGTTAATTTTGCTATCGATTCTAATGGAGTACTGACTGGCATCACTGATTTACCAGTGGGTGAATACACTATTCGGATAGAAGTGTCTGATATTTTTGGGCACATTGCCTCACTGGACGTTATAATAACAGTAACTACACCAACAGATGATGGCTTTCCAACAACGATGCTACTCGTATTAGGAGCAGGTGGAGCTGTAGTTGTGGTTATTATCCTCGTTGTGATACTTAAGAAACGTTGATCTCTAGAAAATTGGGAGGAGCCATCTAGCTCCTTATCCCTTCTTTTTAACAAAGAAGGAGTGCTCTGAAACAAGAAATTAAGTCGTCTAGTGAAGTAAAGGATAGTGGTCTTTTTAGATGTGTATTAACTGAGCTGAAGAGACATCTTGTGAAGTCGGTGATGTAGATGATATTCTCTCTTCTCACAGAGCTCTGCGAGTTCAATTAAATCTGTGAATGTCACACGACAATAATCATGCTCAGGAAGCTTGAACTCCAACAATCCTGCTATGAAATCATCGAAACATTCGACACTAGTTATTTCAAACGGCATGCATCCTGGAAACGAAGGTGTAAACCGGCAAAAACCCTCAATGTTTCCACTCTTATCTTTCAATGTCAGTATATGATATTCATCAGAAGCCAAATATCTTCGAATCTGTTCAGGAGGGATTGAAGGAAACTTTCCACCAACTAATTCAATTTCGTCTTCCCGAATCTCTTGACATGTGAACTTCCCGTTTGGTCTAACGGAGTTATATGGCACGAAGTAATGCCAAGTTGTTCCCTCTTTCATAAATCCATGCTTTCTATACAGACCTTGGGCTGCCTCGTTTAGGTCTGCAAAAAGTTGCACAGTACTAATTCCGCCTTGTTCATGAAACCAGTCTAATGCATGCTCCATAAGTTTGGAACCAAAGCCTTTTCTCCTATGTTCCTTGGTAACTCCAATCCGGTTAAGATACCCAATATCTTTTCCAAAACGAGTTACAATGAGGTTCCCAATGATTTGTCTGTCAAGAGTGAGCGCAAAGCACCCATTTCCCTCGACCGATTTTCTAAAGGACTCCTCTCTCATTACATCATCAGGGAAGATCTCAATGTCCATCTTATGGAACTCGTTCCAGTCTTCTTCCTTCATATGCCTGATTTCTAGCATAGTCACCACGTATTTGATGAGAACTCTCACTTCCTAAGAAAATCTTTGGTCAACTTTTGTTGACCCATTCAAACTCGAGCAATCGAGCACTCTTCGCGTACTTCGAGTTTATTATAACAACACGTTGTATTCATCTAGCTATGAAAAGTGATTTCGAGATTGAAAGAGCGAAGAGTTCTGACCATGCTGCATTGGTAGTCTTATTACAAGAAACAAATCTTCCTCCTGATGATATTGAACTCAATATGGAGAACTTCTTGATAGTAAGACATCTTGAAGCCATTGGAGATCCAGAATTTCTTATTGGCTCTGTGGGACTTGAAATCTACAAAGACTCTGGGCTTCTTAGATCTCTAGCTGTACATCCCAAATTTCAAGGAAAGGGACTAGGCTCAAGGCTGGTAGAAAGCATGATTGATTTTGCAAAAGAAAAGGGAATCAATCGTCTTTTCCTATTGACCGACACAGCTGAGGAGTTTTTTGAAAAAAGGGGATGGGTAGTCGTCACTCGTGACAAAGTACCAGAGGACATGAAGCAATCAATCGAGTTCACAACTTTGTGCACGAGTTCACCATCAATGATGAAAGAGATATAGCGAGTTCATCTTGTACTCTGGATGAATGACATTTTCTTCCTGCTTTCTTCCCATCGCTTTCTCTCTGTACGAAGTTGGAAGAGGTCCACGTCTTTTATTATGAGCCCCTCTTCACCTTTCGCGACAGTCAGCTCAACTCTATCCTTCTCTGGAGTGTAGATGAGAGAGTCTCCAAACTCTGCAACATTTGCAAAGAAACAGTAGGCGTAGATAGACCTTCTAGCATCAAAATGGGCTGCTCTGAAATCAACAGTGACAGGCGTGAATGCTGGGTTGATGACAAGATCAACTGGAGGGTCGGAGTTCTTCAGTTCAACTCTGAGGTCCATGTCTAGGAAGTCGCGACATATTGCGATAGCAATCCTGCCGTATTCCGTGTTACAGATTATCGTGTTCTTGGGTCCTGAGGAAGTTTCAATCTTCTCTAAGAATCTCTTTCCTTCGATATGGATGATAGCAGGAATATGTTTCTCCTGTTCCCAAAGAATGCCTTCTGGTCCATAGACTCTACAGACATTCCTTCTTGTTTCGCTGTCATGGAACGAACCTGGAATGATGTAGATGCTATGTTTCCTCGCTAAGTTCTCCACATCTGCTGCTAATAGCTCGAAACTAAGATCGATTGTCATCTCAGGAAAGAGGAGTACGTTCACTCCTTCAGAAATCGCTTTCGTGACCATATCTTTTATTTTGGTACTTGTCAGCTCGACGGACTCTTCTCGAAGTCCAATGAGTCCATCATCCTTTTCCTGATACAACTCATCTAGAATATCGCCGCTTTCTGATAATCCTAATTGCGCAAGACCTACTCTGAACTTACTCTTTTCTGATTTTTCAGACCCTTTGAGAAGATCCTGGTAAACAAGAGAATACTTCGAGCGGTCTTTTTTAGTGGATGATTCCACACCTAAGGTTTCAACAGTCTTTTGGACCATTCTTGAAAGAAGATCGTCCAGATTGGTAAGATTGACCATTTCCTCCTTCGATGGTTTTGCTTCAAGAATAGACTCCCATCTCTTGAACTCCTGCTGCAGAGCGTCAATTTCGTTCTGTACTATTTGACTGAGTCTTTGGAGTCCTTTCTCATCAGCTAGCTTTTTTGCTTCTGTCATGAGTCTACGTGGTTCATTTACCTCAAAGTCAATCAGTGCTAATTTTGATTGCAGCATGTATGTTTCAACAAGAAGGTTGTGTGAAGCTTGATTCTCTGCAATTATGACCAGTTGCTGAGTTAGGTCTTTGACTTTGTCAAGTACTTCTTCTGCTCTAGTTGTCTTAAGTTCGAGTAACAACAGGTCACAAAGATGTATCATCGCCTCGGTTGTTATAGCATGATCACTAACATCCTCTTCCACAATTTTTTCAAGGATCTCTTCTGCTATCACGTGATCCCGAGTTCGTTGGCTTTTCTTGAGAAGCAGAGCCTTTGAAACCCGAAATCGTTGATTAATAGCTGCACTATCTGATTGCGCATCAATTTGCTCAAGTTTCGATAGGTATTCTTTTGCGACATTGAAATCATTATTGTCCAAAGCCAAACTTACTAGGTAACTCAACAATACAGCAATCAACCGAGTATTTCCCATATCTTCAGAGATAAGCATACTTCTCTGGTACAATTCGAATGCGTTATCGGGATTGCCTTTTCTTGCATAGCATTCACCCATGTTAGACAGAGTAAGAGCAATCCCTTCCTTAGCTCCCATCTCATCATAGATAAGTAGACTGCGTTGAAAAAACTGCAAAGCAATGTCTATGTCCCCCTTGAGACTGTATACATCCCCCAAATTATTGAGAGCGAGAGCAAAGTCAAGCCCAATACTGAGATGTTCTTGGATGGCTAAGCTCTTGTTGTAATATTCTATTGCTTGGTCAAAATCTCCTTTCCATCTATGAATGACTCCAATATTGATTAGGGTTCTAGCAACGTCTAACTTATCTGGCAATTTATTCCTGATATCGAAACTCCGTTGAAGATATGCAAGCGCTTGATCTAACTCTCCTCTTGTTGAACTGAGATTAGCGAGGTTGTTAAGCACAGTCGCAATACCATGCTCATCATTCAACTCTTCATAGATATGTAGACTCTTCTTGTAGTACTCAATCGCTTGTTCAAGATCTCCCTTCACCCAATATACGAGTCCAATGTTATTGAATGATACTGAGAGTCCCTTCTTGTCTTCAAGCATTTCTCTAATCGCTAGACTTTGTTGATGATAACCCAGAGCTTCCTCAAGTTCTCCTCTATACCAGTAGATGACTCCACCGTTTGAAAGTATCCGGGCTTTCTTCTCCAGAATATCATCGTCTTGAGCTTGTTCTAATTTCTTTGATGAGAGTAGGCTCTCAGCCTTTTGGATTGAGTCAAGACCGTCATCAAACTTCCCGCAACGCCATGATGATTCCGCCATTATAACAAGAGCATCTAAATACATTACAGGATCTTTGAACTCGTTTTGGGACAAAAATGCTTGAAGGGTTTCGAGAGTTTCTTTGTAATCTCCCTTTTCAAGGAGAGCTTTTGCCTGAGTCAGCACCTCAAGAGCTTGGTCCGTCACTTTCTCTCTTCCTAATACTCGCTTAGTTATTCAGCACCTCCGTTATCTAAAAGCATTTCCAGAAAAGAAATCCGCAACATGAATTAGATTAATAACACAATAGAATAGGAGATTCCTATGGCAGATCTACAGATTGAAGACATCGTTGCTGGAACTGGAGCCTCTCCCGCTAAGGGTCAGAAAGTTGTCGTCCACTATACTGGTTGGTTGACAGATGGAAAGAAATTCGACAGTTCGGTTGACAGAGGTCAACCTTTTGAATTCAATATAGGTGTTGGCCAAGTAATCGAAGGGTGGGACCAAGGCGTTCTCTCAATGAAGATTGGTGGCAAAAGGAAATTAACGATTCCTCCAGAACTTGCCTATGGATCTCGAGATGTGGGGGATGGATTGATACCACCTAACTCTACATTGATCTTTGAGGTTGAATTACTCGACCTAAAATGACGCCTCCTCTGGCTTATGCTAATTTCTACATAATCTAAACGATGTGATATAATCAATACATTTCGATATAATCGAAATGAGTAGATATTATCAAAATAAGTGGATGTCATCATCGCACTTATAAGGCTATTATCAAAGAAGTAGTAGGGTGACTATAGGTTGACACTTCCAGAGCTACTCGCTGATCCTGTGAGAGCGCGAATATATGTTGAAGTGCTTCTGAACAAGGAAATCACTGCACAGGAGCTAATGGATGCAGTCAGTATTCAACGAAGCACTATGTCACATCATCTGTCACGCTTTGTTCAAGAAGGAGTTCTAAAAGTAAGGATAGAAAGCACAGGTCGAGTCGTGAAATATTATAGCATCAATCCCGATTATGAAGAAGAAGTCATAGCAAAGGGTGAGGGTGCATTGAATGTGAGGAAGCGTTTAGCTTTCCTCGAATCAGCTTCAGCACATTTACTGGTCATTTCCAATCTGATTCTCGAACAAATTGAAAAATTGAAAACGAAGTCGGAACTGCCTCGTGGAAAGAAGAGAGGAAGACCACTAAGTTTCACAAAGATATTCATCTCAGATGCAGAAGCTGAGATCTGGATTGAAGAATACATGGCTTTTGAAAAACGGTTCAAGGAAAGATGTTCACAAGAGAGAGGTGAAGGATATGAACCATCATTTGACTACATCGCCTTTTGTGGTCTGACTCCAACTAGGAAATTGAGTTGAATATTTAGATACGGCAAAATGAAAGCTTATAACTGAATATTCCGAAAAGGCGATTACAATGCGAGGAATAATGACACTCCAGTACTGGTTCCACCCGAATAGTGGTGACTAGTACTATGTCTTCTTCCTCGTGATGCCTGCGTTTCTTTTCTGTGGTCCTCTCGGGGGAGAGGGCTAGGTCTGAGGACTGTGCTATAAGCGAGCAGCCTCTCTGGATGTCTTTTCCGTATGGAGGTAAAATAAGAATGTCAGGAAGTATTACCGGAAAAAGGAGACGAAAAGCAATACGACAGCGAAGCAAAGAAGAGATCAGATGGTACACTAAGTTCTTTGCAGACATAATTCATGACAAACATGACACTATGATGTTTCCGAATTCAGAGTATACCGTACTGACATCAGAACAGATTCTTCGTTTGACTCAGGGTCCAGGTATACGCAGGAAATCAAATCCGTAAGAAAGAAGGTCTAGAGGGTCTCAAAAGACCCTCATCCATTTTGGTCTGTTCATCTTCGTCTTAGGATGAAAATTGCCAAAACAATCACAACTATAGCAACACCGCTACCAATCATGATCAGTTCCCAAGGTAGGGACGTTTCGGTTTTGTCATCACTGACAACGAGATTGTCGAGCGCGGCACCAGTTGCATTGTTACTATAGACTTGGAGATAAGTAGTACTTGTTATGCCGGTGTAATCAAAGGATGCTCTGAGAGTTCCATTGATGCAGACCTCGAAGTGACCATCACTTGTCCTGTTTACTTTGATATGGTGCCATCCTTGTACAGAATCCATATTCACGGTACTGATAACATACGCCCCATAAACTACTTTTTCCCGCCAGACGAAAAAAGCATCGCGGTAAAATCCAGCAGAAATATGACTATAGTTTGTTGCTCCCGCCCACGAGACCGTTCCGTTGGACATGAACTCGACATAGAAATTTCCATCATAACCGTCTGGAACATACATATCGAAGATCCAACTCCCTACATCCATAGTACTGTCATG
>JAEOUL010000265.1 GCA_016839345.1 Candidatus Thorarchaeota archaeon | reverse complement strand
TATTGTGAATCTCTGATTAGATGTGTAATCAAGTATCGAGATTAGAGAATTTGGAATGATACGACCCAATAAATCGGAAATGGTGATTTCAATTTCGGCATTAGATCCTATCTCAACTGATTCAGGCACGCCAATAATTATCTGTGCAGAACTTATCACAGAGATAAATGATTCAAGATAAGATTCGTAATAACGTTCTGTGCCATTGTATAATATTTTTAGTGAATGAATCCCAATTGTGAATCTTTCATCAATGTTGATGTGAAAATGGGCAATACCAGAATTGTTGGAAGTGGTAAGAAGTAGAAGTGAATCATCTAGGAGTAATTGGAGAGATTCGTTTGGTATTGCGTTGTTTTTTTCAGTAAGCTCAACATAGAGGTCAACTGTTTGATTGAGTCCGATTTCGGTTGGACATGGATTTTGAAGAGTAAGAGAAGTTTGTATTTTTGTTATATCAACTAAGAATATGATTTCTGATGTATCATAGAAATTGACCAAGTCTTGATTGTATACAACACGAATATGATTATCTCCTAAAGTAATCCATGAACTATTGCACAAAATGTCAAAATCAGCGCTCCCAGACAAATTTGTTGTGCTAACTGCTAGTAGTGTATTATCCTTGAAGACTGTTACAGTTGCATTTGATATCGGATTATTTGAATCATCAGTCAAATGAATTGAAAAGGACAGAAGGTCTCCAGGTGCAAGCAGAACTGGGACTTGGTTAATTTCAATGTTTGTGGCTGATAGTATTGTCAAGATTGCCCATTGACATGAGGGTGCAAGAGAAAGAGATTCATTACCATAGAATGTTGCATTGATGGTTGTTGGTCCAAGGGCATGATTAGATGGTATACTCCAGAAAATGTTGGCAACTCCATTTGTATCGGTCATGTCAGAACCTATGAGTGTGTCATATGTCTGGTCAAAAAAGTAGATTCTTTGATTTGGTACTGGATTTCCATAGCTAACGTTCTGGAGAAGTGTGGCTGTGATTGTAATTATTTCCCCTCTGATTACAACTATTTCACTTTCTGCTGATACCTGTTTATTGTTAAACATGCTCAGAGCAAGTAGAATCATGAATATTGCCGGGACCCAATACGATTTCCTGATGATGTGAACCCCCTTAGGGAAATATCAAGCATTTTTCACAGATTTTTTTGTACCAGTTCATCATTCAGTTTCTGGGTTTTTATTCTCCTATGGAATGCACATTGTTGTATAATCTGTTTAGGGGTGTTCATATGCTTAACAGTGGTACGATGGGTCGGTTCCGTAGTTAATCATTCTTGAGCTAGAATAAACAAGACGAGGATTTCATAGATGCCATTTCACTTAGCCCGAAGAAAAAAATCAGAATTGGTTTCTCATGAAGTACGTAGGAAGCAAAGATCATGGATGGACATATTCTGGATCATCGGAACCTTATTTTCTGGACTATATTTGTTAGTGGTTTATTTGTTACCATTAACTGGAACAGTTAGTCAACCATTAGTTCCTCTAAAAGCATTCTTTGAGGTGATAATATGTTTAGTTCCTGTTATCACGGGATTGTTGTTAACCATGAGGAAAGTTCGCCTTCAGAACCCGTCATTTTCAGTTGAAGATAGTGTATTCTTGGTTCAACTTGATGATTATTTGATTGGGACATGTTGTCTGGATATCTTATCGGTATCAGGTTCAGTGTATTTAGATGAAAATGGAAAACCAAGGTATAATGAGAGTATGTTATTGGCCATGCGTGCAGGACTGGACAAATCAGTGACAATGGCCTTCGAAGCAGGCGTAACAAATGGAGAACCATTCTTGTATATCTTTATCACAGCTGCTGGACATAGCTCAAAACAAATTCACGATATACTGAGAAGAGAAGCAACCAGAACAGAAGCAATTCTTTTGTCATCTCTAAATAATGTGGAGTTAAAGCTTCTTGAGGGGGAGTCGTTACAAGATGTTGTTTTGACTCATGTGAAAGGAGTACATATTGAAGCTCAGGATCTAATCATAAATGAAGAAACAAAATTATTGAAATTGATAACCTTACAGGGATTGCCTCGGGCATTTCCAACAACGGAAACCTCTCAGATTGGGACATTTATCTCAACAGCACTTAGACAAGGTTATACAACAAGTATGACATGTGTGTTTTCTTCAGCTAAACCAGGAAAAGAAAAACGTGCACTTGAGAGTCAGTGGAAAAGTATCCAGGCTAAGGAAAAACGCAAGGAAGAATCGCTTCAAGATTATGCAGAGAAGAAAAAGCTAGTGACACGTTATGAAGAAATTCAAGATAGAGCAGGTTGGTTTGATACTACGGTATATTTCAAAGTGAGTACATCGACTGCGAGTCGTATTGAAGCAGGCCTAGATGGAGTAATTGGATTAGTTCATGCGATATGGGGTGGTGATGATTCAATCAAGCTGCGAAAGCAGAAATTTTCGAAACGGACAATGTATAGGATACTATCTCGTCGCCATATGAAACGTCAACGTATGCATATAGCTAGATTATCATCTTTCGTAAACACACCAATTCAACAGCTTCCTGTTATCACTCCGAAACATGCACCAATATTTCCGGTCCCTGCAAAGAATTTGGTTGAAAATGAGCTTGTAATTGGTGAAACAGTCTTTGGAGGACGCCGTTTATCTAATGTTGGATTGGAAGTTGATTGGTTGAGAGAACATGTTGCTGTTTTAGGAGCAACTGGAACAGGGAAGACAACTCTTGTAAAGCATCTTATAGCTCAACTAAGTAAGAAAACTGATGTGCCATGGTGGATATTTGATGTCAAGGGATCCGAGTATCTGGGTCTGATTGGACATACCGAATCCGAGATTCTTGTTTTGAAGCCAGGTCTTGACTCTTCCTTTGTAATCAATCTCATTGACCCTGAAATGGTGAATGATGAGAATCATGCACATTCAACATTTGTAATATTGCGAGAATTATTGAATGAAAGAGGTGATTCTTCTGAACTTTCCCCAGCAATGGAAAAACTCCTCCGAGATTCTGTAATGAAAATGGCGGAGGTATTAGATCAAGGTAATTCAGTTCAGTTTCTGGTTAAGATGATTTCAGAGCTTGCAGGTAATGATCGCGTAGGCAACATGACAAGAGATGCATTGCTCAATCGTCTTGAGATAGTGACTCGTGAACCACTTGGTTCAATCCTTCGAGGTGACTCAGAAACTGTTCGATTCTCGGATTTACTGAACAAGCGTGTTATCTTCGATCTTTCACATGTTGCACGAGTAGGAGGGATGGATTCTGCACGACTCCTTTACAATCTTGTTGCAAAGCGGATCTTTGATAGTGCAATGAAACGTGGCGTTACTGAAGGTTTGCACCACATCGTTGTGTTGGAAGAAGCAAGTAATCTTGTACCAGAGAGCTATACTAGACATTCCGCAGCAGATGTGACTACAGGTGAGTCTATGGTGATGTTGCAACGAGCTACCGGACAAGGTGTGATTGTGATATCAACTAGACCTAATATCTCTTCGAATATATTAGCGAATACTTCGACTAAGGTTGTATTTCGATTACCATATGACAGTCATGTTGGTGGAAGATTTCTTTCCTTGAATGATGATCAGGAACAGTATCTTCGAACAATGAAACGTGGAAGAGCGTTGATGAGTATACCTCATACTGAAACTTTTGAGATTGCCACACACCGTTTTCCCGAAACTTTGGTACAAAAAGAATCAACAATACCTATTGAAAAGGAATCCGAATCAACAATTGTAGGTTCTGAATCGCACAAAGGAAAAGAATTGGTCGGTGATACTAAAGTTCCTCTAACAACTGAAGACTCGAAAGCACAAACTCTTGTTTTCAACAGAATTGATAGACTTGGAAGTCATGTCGTTGCATTTTTAGCATCAGAAAGATGGGCAACAGAAGAAGAGATTCGAAATCTTCTTGCAGTGCTGGATCCGACTGTTGTAGATGATGATATTTCAGAGGTTATCCGAAATCTTGTATCATTGGGTAGTGTAGAGAGAGAGGCTCTAGCACTTGTTGATGGAGGATTTGTATTTGCCCTTCCGGGAAAAGCCTTGGATGCTGTCAGACGTGTGATTGTAGAGTATATCTCCGGAAAACTTGGAGTAGAATACAATCCCTCTGATATTTTTGAAAGTCCTGATTGGCCAGATATTGTCCTTGAGGATAAAGCTGTGATTGTCATTCCTCAACATTTGAGAGCATCGTCAATGGGGTTGACATTGGATCAAATTCGGAAACAAATGAGCAAGCTTCAGAATGGTGTAAGTGAGCTCATTGTTGTAGTCAGAGGTAGCGTTGCTGCTGCAAAGCTAAGAGAAATGATGGACTTATCAGAGGAATTCAATGATGTTAGTGTCGTATCCGCATTTCCAAGATCTCTAGATTCAATAATTGAGAGTTTGACTGACGAATCTGGTTTAACTAAAGAATCCTCTACTCAAACAAAGTTGGCAAGGGATGGCGACTCTGAGAAACAGGTGGACTTGATTGGTGCGATGCATGATGTGGGGTCTGCAACAAATCGAGCAATTCAGATTCGGTTATGGTTTGGTCTGATTCAAGATCTAGTTGACATATCTAACGGTCAAGTCAAATGGGAGGAATTGTTGGAATTCATTGAAACTACAGCTCTACAGTCATTGAAAGGGAGATCAGCTCCATTAAACATTGAAGAAGGAAAACGTGCTTTGACAGAGTTGCTTGCCGATGAGGTTCTTATTGCTTTGCGTGTCAATAATGAATCTAAGTTCATCGAACTTGCAGAAGGTCTCTGGCTGGTAAATTCGTCAGTTCTCAAGAGCTTAAAAGAAAAGGCGATAGTAAAAATCGAAGAAGAATTGAAGAAACACCATTCAAAGGTTTCCAGAAATCATGGGTATTACGATCTCTGTGTTGGTAACAGTTCTTATGTAATCTTTCCAAATCAGCAACAACTGAACACTTTGATACATCTGCATAGCGACATAGCTTGTAGAATTTGCAAATCAGAGAAAGTCGTTTGTGTTCTGACTGCATCAGAATATCTCGAAGAGAATGAAACAACACCGAGTAACTTGATAGTTAGAACAATGGATGATAATATGTCAGCTCTTGTAACTTGAAATATCATTGAATTCTTGTACAGATTGTTGATTCATTTTGTAGTAAAGATTTGAGACGATTTGGAACTGTGAGATTAAATATAACAATCTCTCTATTTTTTCGAGCAATTTCAAGAAGCTCACTTACTTTCTTTGACATTCCACCTGTAACATCAGTATTAGTTGAGGGTCCTGTTTTAGTCAAAATGGTGTCTTTGTTTTCCTGATTTATTATAGGTATGTGCTTGGCTGATGGATTCAATTTTGGATTATCATCCAAAACTCCATCTACATCAGTTCCAATGAGGATAGTATTTGCATTCATTTTTTCTGCAAGGTACACTGCAATTGTGTCGCCACTAAGAATAGATGCAGCATTTTCTTCATCGAAACAGACATCTCCGTGAGTTACTACGACAAGACCGTTGTCTAGTGCCTTTCTAATTATGCTAGTCGGAAAATCGTATATGGTACCCTTCTTTAGTATTACAGAACAAAAAGGAGGAATAACAATTGCCGGGATTCCTTCTCTGTTTAGAATAGTTTCTACGTATGATGCGAGCTCTGACATGTTGTGGCGTATTGGTGGAATGCCTTTCAAGAGTTGATCTTTGGGACTATTGGGATTGGCAAACCCATATGAATGAGCAACTTGGTGACCATGGGCTCCACCACCAAGAATAACGATTAATTCACCTCGATATGCCTTTAGTTCTTCTGCAATTCGGGT
>JAEOUL010000111.1 GCA_016839345.1 Candidatus Thorarchaeota archaeon | reverse complement strand
TCAGGTCTATACCCGAATCCCCCATCCCACAAAAGATGTGTTCGATCAAGTATGAGCGGCATATCATCAGTGTAGTTGTCGTAGGGTGCTCTGAATCCAGAAATTGGAACTCCAAGATTCTTGAAAACCTGTAGCGATAATCTGAGGTCTCTCTCTCTGCCCTCTGCATTCAATGTGGGGTATCGCACATGATTATACCCATGACTGGCAACTTCATGTCCTGCATTTACAATCTCTCGAACAAGCTCGGGTTTCATTCTAGCAATAGCAGCTATTGTAGGAAATGCAAACCGCCCATCAACTTCTTCAAGAGCAGTGAATATGTTATGAAGAATTGTCTTGAATGGTGTTCGATGAAGTTTCATCATACGGAACAACTGCTTTGGTGCCCTAAGACCCCATTTCTTTACCAGTTGTCCTGCATAATTTGACCGTGACACAATCTACACCATTTCGATGATACATTTGCCTGAGCGGACTCTTTCAAAAGGATTCCGACAGACTTATCGAGGAAACGAACAAGGTATCAAAAACGCAAATGACATGGATATTAATGCCAAGCCTTTCATCCCTAGATAATCATAACCGGAGGAAATGCGGTGGGTTCCAAACAAGGGAAGTCTGATGAAGAACTGGACGAGATGCTAGATCGTGCAGTTTCTTTTCTTAATACCAAGAAATATGATGACTCTATTAGATTGTTCCAAGAGCTAGTTCAATACAGACTAAAAGATGAGAGAATTTGGGGTTCATTCATTCTAGCATTGTTGGGAGCAGAACGGTGGGATGAAGCCAGAAAGGCTCATAGAGAGGCAAAAGAACTCCTGGGTGGTGACAGAATCCCTGAATTTACAGGACCTATAGATAATGTTTATCGATATGCGTCCATGCTTGATCACGATGGTGAAGATAAGCTGGCTGAAAAGTTATACACGATGCTGATTCAAGCAATGCCCCAAAATGAGCA
This sequence comes from Candidatus Thorarchaeota archaeon, assembly GCA_016839345.1. The sequence goes on along the minus strand of JAEOUL010000111.1, from coordinate 32,630 downwards.
GTATTGGATTAGGCTTGCACAATTCTATGTTTCCAGAGCACGAATCAATGATGCGATAGATGTCTTGCAGAGGGCAAATTTCAATGCTGAAGAACTATGGACTCACCTTGGAACTTCACTATGGGAAATGAGGAAATTTGAGAAGGCGATTGAAGCAAGAAGAAATGCAACTCTCGTTGCACCCAATTCATTCCAAGCCTGGATGCTTCTAGCCATGGATTGTTATCGATTTGGAGATCAAAAAGAAGGAGCAAAGGCTTTAGCTAGAGCCCGGGAATTAAGCAAGGATAGTTCAAAAAATAGAAGAACAGTTGATAATTTCGTGATGATCCTTCAGGTTAATAGAGACCAATGGGGGGAGCGATATGGTGAAGAACTTGAACTCTGATATATTTCCGTGTTTTAAAAGTCCTATAGATCTATCTCTTGAGAGTCCATAGAATTGATGATCAAGTTTTTCCAGCTAATAATAAGAGATTCCGACAGACTTATGGATAAAGCACAACAATTCGTGGATTCAGGTGAGAAAATGAAGCTCAGTCACATCGGAATCCTTGTGAAAGACATTGAACAGGGTATCAAGAATCATGAATCACTCTTTGGCTACAAACAACTGGGTCCTATTGTTGATGATCCCACTCAGAAGGTTCGTGTAGTCCTCATGGGAACATCGGATGCAGATCCGATCAAGATTGAACTCATCTCTCCCCTCACCGAAGATTCCCCGGTTTCTGACCTATTGAAAAAGCGTCAGTCTCTTTATCATCTGTGCTATGAAGTAAATGATATTGAGGCGGCAAAAAAGATGGCTCGAGAGAACGGTGCAGTTATCATCTCACAACCAGTAAAAGCTCCACTCTTTGATAATCGAAAGATTTGTTTCCTTTTCACTCGGGATCATTACGTTGTGGAATTTGTTGAGGCTGAGTAATAGCGCTTCGTGTTGATATGTATAACGTCAACAAAGTACAGTAGATTAGCAGAAAGGGAAGAGGAATCATTATGGGGATGTAATTATGTCCCGATGGATCGAGGAAAAGAACTCCTGGAATTGAGATGAGAATTGGAATTAACTCTGATATTAATGCATGAAACATGAGTCTTTTTGGTTTCATCAGTCCAAGTGTGAGTTTCCAAATTGCATACAACACCACAAGTCGATATAGATAGTAGATGAAGAAATCAAGAGCTGTTAGGGGCATTATCCCCGGATATTCTGGGAGAACCTGGAACTCAGGTAGCTCCCATAGAATTGCCATGAACCCGCTGGGTCCAATTCCTAGATCTATATGATATCCATATGGGAAAAGGAAGACAACAATGATTCCAATAGCAATCATTACTATCCTAATCCCAGTTGGCAATGAAGAATCAGTTTTCATTTACATCGCTTTTTGGATTGTTTCTATTAGGATTATAATATATTGAACAGAGTAAGAATTAATCACTAATGAAGGAATAGCACTAAGGCTTACTCAGTATCAGCTGCCAACTACAAAGACCTTTGAAAAGAGATTGAATAGTGGTTCAACATAATTTGTGTTCATTTTTCCGTAAACATGATTGCACATGTCAATGAACCTGTTGGCACGTTCATCTGCATCCTCCTCAATCCCTAGAACCTTTTTTGTTCTCCTGGTTATGTCTCTAATCATACCCTTTGCACTCTTGTCTTCTCCAAAAAGCTCGATTGATACTTGCTCAACGTGCTTCAATTGGCTTTTGACACGTATGTCTGATACATCATCTGATCCAAAGCTCTTGACCACATCCATTAGGACATCCAGAACACCATTCTGCAGACCGGCTACAAGTGCTTCTATTTCATAGGCGGTGAAGCGTACATTGGTACCATCTCCAGCTAGTTTCCATTTCAAGTCACTACTTCGACTAACTGTGATCTTTCTTTGACCAACAGCGATTTCCTCATGGAAAAACCTGGAGTCAATGCTACTTTGAATAGCAGTTTTGATTATAGCCGCCTCAGGAAGACTTACTCTGATTGATTCGCCTGCATTTGTAATAACAAGAGTCATGCCTTCTGAAGGTTTAATCTTCTTCACATAGTCTGAAGGAGGTGCAACCTCGACAGGAGGTAGGTTCTTCAACCGTTCAGCCATCCTTCTGATTTCCGCTTCAGTACAGATGTAGCTTTGTCTATCCCCTGAGATTGTGATTGTCCCATCATCTGCACGATTGAAAGTGACCTTGTTTCCACCGCCCACACCAGTGGTTTTTAGATACTCTTGCTTATAGCTGCGTGCTGTTTGTGCAAGTTTTTCTAAGGCTGCGGCAACCATGTGAGCTTCTCCATAACCGAATGTTATCTCTGCAGTTCCCTCGGTTCCGCGACCAAGACCAAGAGATCCATCAGATCGTATTTTGATATACACTACCTTCCACCAATCGAAACTTGGATTACTTTACTGAAAACTATTGTGGAGATTCCAGAACACAATAGAATGCTCTTAAGATTTTAAAACTCTGGTAGAGTGAAGCATTATGACCGAAGATGAAGGGTCTGACATATAATCACACTCACAGGGGTGACATGTGAAGAAGTAATTTGTCCTTTCATTGAAGGACGTCTGAATACGGTTTGTAGTGCCTTCGTTTTATTCATGTTCATTATTATGCCACTCATAATCGTGTACTACATCCTATCAACTATAGAGAATTAGTATACAATAGAATCGAGTGCAGAAGGCATACCGCCCTCTGCAATAGTACTTCTAAATCGAATCAGTGACGTCAAAAGCCAAAGTGCCTGCTTCTTTTGTCTTCAGTGATAAGTCGATTTTGTGTTCTCCCTCTGCAAGAGGTTCTCCTTTAACAAATAGCTCAATCTCAACTCCAACTTTTATGGGAAAGGTATTTTCCTCATTGATGTCCGATCCTAGGATTTCAATATCCCCTGACCTAATAGTTAGATTATCTAGACTGTATTCATTTCCATCTACCTTTATAGGAGCAACAGCAGTCGTAGTACCTGGTGACAGCGAGTTCTTCAGTTTTAACATAAAGCCGCCTTCGACGTTTTCGAGGCTTCCTTTGATGTAGAGTTTTCTTAACAAGAATGCTGGAATTTGCATTTGTCTTTTGGCCTCCAGTTTTTTACTGTGGTGCCAGCAATCTTGTGAATCTTTTATAAGTTCCGAAGATGGTACCTGTCGGTTTTACTTGCAAAAGGTAATAAGCCCCCAATGGTTCTTCGAACCGAAACACAACCCACAAGGTGAAAACTGGTTGCAGTTCGATTTCTTTGACATATTCAACGACATCTTTGGATCTTTCACACTGATGTTTATGATTATCCCAATCATTATGGTAATAGTGGTAGTCATCATCGTATTTTCTGTTTGTAGAGCAGGTTCTGGAGTTGCTACTGCTGTGGCTCGTGGCTTTACAATGGAGGCACCATCCTTCGTTATTCCTGAACACCATCGCGGTCAAAGACGATCAGATGGCACAGAGATGAAAACTGTAAGACTACCTGATAGATGCCCATCTTGTGGTGCTGCTATTTCTCATGAAGGCATAGACTGGACAGGACCTCTAGAAGCCCAGTGTAACTACTGCGGAGGCACTCTTAGAGCCACATTTGAGAGCATCTAATACCCTCTTATCCCCACAATGTTCGGGTTATACTGACACTCTTAGCGCATCAAAATCACTGAGGACATGCTAGAGGAATATATATCCAAATATGAGGAAGCTTTTTCACTAGTGTATCACGCCACAAGTTAGGACTAGCGTTGCCCACCTCACGAGGAAAACCCAATGGTCGAAGCACTAGAGATGCAGGAAGATGGTACTACTCTAGATGTGGACCTGACAAAAGAAGGTCTTGTATCAGACAAGGTCTTTTGTATAATTGATAATGCAAGCAAGAACGTATACATCTGGTTAGGCAAGGAAGCCAATGTGCGAAAGCGATTTGTTGGAGCTCGAACAGCAAGCAAAATCCGAGGAGAGTTGAGTAATGGATTTAGGGTCCGTTCGTTGGACCAGGGAGATGAACCTCCAGCTTTTTTCAACTCTTTGAAGCATGAATGAATCCTAGCTTGTTCCGTAACATTCTATTAGTCCACTGAACAATGAATGTGAGAGGACACAAGATTGAGAGGATTAATGAAGACAGCTCGTGGAGTTGGTAACCTGGAGCTTCGAGAGATAGAGGAGCCAAAACCAAGGAGGGATGAGGTCTTAATCGAAGTTGCAGCTGCGGGGATTTGTGGAACAGATATTCATATCAAACATGATCAAGCGTTCTACACACCTCCTATTGTTCTAGGACACGAGTATAGTGGCAAAGTTGTTGCAGTTGGTGAAGATGTCACTTCTGTGGCGGTTGGCAATCGTGTTGTTTCTCCAGCTACTGCATTCTGTGGCAAGTGTCATCAGTGCAAGACTGGCCATATGAATCGATGCACAGCCTCCGACAAGAGAATCCTCGGAACCTCTAACGCTAATGGTGCCTTTGCAAAGTATCTGGTTGTACCTGATTACATTGTTCATCAAGTTCCCAAAGGCGTTTCACTAGAGGAAGCTGCACTTGCTGAACCCTTTGCATGCGTGGTACACTCAGTGATAGACAAAACTCCTATCTGCCCTGGTGATGTTGTAGTTGTACAGGGTCCTGGCACTATGGGTTTGATGGCAACACAAATTGCTAAATCGATGGGAGCTGGCAAAGTCATCGTAACAGGTGTGTCAACTGACAAGTGGCGTTTTGATTTAGCCAAGAAAATCGGAGCTGATTTGACAATCGATGTTGAGAGCGAGTCTGATCCAGTAAGTATTGTCAATAGCGAAACTGATGGTCGCGGCGCTGATGCAGTAATCGAAGCATCTGGCGCATGTGTTGCTTGTACACAGGCATTAGACTTTGTCAAAGTTGCAGGACATGTGACTCTACTCGGAGTACGAGGACAACCTGCAAACATAGACCTCGATCCAATCATCACTAAAGAATTGACTATGTCTGGGACTTGGGGGACACTTCCCTCCTCTTGGGTCACTACACTCCGCCTCATGTCTTCACGTAGTATAGATGCTTCACCACTGATTTCTCATCGTTTATCTCTCGCAGAATGGGAGAACGGCTTTGACCTAATGGAAAGCCAAAAAGCAATCAAGGTTCTTTTCATTGAGTTTGAGTGAAGAAGGATGGTGGATTGATGTTCCTCACAAAGGATACTAGACCAGAAGATTACGAAATCTATGACCACCCTGGTATGAAGGGTGTAAGACGCAAGCGCCTTCTCAATCCCGAAAATTCCTCGAAGAACTTTGCACTTCGAGCCTATATCGTCGAACCCGATGGGCACACATCATATGATATTCATCCTCATGAACATGGAGTTTACATTCTAAAAGGAGAGGTGCATGTTAAAGTTGGTGAGCGAGAACTGATTTTACATGAAGGAGATGTAATCCATATTGGAGGGAATGAACCTCACCAATTCTTTAACCATGGGAAAGAATTTGTCAAGTTTCTGTGCGTGCGAAACTTCACTTCTGCCTAGGTGCCCAAGCATCAAGACAGTCTTGAACTGTAGCAATATGTGAAGCAGCTGGACCTCCACCCATTACAATTGCAACAGAACATGCTTCCATGATTTCATCCCGTGTTGCACCCAATGAAAGTGCCTGTTTTGTATGATAGACCATGCATTCCTCGCAAGGCGAAAGGATAGAAGCGACTATGCACATCATCTCCTTTACTTTGGCTGAGAGAGCACCATCTTGGTGAACAGCCTTCTGGAGGTCTGTAAATGCATTCCTAACATCAGGGATATCCCTATTGAGTGCGCCAAAGTGTTTCATGAAGCTCTTTAGGGTCTTCTCGACATCGTCAGTTGTCATTGAATCATTCCTCATATTCAGAGGCTCATGGGGCAGGTATCCCCAGATTCCACTCGGACTTGGAATAGCGGCTCTGATATAAAACCTGTGAAGTGTCCCTCTCCTCTCTGGTCAATTTTCCTGTGACAGTTGATTGACCTGAAATTGACTGTATGCTTTCAACAATGGTTTTTTGGATCCTGTCTAAATTGGGACAATTGTTGACTTCAGCTGAAATGTTTGTTACAACATCTCTCTTGCTTTCAGTACATCTAATCCGCGACCTATCTCGGAGGTATACTGGCTGATTCTTGGGTGGATTTAGACTCTCTCTAAGGGATGTCAGATTTGCTTCTATGAGAAGTGTGCCATGCAGGAAGGCGACTCCTCTCTTGAGCCAACCCGCTGTTCCAGTAATCTTCAGATCCCTAATTCTGATGCATGATCTCACAGGGTCATAGATTGCTGGAATATCAATGGAGTGAAGACTCGAAGCAACAGAACCGATGAATCTCTTATAGATGTCCTTCAGCGATTTTGGGACATAACTCTCTGTCCTGTCTACACAAATTGAAAAATTTAGATTGCCTGTGTCTTGATACACTGCACCTCCGCCTGTGAATCTCCTCGCAATAGCAATTTTATTCTCTTCACAGAACTTAAGATTGACTTCTTTATGCACACACTGAAATCGGCCAATAACCACCGCACTATCAGATCTCCAAAATCTGAGAGTGTTCATTTTATCCTCACACTTGGCCATAGTTCTAACTAGACTCTCATCTATAGCGAGATTGTAAAACACATCATTGTCAATCTCCTTGATGATTCGCCACGACATCTCTCAATCACTCTTGCCTGTCATTTACATTCATGACTGATTAGCTTGTTGTTAGCCGGTGGATGAATTAGGTTGCTCTCCACCGGCAGGAGGCCCCAGAGCAACGGTTGAGGCTTGGAGCAGATGTCGTATTCGAGGCTGACACGAAATGATACGTGTCGAGATTCGGTCTGCTCTCTAGAATATAAGGTCCACCTGATAATGAATGCAAAATTTTACGAGATATATTGACCGCATTCATGGCATGATATAGCGCCTGGTCTGAGCGCAGACCCGCAATATGGACATTCTCTCCTAGTGACCTGCTGATCATACTGTCTGGAATCTTGAACGAATCTTCCTGAAGTGTTGATGTTCTTAAGTCCTATCTGATCAGCATAGAATTCTGTGAATCCACAATCAGCGCATGTGAAACTCTCCAGTGTTGCAGAAGAAAATCCTGGAAGGTCGATTCTCACATGATGTTGACCATACACTCTGTGAGGTCCTGCAATTCTATTGCTTCCGCATTTGGGACAAGTCTTTGTACGAATCATCTCCCTATCATGTGATATTCCTGTTTGAAGACTGATAATGCTTTGGCACTCTGTAAGTGTCTTTTTTCTTAAGCAAGAGGAAACCAATGAGTAGAGTCAAAGCTAGACCGATACCTAGCGGAATAACCAACCCACTCCACAATGAAAAGCCAGTCCAAAATGCCAAACTTATGAAAAGACTACTAGATACTTCTACTGGCATGTTAGAGTCGGAGTCTTCAATTCTTTGTGTAATCTGATACAAAACAATTGATGCGATGAAAGCTGTCAGAAACCAACCGGTGTAGTTGCTTATTGGTATACCATAGTATGGACCTGGAGTCAACCAGACCCAGATACTCAGTACGACTGCAGCGGGATCAAGCACCATATCGACAAGAACTAGAATAAATGCACTGAGGACTATTTGCAATCGCCAATCTTGAACGATTTTAGACGCAATTGTCAAACTACCAAAGATAAGGGGTGCAAAGGCGAATGCAACGCTCCATGGAACTAGCCCGAAGATTTTGAAGCCCATCCAATCACTATAGTAAAATTCACCATATGGTAATCCAGTCGTTATTCCAATTGCCTCTACAATTATCGGGAAGACAGCAAAGAAGAATATCAAGAAGAGTCCCCATTTTGCCCCAATCCAGCGGACAAGGAAATAGAAGGAGGGGAGAGATAGGAGTACAATGAAAAATGCAGAAACCCACGTTACAGATCCTCCAATATTGATATTGGCAACGAGCCAACTAGCAAGAAAGAAGGCTATTGCAAATATGATGAATATTAGTTTCATTGGTTCAGCGGACTTTCTTGATGACATCACTATTCCTCCCATCAAGATAGCACCAACGGAACGCCTAAGCTAAGGAAAAGAACCATCCCAAATAACCCAGTGTAGTAGGGGAAGTACCAATATGTTCTGTCAATATCCACTTCAGGCTTGATAAGAAGGAAAAGAGGAATTCCGGGATAGACTATCATTAGAAGATTCCATGGATAGTTCCATGGATATACAACTATCAGAATAAAGGCAAAGAGGCTCCAAAAGACTAAGCAAAGAAGCAGCGAAACTTTCCTCCCAGCCACAACAGCAGTTGTCTTGATATTGGCCTTCATGTCGGCTTCAATGTCAGGAATCGCTGAGAACAATTGCATCGCTGATGTCCACATGAATGCTGCAAAGATAGGTAGAATTGGTGGGACTATCCCAGTAAGCTGATAGTATGAAAGCAGAGCTGGGATCACATATAGGAAATTTGAAGAAAAATCCAAGATGGGTACCGCCTTGAATCGAAGGGGCTTGACACTATAGAAGAATGATAACAACATCCATGATGTAAAGTAGGCAACCGCAATCAGGTCTGATATCTGGAATAGAATCAGAATGAGCCCATAGATGAACGATAACCCGACTAAAATGTAGAGGTTTCTTCTGTCTTTCTCTGCAGCTCGATACTCCTTTTCATCTTTCTTTGGATTGAACATGTCTGTATCCTTATCAGAGATGTCGTTTATTCCGTAAAGGAAGATATTCGCAGGAATCATGAAATAGAAGAGATGAACGAGGAACCAAGGATTTAGTAGTTGAGTTACATCGTAACTCCCACTATTCATTCCAACAATGTACCCAATGAGATATGTTCCACCTAGGTACAACCAGAAACGTACTCGTGAAACCTTAAAGGCGAGATAGAATACATTTGTCATCTCAACTCATCTCACTCATTACTTCCATATTCATCATTGATGAGATTTGCGACTATCTCTGAAGCAATCAATGCCATTGGCACTCCAATTCCCGGGTGGGTGTATTGACCAGTGTAGAAGAGGTTTTTCACTTTCTTACTTCTATGTCTCGGTCTGAAGAATGCTGACTGGCTGAATGTGTGAGTTAGACCCACAGCTGTGCCCTTGTAAGCGTTGTAATCCTGTGAGAAGTCTTTTAGTGAGAAAATCCTCTTTACAATTATCGAATCACTAATACTTGTTCCAGTCACTTTTTCCATGTGCTTGATGATTTTGCTAAAATATGCCTCACGGATTTCAGGCGTGTCCTCTATGCCTGGTGAGATCGGAATAGTGACAAAAATGTTCTCCCCATCAGGAGGTGCTACAGTGTTGTCCATTTTGGATGGGCAACATAGATAATATGCAGGCTCATCTGGCCAGGAGGGATCCTCGAAGATTTGTTCGAAGTGTCTAACCCAGTCATAATCCAAAATCACATTGTGATGTGTCAGGCTCTCAATCTTCTTGTTCAAACCAAGATACAGGACAAATGCAGATGGTGCAATGGTCTTCTTCTCCCAGTAGCTCTGTGGGTAGGTCTGAAACTCTCTTTCGAGAAGGTCCATTTCAGAGTGAGGATAATCAGCATTATTCACAATGATGTCCGCCTCAAACTCGCCCTTGGTTGTGATGACTCTCTTGACGTACTTGTCTTCGATTTCCAGTTTGGTCACTTCAGTTTCAAAACGAATATCAGCTCCATATTCTTGCGCTAGTTTCTGGGTTGCTTCAACAATCTTCCCAAGGCCACCATACGGATACCAAACTCCAAGGTTAAAATCAATGTGAGATATCATGGAATATAATGCTGGTGTATTCTTCGGATTGCCCCCCAGAAACACAATCGAATACTGTAGTATCTTCTTTGCCCTTTCAGTTGAGAAGTACTTACTCATCAGCTTCTCCATGTTTGATAGAATACTCAATTTCCATCCAGCCGCCATCAATTTTGGACTGAACATTGCCCTGATTCCTGCAAGATCTTGGTACATTAGCCCATCCAAAAGATACTCATACTTGGTCTTAGCTTGTTTGAGGTATTTCTCAAGCTTTCTTGCCCCATCCTTTTCCAGTTTCTCAAATAGAGCCTTGTTCTCCTCTAGGTCTGCCGATATATCGACCACATCATCCGGAAAGAAAATCCTGTATGATGGATTAAGCCGTATCAGTCTATAGAAATCCTCTACTTTTCTGTCAAAAAACTCAAAGAAGTGCTCGAATATCTCCGGCATTAGATACCACGAAGGTCCCATGTCAAATACAAAGCCGTCCTTCTTCCAGACACGGGCTCTGCCTCCAGGCACTGCATTTTTCTCAAGAACCGTAACCTGGTGGCCTGATTTCGCAAGTAGAGCTGCAGCTGAGAGTCCTCCCACTCCTGCTCCTATAACAATGATTTTCATATCTCACACCTTCGAGTGTCATAGTATTGATTCGGTCTATTTTTCCACATAATAATAGATAAAAAGGGTATCTATTTAAAGAGTCAAAAATTACTACAGGACAATAGGTCTACGAGGATTGTGATCATGTTCTTTAGAAGCGAATTTAAAGACACATATGCAACATGTGAATATGATTCACATCTATCCGTTCTGCCATCCAAGATAGTTCCGCACTTGGACCCTACTGACATCGATCTGGAAGCCAGCTATGATTGCTGCATGCGTCTGTTTCAAGTTCATGCTCGTTCCTTTCATTTTGCATCACGATATTTGGACGAGGGAGATCGAAGATCCTTTGCTGCACTTTATGCCTTCTGCCGATTGGCTGACGATTTTGCTGACGAAATCGATATCCCACACAAGGCGTTAGAAGAAGAGCTTGATGCATTGAAAGACATTGTCGCTCGAATGGACACAGGCGAAGTCTTCGACCATCCCGTCTTACGAGCTTTTGGGGATACGATGAAGAAGTACAGAATTCCAATCAAGTACATGTTTGAACTCATAGAAGGAGTTCGAATGGACCTCCATTTCAAAGAGATCCGAACCATCCAAGAACTTGAGAAATATTGCTATCATGTTGCATCTACCGTTGGAGTAATGCTATGTTACATAATGGGTGCAACCGATCCATTAACCATTGAGCGTGCAATAGACTTGGGACATGCGCTTCAACTTACTAACATTCTCAGAGATATTGCTGAGGATTTTGATAACGGGCGAATATACATACCTCTTGAAACAAGACAGCAATTCAGAGTTGATAAGACAGATTTTGAAAAGCAAGAGGTCGGTCCAAATTTCAAGTGGCTAATTAAGCATGAGATGGCAAGAGCGCAATCCTACTACGCCAAATCAGAAATTGGTATTCAAGATTTACCACCTGCTGCTGCGTTTACAGTGAAGGTAGCTAGCAGAGTCTACTCTGAAATCATGAATGAAATCAGAAAAATGGACTATCAGGTCTTCAAGAAGCGGGCTGTTGTTCCTAAATGGAAGAAGCTATGGATTGCATACAAGCTTCGGAGAGAATACTATAGAGAGAAGAAGGCCTATGAAAAAGCTCCCTATAAGAAAGTGATAGAAGAAACGGTTGTGACTTAGTTCTTGGAGTAAGGAGGAAGTACGTTGAGTCAAAGCAAGGAAAAGCAAGTTGTCATTATTGGTGGTGGACTAGGAGGGTTGGCTGCTGCAATTCGCATGCAGAGTGCTGGTCATTCAGTCATTCTACTAGAGAAGCGTCATCAGTTAGGAGGACGAGCCAGTGTGTTCACTGAGAAAGGATACACATTCGACACTGGACCTACAATAATCACACCTCCTTTTCTCATCAACGAACTCTTTGAATCCGCTGGAAAAGATGTCGCAGACTACGTTGAACTTGTGAAAGTGTCGCCGAAATATCGCCTTTATTTCTCAGATGGAACCTTCATGAACTATGGAGGTTATGAGGATAATGTTGAGGAAATCAAGAACTGAACCCTACAGATGTACAGGGCTATGAGAGATTCCTGAAAGCTGCTAAGCCAATCTATGAGCTTGGATTTGAGAAACTAGGTTCAATGCCATTTGAAACAATCTGGAGCATGGCCAAGATGGCTCCTGCTGGTATTCGTTACAAAGCATACCGAAGCGTCTACGGGATGGTTTCTAGCTACCTGAAAGACCCCCGCCTCAGAATTGCTATGTCATTCAATCCTCTCTTTATTGGCGGAAACCCATTCACAGCCACTTCTATTTACACATTAATCACTTACATCGAAGAGAAGCATGGTGTCTGGTGGGCTCGAGGAGGTACACACAAGTTAGTTGAAGCTATGGAACGATTATTCAGAGAGCTCGGTGGAGAATATCATCTGAACTCGGAAGTCACAATCATTGAGGTGTCTGAATCTAACAGAGTAAGAAGTGTAGCAACTGTAGATGGCAAGTCCTACGATGCAGACATTGTCATTTCGAACGCTGATGTTGCAAACACATACATGAAACTTCTAGACAAGAGAGTATTCCGGAAACGAAATGGTGATGGTCGCTACAAAAGAGCGAAGTATTCGATGAGTCTGTTCATGACCTATTTTGGTGTTGAGAAACAATACCCTGACATGGTTCATCACAGCATTATCTTTGGTCCCAGATACAAAGGTCTACTTAATGACATTTTCAAGAAGAAAATAGTTCCTGATGATTTCTCGACATACTTACACATTCCAACCAGAACCGATCCCGAGTTAGCTCCACCTGGTTGTGAAACCATGTATGCGTGTACACCCGTAGCAAATATGGACTCTGGAACTGATTGGGATTTGAAGAAAGAAGAGTTCAGTAATCACATACTAAAAACCCTTGATGAACGATGTCTTCCTGGGCTTGTTGATAATTTGGTTGTGAAAAAGACATTCACCCCTGCTAACTATGAAACTGAACTTAACTCATTCAAAGGCGCGGGATTCCAACTTCAACCTCTGTTGACACAATCCGGATTTTTCCGACCGCACAACCGGTCTCGTGATGTGAAGGGACTGTATTTGGTGGGTGCAGGTACACACCCCGGTGCAGGAGTTCCAAGCGTTATTATGAGTGCTGATATAACAACCAGGTTGATCTTTGATGATATAGAGAAAGGTTTCTAGAGCTATATTTTCATCATGAATGGGTTTTCAAGAGTTTCCTTGAGTGCTTGCAAGAACTGTCCCGCTGGAGCGCCATCAAGTACTCTATGGTCCACAGCACAACTAGCCATCATCGTCGCCCTTATGACAATCTTGTCTTCAATTACTACTGGCTTTTTCTTAATCTGACCCAGAGCAAGGATTGCTGTTTCTGGTGGATTGATTACAGGAATGAACAGGTCTACCTTAAATGGTCCTAGATTGGATACGGTGAAAGTACTTCCTGAAAGTTCCTCTGGCTTCAGCTCATTGGTTTTTGCCCTCTTTCCAAAGTCCTTGGTTTCGATAGCAATCTCGGTGATTGACTTTTTGTCTGCATCCCGCACAGTAGGCACGATGAGTCCATCATCCGTGGCCATTGCAACACCAATGTTCACATCCTCATACATGACAAGGTCATTCCCAATCAGAGTAGCGTTGAACTTGGGAAACCGCCCAAGTGTATCCGCTACTGCCTTCACTATGATATCATTGAACGAGATTCTAATGCCATGTTTCTTCTCAACCTGCACATTGATCTCATCTCGAAGTTCCTCGACTTCGGTCATGTCAATTTCAGTAATCATAGTGATGTGGGGGTGCTGTGAACTTTGAGTCATTCTTCGAGCAATAGTCCTTCGTAATGGTGTCAGAGTTGCAACATGTTTTACCTTTCGATCATCAGAAACTGTGGTTAAGGCACTAGTCTGTATAGCAAGAACGTCTTTCTCTACAATCCTTCCACCTTGACCTGAACCAACAACAAGAGCAAGATCAATACCCATCTCTCTTGCCTTCTTTTTCGCTCGAGGAGATGCTTTGATCTTTCCACTTGGCATGCGAGTTTCAGTTGGAGGTTGGGTGGGTTTTACAATCTCTGCTGTTTTTGGAGTCGGTATAGAAGAAGTTGGAGTTGTCACTGTAGGTGCTACCCCAACTGCTTGATTCAATTTCCTTGGCATGACATCGGGGATTTTCTCACCTTTCTTACCAATAATGGCAATGGGTTCACTTATAGGAATCTCGTCATCCACATCGCAAAGGATCTTTAGTAAGACACCATCTGCAGGTGACTCTAATTCAAATTCATTCTTCTCTCCAAAGATTTCTACAATGGGGTCTCCTTGTTTGACTTTGTCACCCTCTTTCTTGAGCCATTTGAGAATCACGCCATATTCCATTGCTACACTCATACGCTGCATGATCATGGTTGTGACCATAGACATCACCTATACTATTTCACGTATTGCTTGGGCTATACGTTTGTTGTCTGGAATGAAGTACTGCTCAAGAGGTGGACTGAATGGTACTGGAGTATCTGGAGCATTGACTCTCTTTATTGGTGCGTCAAGCCAGTCGAATGCTTCTTCTTGAACAATTGCTGCAACTTCAGCGGTTGTTGCACCAGTCTTGGTTTCCTCAGTCACAAGTACAAGTCTTCCAGTTTTCTTGACAGAATCAATCAATGTTTTAGTATCCAACGGAGCAAGTGTTCTTGGATCGATAATTTCTACACTGATTCCCTCCTTCTCAAGCTCATCAGCCACTTCGAGAGCTTTATGGAGCATGAAGAAAGTCCCCCAAAGTGTAACATCCGCACCCTCTCTTCTCACTTTTGCTTGACCAAATGGGATTGTGTAATCCTCTTCAGGGACTTCCTCTTTTCTGTCATAGACCAATTTATGCTCAAAGAACATCACTGGATCGGGGTCTCTGATTGCTGTTTTTATGAGACCCTTGACATCGTAAGCAAAAGCCGGAACTGCAATTTTGAGACCTGGAGTGTGCATGAACCATGACTCAAGACTCTGTGAGTGATGAGACGCGATATTTTTTCCACCACCAAACACAGTTCTGAGAACCAATGGGACCGACGTCTGGCCACCGAACATATAACGCATTTTTGCAGCCTGATTGCAAACCTGATCCATTGCAAGTGTAGTGAGGTCACCAAACATGATTTCTGCCACTGGAATCAGTCCAGTTATTGCTGCACCCACAGCTGCTCCAGCGATAGTATTCTCTGAGATGGGTGTGTCCCGAACCCTTTCCTCTCCAAATTCTTCAGCCAGTCCTTTCGTTACCTTGAAGGCTCCACCCCAATTGAGACCGACATCCTCACCCATAATGAATACACGTTCATCTCTTAGCATCTCTTCACGAAGACCTGCTTTCAGTGCCTCTCTATATGTCATCTCTGGCATCTAGAGCACCTCCGCAAAAACATCAGTCAAAGCATCCTCGGGTTTTGGATACTTAGACTTCTTGGCGTACTCGCCAGCTCTCTCGACATCCTTGGATATTTTCGCATCTATCTTCTCAGCTTCTTTCTCAGTCAAGGCATCCTGCGCAATGGCAATTTCACGAATAATTCGAACTGCATCTCTCTCCTCACTCAACCAGTGTTTTGCTTCGTTTTCTGGTCTATACTTTGCAGGGTCAAAACGTGAGTGTCCTCTCATTCTGTATGTCTGGCACTCGATCAGTGTGGGACCTTCTCCAGCTCTGGCGCGTTTCACAGCCTCTACAGTAGCCTCATAAACCTCCAGCGCATCGTTCCCATCCACAACAACATTCGGGATACAGTAACCATCTGCTCTTTGCGCAATGTTTGCGCTTGGGCACATCATCTTGATAGGAGTCCCCATAGCGTACAAATTGTTCTCGACAATCCAGATCAGAGGTAGATTCCAGATCGCAGACATATTGAGCGATTCTCCAAAAGTTCCATTGTTCGATGCACCGTCTCCAAAGAAACAGGCAACAACATCCTGAGTACCTCGCATTTGGCAGGACAAAGCTGCACCCACTGCAATTGGAAGACCTGAGGCAACAACACCGGTAGCACCTAGAACTCCTACATCAAATTGTGTGATGTGCATTGATCCGCCCTTACCCTTACAAGATCCGCTCTCCTTACCAAGCAACTCTGCCAAGGCTGCATTCATGTCCGCACCTTTCGCAATCACATGGCCATGACCTCTGTGAGTACTCTGAATCCAGTCAGTCTTCTTGAGAGCTGTTGTTACTCCTGCGGCTACTGCTTCTTGTCCTAAGTACAAGTGCAGCGTGCCAGGGACCAGATTTTCACCAAAGAGATCCCAGACTTTCTCCTCAAATCTACGTATTTTCAGGGTTCTTTCAAATAGCTCCTTTAGCGTCTTCTTACTTGTCATTATTTCAATCAACTACCTTATCTGACTGAGAGCCTACGGGCGCTCTCCGCGAACTTTGTTAGATAAAGGCTTCGAAGTGACAGAATGTATTACCGTGGTTGTACATTGAAAGGGATTTGTTGGCTCAATTTCATATTGTATCTAGATACACACAGATAGAGAATCACGTTTCCCCAAGAATTCTTATTGCGGTTTGATTAGTCAAAAATCACATTTCCGGAGATGTCTTGTATGAGTCGAGTGGGAGTCGAAGCTGTACTAACTTCAGGACGTACCCTTAAACAAGGACGCGCTATGGAATTGGGCAAGCTTGGTCCAGAGTATCATAAAGAGGTAGCATACTGTGAGATGGACAAGATTACACTGGATGCCTTAGGATTGGAGGAAGGTGAACCTGTCCGTGTTGAAACATTGCATGGTAGTGTTGTTGTAACAAGTAAGCTTGACCGAAGAGCTGAACCTGGTATTGTGTTCATCCCTTGCGGACCCTATTCAAATGCAGTGATTGGGTCTGATACAGAGGGCACAGGTATGCCTGATTTTAAGAGTGTAACAGCGCAACTGTTTGCAGCAAAAGATGAGAAAGTTCTCGAGGTGGAGGAGCTATTAAAACAGATAGTGGAGAGAGCATGATGACTGAAGATTCTGGGATGAAAGAGAATATTGTGTGTCCCTTCTGTGGCTGCCTTTGTGATGATATCATGATTGATGTAGAAGGTAATCAGATAACCGACAACAAGAATGGCTGTTCGATTAGTAAGGCAAAATTTCTGAATCATCATGATGATCGACTTGAAATGAAAGCGCCCTTAGAGGATCTAGTCAAAAGAGCAGCAGAGATAATTGCTAATTCCAAGCGACTATTGGTTTATGGTCTAAGCTCAACGGAAAATGATGCCCACAGAGAAGCCTACAAGATAGCAGAGGAAGCGGGTGGAGTTGTTGACAACACATCATCTGTTTGTCATGGACCCACCATTTTGGGTGGACAGGAGTCTGGGGAAGTAATTGCAGCTCTCGCTGAAACCCGGCATAGAGCAGATCTTGTCATCTACTGGGGCTCAAACCCACAGTTTGCACATCCTCGACATATGAGTCGTTACACGAGAGCTGATGGTCTTTACATCAAAGACGGAAAGAAAGATCGAAAAATCTGGGTTGTCGATGTTAGAAAAACCATTAGCGCGGGCGTGGCTGACAAATTTGTCAAGATCAAACCTGGATCCGATCTAGAGGTCATATCTGCACTTCGTGCAATTGCACGTGACAAGATTCTAGAAGTGGATGAGGTTGGTGGACTCTCGATCGACGAGCTCACTGAACTCGTGGAAACCATGAAGAATGCCAAATATGGAACCCTCTTCTTTGGTTTGGGTCTAACTCAATCCAAGGGACGTCACAGAAATATCGATGCAGCAATCAGGTTGATTCAAGATATGAACCACTTCACAAAGTGGAGCATGTTGCCCATGCGTGGACACTACAATGTAGCAGGTGCAAACAAAACATCTACATGGCAGACTGGCTATCCATATGCTGTAGACTACGCTCGCGGCTATCCTAGGTATCAACCAGGTGAATTCACAGCAGTTGACATGCTTGTGAGGGGTGAGGCTGATGCAGTTCTCAACATCGCTGCTGACCCAGCTGCGCACTTTCCGAAGGAAGCAGTGAAGCACTTAGCGAGCATTCCAGTAATCAACATAGATCCCAAACGCAACATGACATCGCTTCTAGCTGAGGTCAATATTCAGACTGCAATCGCAGGCATCGAATCTGATGGAGCAGCTACTCGAATGGATGGACTCCCACTATATCTCAAGAAAGTTGTTGATCCCCCAGAGGGTATACTTCCAGACAGAGATGTCCTGAGAATGATATACGATGAATTAAGGAGGTTGAAGAAATGAGCAAGCAGACAATTCTCACAAACGGTCGGATCTACGATCCAATGAATGGCATCGATGGAGAAATCAAGGACATCTGCATCTCAGATGGAAAGATTGTCGAAAGCGTCGAAGGGTCTGCTAAGAAAATAGACCTCAAGGGCCGTCTTGTGATGGCTGGAGGGGTCGATATGCACTCTCACATTGTGGGGTCCAAAGTAGGTGTTGGAAGGTCAATCTGCCCTGAAGACCATCGGAAAGACCCAGTTCCAAAAACAAAGCATACTCGGTCAGGAGTTGGTTATACTATGCCCAACTCGTATGTCATCGGGTATCGATATTCGGCTATGGGATACACAACGGTCATCGAGCCAGCTCTCCCAGCTCTCAAAGCTCTAGGGTCTTGGGAGGAGATGGAAGATTTGCACAATCTGGACTCGGGATTACTTCCATTGTTTTGTAACAGCATGATTACATTTCACTATGTGAAAGAAGGAGACCCCAGCGGATTAGCAGCATACATCGCATGGATTCTTCAGAAGGTTGGAGGTCTTGGTGTCAAGGTTGTGAATCCTGGAGGCACCTATGCGTGGGCTCATGGTGTAGATCTCAGAGACCCCGAAGGTGAAATTCCCGGTTGGGACATTTCTCCCAAGGAGGTCACACGAGGGCTGTGTCAAGCAGTCGAATCATTAGGTCTTCCTCATATGATGCACTTCCATCCGAATAATCTTGGTCGGGTTGGCAACCTTGAAACTACAATTCAACAGCTTGATTCTATCCGTGATATCAAAGGTCACGGTGGCCGCAAGCATATTGCACATCTTACACACATGTCCTTTGAAACACTGAGTAGTGTAGAAGGTGGTGGACATGATTGGAAGGATATTCAATCAGGCGGCTTAGAGTTTGCGAAGTACTTCAACAAGAACAAGCATTTCACAGCTGATATGGGACAAATCACCTTCGGACCAGCTACAACTATGACTGGTGATGGTCCATTTGAGTTCTATCTCTATCAGCTTACTGGAGGAAAGTGGGTAAACATCGCAGTAGATGTGGAACTTCCTGGAGGTGCTGGAATAGTCCCCTACACATACTCACCAAAGGCAGCAGGAAACTCAGTACAATGGGCAATACCTCTAGAGTTTGCGCTTAGTGTCGATGACGTCTGGCGTTGTATTATGAGTACCGATCATCCTAATGCTGGACCATTCACCAAGTATCCCCTTGTCTTGTCGTGGTTGATGAGTAAGAAACAACGCGACCTCTGGATGGAGGATATGCACAAATTTGCGCATGAGCGGACCGTTCTCCCGACCATTGAACGTGAATGGAGCCTCTATGAAATAGCAATCTCTACAAGAGCCGCTCCTGCGAAAATACTTGGTATTGACTCAGTGAAAGGTCATCTCGGTGTTGGTGCTGATGCAGACATTTCCGTCTACGATGTTGACACCACAAAGGTGGATTTTGCTAAGGACCCGGAACGTATCATTAAGACCTTCTCTACCTCCTATCTGACATTCCTTCGAGGCCAGCAGGTGTCCAAGAAAGGAGTGGTAAAAGGTACAGAAGACCGAAAAGTCTGGACACTTCATCCAGAATTGAATGAGGATCTTTGGGCACGCATTAACAAAGAACTCGAGGTCATGATGAATGACTGGTATTCACACTCCTTCTACAACTATCCTGTACCTGAGAGGTATCGTGCTCATCTAGAAACGAAAGTCTTGGTCGATTCGAGTTCGGTACCAGCTTAATAATCAAAGGCTAGTGCCAGTCTTGTCACCAAATGATGAAGATCCATTCGAAAACCTATCACTGGGCTATGACGGCGTAGGAGAGTTCTATGACCTCTTCGCTGATAATTCCGATATTCCCTTCTTCATAGAGTGTGCAAAAAGAGCAGGGTCTCCAGTACTTGACTTAGCGGCTGGAACTGGTAGAATCACATTCGCACTTGCCCAAGAAGGATTTGAAGTCGTTGCACTCGAACAATCAGAGTCAATGCTTGCAGTTGCTCGAGAGAAATTAGAATCCGCTCCAGAAGAAGTTTGTAGTAGAATTGAGTTGATAAAAGGAACAATGAGCAAGTTCTCTCTGGATCGGAAATTCGCTCTTGCGATAGTGCCCAACTCTTTTGGCCACCTAATGACACGTGAGGACCAACTATCGATGCTTCTCTGCGTGAAAGAACATCTGACCGATGAAGGAATCTTCGTTCTTGATATCTTTCCTGGAGAACATCAGTACGAGAATGCCAAATTTCAAGATGTACCAACGGCTTTAGCAGATGGCAGAATCGTCACCAGGTTTGGAGTAATCACATCTGATTTTGACAGGAAAATAATGCGCGTCGAACTTAGGTATCTTGTTGAAGACTCTGAAGGTGTTACGATTGATGAAATAAATGTAGTTTCTGAAGCAGCTCTAATTTTCAATCAAGATGTAGAGTTTCTTATCAAAGAATCAGGTCTTCAGATTGAGGAAGAATATGGTGACTTCGAAAGGAATTCTTTCACATTAGACTCAGGTCGCAGGATATTCATTCTACGAAAATAAGCATTGAGAGGGACTGGAACAAGATCCCTCTCTATAAAATAAGGAGGTGAAGACTCTTTCAGCAACTAATCCAAATCTATTGGTTCAGGAGGTTCCGGGGGTTCGGGAGGTTCAGGACGGTCCGTAGAAGTGCGTGAGGACTTAGATGGATTTGGGGGTGGTAGCTGATCCACTTTCTTTGGTTCTTGTCTGAATGTTACTCCATCTTCTGATTCAAGACTATCAGTATAGAGTACCTCACCTTCAACTATAGCATCCCGCTCTATGTAAATGGTTTCACCATAAACACTACCAACTCGAGCGCGTTCCTCGATTCGGATATCAGTACCATAAAGTGAGCCTGTTCTTGCTCTTTCACGAATCAAGATTTCACTTGACTCTACGAATCCATCAACCTCAGCTCTCTTACCAAGTCGAAATCCATCAGTGGCCTTAATGTAATCGGCTCTAATCGAGCCACCTACAATTATACGAAATGTATCTATTCTTCCCTCTACTCGTACTGTTCCACCGACTTTGATTTTCCCTTCACTCTTTAGATTGCCCCCAACAGCAACAGTGCCACCAACTTCCAAACCTTCAGTGACTTCCAAGTCTCCCTCAGTCTTAACGGTGCCACCAACATCGATTGATCGGCCGGAAGCCTTTCCCTCAATTTTCACGGTGCCACCAACATCGATTTCACCAAACGTAAGGTCATCTCCAGCCTTGAAAGTTCCTCCGATATCAACTGAGCTAATTTTGGAACCTGGTCCGACTTTTGCAGTACCTCCTACATCAAGACTTTCAATCTCAATAGCTCCGGTTGCCTTGAAACTACCACCGACTGAAACTTTTTGGATGTAACCTGTAGCAGTCTTTCCTGCACCACCTGCATCAAATTCTTCTGCTTTGATATTTCCATAGATACCGACTGAACCGCCACCAGTCACTCTATCAACCTCTACATTTCCTTCAATCTTGACTGAACCGCCGCCTGTTATTCTCTGAGCTTTTGCATCACCTACGACCTTGACTGATCCACCTGCTTTGGCGGAAACACATTCTAGATTGCCCCTGATAACAAGTGACGAACCAACTTCAATATCCCGTGCCTCAGCATTACCCTCAACACTTAGACTACCTCTAGGAATGCTGACAGACCTCTCAACCTTGAGGTCTCCGTTGACAGTGATACACTCCCTTGATTTGGACTCGAGTCTTCCACATTCAAGTGTACCATCGACCTCGAGTTCATCAATAACATGGAGTGTTCCTCTAATTACGATTTTATCACCTTCAGGATTGGTCAGCGTTCTGCAATTTCGAATAATGACATCACCTTCCACAACAGAGGTGAGTTCAACCAAATCCTGATTCTTTATTTCGAATTTATCTGCCATTTAGGCCTTCACCTTGTGCATTTCTAATTTATTTCCCTCAAATTTGATATATAAAGCGGGGCCACAAAATAGGGTCACTTGATGTGACTATCTTGTGAATACTCATGCTGAGTTCTCACATCCCAATGATTGGTTCAGGAATTGGAATTCCCACAAGTCCTGCCATCCTCTTGTATAATTCAAGATACTGATGCCCTCGGACAGTTACTTTGTAGACCCGCATACCATCATCATCGTCTTCCTCAAGAAGACCTCGCCCTACCAGTTCGGTAATTGACTCTTTTGCGCGGTCAACTGGCATGTTTGTTGACCGAGCTGCACGTGTCAGTGGGCAAAATCCCCAGATGTAGATTACACGAAGTAACTCTGCATAGATATCATAGCGAGTACGTTTCTGAAGCTCTTTCTTCTTTCTCTTCTTCTTAGGTGCTTCATCTGACATTCTACGCAGGCCTCCAGTGAGCCTGCATGAATCAGGATATGAATGTAATGTCCCCGGCTATATTCTGCTCCTCTCACTATCGACCAACAATCCTTATGACATGGAAAACACGCACTGATTCACTGAGTCGGGAGCTACGATGATTCGACAATTATACATGGTCAAAAACGACGGAGACCCCTTGTTTGGACGTTCAATTGAAGATGATGTGTCTCTTGACCCAACCTCACTCCCATCGCTCGTACGAAATTCTGTGACAATGATGCAATCCAGTTCAAGAACCACATCTGATAGGGTATATACTTTGGAGCTGGATGATTGTGTATGGGCTTATTCTTTCTTTCATTCCTTTGCTCTGGTTTCAATGACTTCCAGAGATCAATCAATATCACAATTGAAGAACATAATGTCATCTCTTGGACGTGCGTTAGACCATCAGTTTGGAGAGATGATTGAGAATTGGAATGGCAGTATGAGCGATATTGTTGAAATGAACTCACTGATAGACAACTATGTAGCACTTGACCTGAATCGTCCATCTGCCAAAGTTCAGAGGATAATTGAGAATCTTGTTAACAAAACTCTGAAGCAACCTGAGATAGCTATTGTTGGTGTTTTCGATTCTGAGGGATTGATTATCGCTGGTAATGTTCCTGATCTCTATCTTTTTAGAATTCAGGTTGAAATCTCACAAGGCGTGATAAAACCAGTTATAGATATTGTACCATCTACAATCAGTGCTGGTGACCATATCCTGCAAATGCTGAAGGTTAACTCTTTGACAGTAGTAGTTGCTTCTCAACCGAGTGAAAGCAATCTACATGCTGTGAGTGCTGTTGGTGAGATTGCATTTACTTTGAACGAGAGCCTGTCGTAGCAGTTTTATTCAGTTCCATTCATATCTGTTTGGAAGTGATTCTCTTTGGTCAGTCCTGAAAGAGCAATCCTAGATGCTGAAGAATTGATAAATCAAGCTATCTGGAGGGGTACGTACGAACAGGATTTCAAAAGCGAGCTCACTCTTTGTGCTGAAGCAAAGATCATATTGGAGGGGCTTTCCAAACTCGATCCGATTCTAGAGAAACATAGGAGGAGAACACTCTCTCAATGTCTACTCCGAATTGATCATGCAT
Source organism: Candidatus Thorarchaeota archaeon (assembly GCA_016839345.1). Next base: position 8,947 of record JAEOUL010000111.1, on the reverse strand, counting down.
ATGTTGGCCTTGGAGATAATGAATGGAGTGTGGATAGGACTACTGAAGCATTGACACTGGCAGAAACTTCTGGAAGTGATGTACAGGTAGCTAGAGCACTGCTGTCTTTGGGTAATGGTTTCCTAAATGCTGGTGATATTTCAAACGCTGAACGTCAGTGGATCAGGTTACTACTACTTGCTGAGGAATATCCCCGAGACAAAGAGATGCAAAGTGTTGTAGGTTGGACTCTGGTTGTAAGAGGAGGTGTGTTGAATGAAAAAAGTTTCTACACTCAAGCCGCAGGTGTTCTGGAAGATGCTTACTCTACATTAGTCGATGTTGGCGATCTCTTTGGATGTGTGTCAGCTTGTGATTTATTGGTTGAAGTCTATTCCAAACTAGAGTCTCCTGAGAAAGCAGATACTTACAAATCAAAAGCAGATGAACTTAGAACTAGAATTAAAAATCAACCAAATCCCTACGACCCTTGAGTTGACGAAAGACACAAGTATCACAAATGAGGGTTTGACTGAGTTGAGGTCTTCCTATGCGTATTGTTGGTATCTGTGGGTCTCCCAAGAGTGAAAAATCAAGCACACGATTCTTACTGGAGCAAGCTCTAGAAGCTGCCTCTGAAGTTTTAGCTGAAAAAGGAAAAACAGTCCTATTGGATATTAAGGATTTCAATATACTTCACTGCACAGGATGTGATTCCTGTGTGAGAAGGAAACCCTGTCCTCAAAGCGCAAATGATGAAATGCCCAAAGTGGAGAAGGAACTCTTTCAAGCAAATGGAATCATTATTTCCGCTCCTTCCTATTTTACATCAGTACCAGGCATTCTCAAAGACTTCATTGACCGTTCTAGAGCCATGAAGATGGATGGTAGCAAATTGAAGGACACAATCTTTGGAGCCATCACGTATGCAGGACTTCGCTACGGTGGACAAGAGCATGTCATTGATGTCTTGAATCGGTATGCACTTGCCCAAGGAATGATTATCGTGGGAGGTACTGGAAGTCCTGTGAAAGACGGGTCTTTTGGTTCAGGGAGTCTCCAGACCGACGAAGGAGCTTGGAGGTCTGCAAAAGATGATGACCTAGCCATTAGAGGAAGTAGACTGCTAGGAAAGCGAGTAGCCGAAGTAGCAATAAGAATCAACTCTGGTGAGTAATGATGACCCCTATTGGATTGGTCCAAGTGTATACTGGCAATGGAAAGGGCAAAACCACATGTGCACTTGGAGCCGGTCTTCGCGCTGCTGGGCATGGACTTGATGTTGTAATGATTTGCTTCATGAAAGCTAAACTAGCAATTCGAGAAGGGGATGAAGAAATAAACTATGGGGAATTTGGTTCAACAGAACTCATTCCTAATTTCACAATAATTCCAGTGGGACGAGAAACTTTCGTTGACAAAGAGAATCCTGACCCGATTGACATTTCTATGGCTCAAGATGGACTTAGGCTTGCACAGGATTACATTCACAAGAATGGATGCAATGTTCTTATTCTGGATGAGCTCAATGTTGCGGTTGAATGGAACCTCATATCACTAGAGGATCAATTGAATCTTATCAGTTCGAAACCTGACAATATGGAACTTATTATTACAGGTCGATATGCCACGAAGGAAGTACTTGAAGCGGCAGATCTAGTTACTGAGATGAAGGAAATCAAACACTACTATAATGATAAAAAAATGAAAGCTCGAAAGGGATTCGAGTTCTAGCGTCCTCATCAATCGAACATTTAATATTCTGTCTATTTGTGATTCACTTGTCTAATGCTATGGAGGAACCCTCGATGGTTACTGACAATGCTGACACTTCGGGTAAGATTGGAACTGCAAAACAAAACTGGGAGAAAAACACTCTCGTTCCACATCAGAAGAAACACGCTGATCGAAGAAATGTATATGTGACAACATCTAGTAAGCCCGTAAAAGCAATCTATACGCCTCTCGATATTCCAGATTTCGATTATATGAAAGACCTGGGCTTTCCAAGCGAGTATCCTTATACTCGTGGTGTTCAACCCAGTATGTACCGAGGTCGGCTCTGGACTATGCGTCAGTTTGCAGGTATGGGTACAGCTGAAGAAACCAATGAGAGATTCAAGTTCCTTTTAGCGAATGGTTTGACCGGCCTCAGCGTTGCATTCCATCTTCCAACAATTTTTGCACGTGATTCTGACCATCCATTCTCCCATGGTGAAGTCGGTAAACTTGGTGTTGCCATTGACACACTGAAGGACATGGAAATCCTGTTTGATGGTATACCCCTTAATCATGTGACAACATCAATGACAATCAACGCACCTGCAAGTATCTTGTTGGCAATGTATATGGTGGCTGCAGAGAAACAGGGTGTATCCTCCGACAAGATTGGTGGTACAATCCAAAATGACTTACTCAAAGAGTACATGGCTCAGAAGAGCTGGATTCTGGCTCCAAAGCCCTCCCTCCGAATCATAGGGGACATCATGGAGTATTGTGTGAAAAATATCCCTCGCTGGAATACAATCTCAATCTCTGGATACCACATCCGTGAAGCCGGTTCAACAGCGGTTCAAGAGCTTGCTTTTACACTGTTGAACGGAATGGAGTATGTGAAGGTTGGCATGAAACATGGGCTTGATGTTGATTCCTTTGCACCTCGTCTATCCTTTTTCTTCAATGCCCACAATGACGTCTTTGAAGAAGTGGCCAAGTACCGTGCAGCACGTCGTATCTGGGCTCGTGAGATGAAGGAAACATTTGGTGCAAAAAAGGAACGATCCCTATGGATGCGTTTTCACACCCAGACAGCTGGATGTTCTCTTACAGCACAGCAACCAATGACGAATATTGTAAGGACCGCATACCAAGCACTCGCTGCAGTTCTAGGAGGAACTCAATCACTCCATACAAACTCAATGGATGAAGCTTTTTGCCTACCAACCGAGGATGCAGTTCGAGTAGCCCTCAGAACGCAACAGGTACTAGCACATGAAAGCGGTGTTGCAAACACCATTGATCCTCTTGCAGGATCCTACTATATTGAAGCACTCACCAACGAGATGGAAGAAGAGGCATACAAGTACTTCGAAAAGGTTGACGCACTTGGTGGCGTTGTTGACGCAATAGAAAAAGGATTCTTCCAGCGAGAAATAGCTGAAGCTTCATACCGTTATCAGAAAGAGATTGACAGCGGAGAACGAACGATAGTCGGGGTCAATGATTATGTTCTCGAAGATGAGAAGATCACAATTCCTGTTCTGAAAATTGACGAGGAGGTTGAACGTCGTCAAATTGAGAGGACCCAGAAGATTCGAAGCACTCGCGACAATAAAAAGGTCGATGAAGCTCTGGATGGTTTGAGGAAGGCTTCAGAGGGTGAGGATAATGTCATGCCTCATATTGTTGAAGCGGTTAGAGAGTATGCCACAATTGGAGAAATCTTTGAAGTTTGGCGAAACCTCTGGGGTGAGTGGGACGAACCCAAGATTTTCTAAAACTCATGACTCCAATTAAACCGGGAATGGGTTTCCACAGTTTTGGCAAATAACGGTTCCATCTTCTCTCACACTATCGTATCCATAGATTGCGTTGCAGTGTGCATATTTCTTCTGACCTTGTCTTTCTCCATTTTCCTCCAGCACTCCAGCTATATGATGACTTGAGGAAATTTAGGTCGTCTCAACTCATTTTTTCATCGGAAAATCCAAAATTGAGCTTATGCACTTAATTATTGACCGAAACCATATTATTGGAGTATTATTGGTGCACGCTTGAAGTTTACCAACGACTTCAATGAATACTGCGGACGAAAGACATCGATGACCTCTGATTGCCCTGATGGCCTTTGTAAGCTAAAACTCCAAGCTATTGACCGAGCGATTGGGCACTATAAGAATGAGTGGCTGGTTTTACTATCTTCGACAAAAAGCAATGATGACGTTACTCATGCGCTCCGTTTCTGCGAAATCTTCCAGCTAGAATCCAAGGTACAAATCAAATCGGATGGATATTGGGTTCTTGCTCGAGATGATTTAAAACGGAGATTATGATTCATCACTCCCTGCTTTCCTCCATCATCAAGCTAAGCTTAATACGAATCGTTCATCTCTTCAAGGAGAGGATAGTACGCATTGCAAGGGCACAATATCCAAGCCATTCTAATTATGGAAAAAGGAGGAATTCCTCTCTTCTTCATGAAGATAGATCCAAGAGCTCAGGAATTAGACCCGATGCTTGTATCCGGATTTTTCACTGCTATTCAAACGTTTTCAAAAGAAGTAGTGGATCGAAGTAGCTCAAGATTTCAGGTTGACTATGGTGCCCGTCTTTTCACAGTGCTTTCTGGAAAGAGTTCAGATCTTGTTGCAGTCAGCATGGGCGAGTGTGATGAAGAAGTCATTCAGACCCTCACATCACTCTTAGAAGAATTTGAGTCTGTTTGGATAATTAATCTAACTCGTGAAGAAATGGATTCATTGAATATCAACACAGGTTTCGTTGAATTCCGTGAAGGAATTCTCCAGAACTTGACATTCAGACAAATACTTGGAAGTTGGATTCCTTTTTTTGTTGGAACTTCTAGAACTCAGGACAGTGTTATCGTTCCATTCATAGATGGAGTACGAAATGTAGATGAGATTGTTAGTGAAAGCGGGATGAATCGTGAAGATGTCACACATGAAATAACACGATTATGGGCACTTGGATCTCTCCAGTTCCGAAGTATATTAGCTGCAAGCGATGTTGTTGTTTCCACATCAAAACTGGATAGGTTCCTTCAATCCTCCTCACCGCAGCGAGCAGAATTAGCAAAAACAAATCCTGATGTTCTTGCAGTAATTCCTAGAATGTCAACACTCTTTGATGGTCGTAGAACAGTGGGCGCAATCACTAGATTTCTGTCTGAACAATATTCTGAGCGTTCACTCATGCAAACATTTGATTTTCTCTTGGAGAATAAAGCAATTGATGTTCTTTCTCCTGAGAAACGAAGAATTCTCTTGATTAAAGAAGCTCTGGAGATTGCTATTAAAGTGGCTGAGAATGTTTATTCTGAATCCTCAGCCCATAGCTACCTAGAAGCCGCATTGGCCAGAGTGGCTATTCCTGAAGTAGTTGGAGAAGTGCATCTTACTGATGGCAAATGGGAAGTCGCTTATGCCTCACGCCTTCACGAAGGACTTGACCCTCGAAGATTGATGGAGCTATATGCTGATTGGATTAAGCTGTTAGCTCAATTTTTGAATGCCCTTGGCAAATCAAAAATTAGCCCTTTCACTGAGGCACTGACTGATGCCTACTCCTCATATCTTCTAAAACGATACACTGCTGATGATCTTCGTGGATTCGAAGAGATTTCTTACTGGATGGAATTAAACTGTGTCAGGAAGTGATACTGTGATGTCTGAAATTGAAAAACCAATTCGTAAACTTGCGGAAGCATTGAGTAGAAGAGGTCAGACAATCTATGGGCGTCAGGCAATTGTAGATTTGTGTGCCAAGACAGGTGTTTCTCTCCTTAATACAATCGATTTTGGTGACCCCGACACTGATGAGTCACTCTACAATTTTCTCAGACAATATTCTAAGCTCAGTCCAGCTGCCAAGTTGACCATCCTCATTCTCTCTATACAATACGGTGTTGATTTACCCGAGGATTTGCTTGAGAAACGGAAAGGGTTGAAAGATCGTGTTGAATCATTACAAGAATATCTTCCTAGGTCTACCTAGAAGTATTGCAATCTTTAGAAAGATTGAACTACTCCCAATACACCGAAAATACGGTCGTGTGGAATGGCAAGCTATCTATTCAAGATATGCACAGTTGGATCGTCTGCGGTAGGTAAGACGTCTATCATCATACGGTATACGACTGGAAAATTCCGTGAGTACTATGCTCCAACTCTCGGTGCTGATTTCTCAGTAAAAAGTATGGATATTGACGACAACAAAGTCAAGCTCCAGATTTGGGACCTAGGTTCTCAGGATTTTCTTGGACATGTGCGTGCAGGGTATTATCAGGGTGCACGCGGAGTTGTCTATATGTTTGATGTCACACGGACAGAGAGCTTTGAGGAGCGATGGGCTTGGAAGAAAGAAGTCGATTCCCAATTGAAAGGAGTAAAAGCCCTCGTCGTTGCGAACAAGACAGACCTTGACAAAGATAGGAAGGTTTCTCAAGAAGAAGGAGAGGACTTGGCGAAGAAATTCATGGCTGATTATATCGAAACTTCAGTGAAACTGAATATGGGTGTAGATGATACATTCGGTGTCATGGCTAAGTTGCTAATGACCAATGCTTAGTTTAGAGTGAGATGATGCTATCTTCTCTTGACATAAACGGCAATTGCAATAATTACAGCTATTCCTAGTCCTCCACCTACAAGAATAATTTCAATGGGTAGATTCAGATTACTGGCTGGTGTTGGAATTGGCCATTCTGTCAAATTACACACTGTTGGAGTCGAATCAATTAACCACTGTGTGATGGTGAGCATGAAAGACCATTCAGAGTCGGGGTCGTCGTATTCATCCATGTAGTCCGTACCGTCTCGATCACTATCTTCTTCGTATTCGAAATGAGGACTGGATATGAATAGAGTACCTTGTCCATAGTATGCTGCCACCATAGCTGGGAGGCTGTTATGGGTGTAGTTGGCAATGTAGATGAGTTCCTGCCCCTCGTTTGGGAGAATATACCGCCCTGTTCGGAAAAGAACTGTCAAGTTCTCAGGCATGTTCGAGAGGTCTGGACCTGTACACTCCCTGTTAATTGATACATTTGTCATTGTTTCCACATCGAGACCTTCGACCTGATATGACGTGCCATTAATCATTGCAAGATTGAACTCAGTCCAGATGCCTTCAAAATATGAGTATTGAACAGCCATTGCAGCACTTCCTCTTACTCCAATGTAAGACCCTCCAGCTGCAACCCAATCACGTATAGTTTGAAGACCCGCATCTGTGAGCTGTCTTTCAATTCTAGGTCCAAGTCCTTCAGGCACTGCAAGAACCTCACATGACCAAAGAGAGCCATTGAGTATGTCTGTTGTATTGAATACACGCACTGTTGCATTCATCCACTGAAACATATTGATGAGCGCATTTCTACTCTGGTTTATCCTCGGATCAAAATAGTCAATATAGCCCTCGTAGATTCCTATACTGATTCCTGTAAGATCTGTTTGAGTCTGTGCGATTACATGAAAATCATTCTCAACCTGTTGATTAGTTAAACCAACAATAGAAGTTGATAATGAACTAGATGAGATTAGAATTAGGCTGATTGTCAGAATAACGAATCTAAATTTGAACAATAGCGTTCCACCTCTGTTTATAGATGATGAAAATATCTTGAATAATATAGAATAGGAGTACTGTTCAACGCAAGAATTACTGTGTTGAGATACATTATATCAGAAAGACCTCAAAGTCAAGCTTGTGGACATGATATCAATGCCTTGAGTTGTTTTCCTGTATATTAGATTTGTATACTTCTGGTTCCTCGGAGCATGGGTCTTATTCTATCTTAGTGTAAATGATGAATCAGCACGAATTCTCAGAAGAATTTCTGGACTCTTCAAGGGTGCTGGACCTGACATTGCTGCACTAAAGGAAATCTATTCTGAGTAGTGATTATTTTCCTCGTCTCATTATAATCTCATAAGCTATGACGAAGATTGCAATCCCAGCAATCCATGAAGCACCCACAACACCCCATTGAATCATTGCATCCCCACTAATTGGTTCTAAATCTGGTTGCGTAGGGCTTGTCGGGTCACTGTCAGATGTAACAGTAACATAAACCTCATCAGAAACACTGTTTCCTCCAAGGTCATAAACAGTCAATGTGATTACATGGAGGCCTAGCGGAAGCGTATCTAGTCCTATTGTAATTTGAGAACCGTCCCAATCACCACTTTCGAGAACTGTTTCATTGTCAAGAATCTCAAAAGAGATTGGATATGAATCAGTAGGAGTCCATGTGATACTTGCTGTAGGATCTCCTTCCACAAATGACAGATCTGAAGGACTATCAATGAGTGGTGCAACTGAATCATCAACACCCACTGAAACATCAACATCAAGACGCTTTGACAGAATGAATTTCCCAGCAGTCCATATTGTGATAGTAAAGTCTCCAAAGGATAGTGGCGTGAATGTATATTCTGCAGTTATTGCCCGCATCTGTGGATTTAGATCTCCATCTTCGTTGTCGGATGTATAGCCTTCTGTGAACGTGAACTGGTCGTTATCTGACCAAGTACTATAGATACTAACTGTGAATCCGCCATCGCCTTTATTATATCCCGTTGCATTGACAACAAGAGTGAATGGGACTCCCAAGACTGCATCAACAGTTCCTGTAGCATTCGATGTGAGAGATAATACATCTGTATTTGTGTGACACATGTCACATTGGATTGTTTCATCCTCCTCAGCAATTGCAAGAAATGCACTAGCACTCATTAGTATCAATAATGTAATAATTAGGATGCTTCTGGTTACACGCAAAGGCCTCATCTCATTCACCCAGATTGAGGAATTGTTACGAAGTTCCCTTCTCGGCTCCTCTACAATTTGCCCGAGTGCATTTTTTAATTGCTTTTAAGCATTTTTTAAAGAAGTTTCAAAGTGTCATCGCAGATTGCTTCTGAGATACAATCTGAACCGAATTTAGAAAATTATTCCTTCTCTCATGTGTTTATTGGAATACTCAACCTTGATGAAACCCCTAAATGGGTCTCTATGTTCTACTCCTCAACAACTGCTCTGTTATGATTCGACAAAAGCATTCTGAATTTCTGGCGCTTCAATATAATCTACTGAATTGCGCAATAGTACAAAAATCGTACCCCAATGGTAATAATGCAATCGGATAGGTTCTGGAACGAGGAGTTTGATGAACGTAGATTTGACTAGTATCAAGAAAGCCATCATTCTGATCGGTATCTTCGTCACC
>JAEOUL010000040.1 GCA_016839345.1 Candidatus Thorarchaeota archaeon | reverse complement strand
ATTCGTTTAATAGCTCTAACCAAGCTTCAGCTTTGTATTTCTCTGATTTTGAATCGATAGGGCCGCAAATAAGGTAATCTGGCCAATCTGTTTTTTCTATATTCATCCTGAACTCAGATCTTGCTTTTCCAATCCATGCATGTTTCAGTTCATTATCCATGATTGTAGCTGTTGTGAAAACTGTAGATGCATAACCAATCTCATTCGCATTGAGAAGGAAATCACCCCAGGTAGACCAATGTGCTGGTTCTCTGTAATTCATTTCTTTTCCAAAAAACAAGGCTGCGTCTAATCTATCCATTTCTGATTTAGCTAGAGCTTTGTTTCTCTTTCTTTCTAACGAATTCCTTATTCTTTGACGTTCTCTTCTCAACTGGTCGTAATCAATGGAGGGTTTCTTTTTCTTTATCTCATCGAGAAAGACTTCATTTAACTCTCTGATTCTTTTGTCCAAACCATTTGGAAATCTACCAATGAGGATTCCCCCTTCCTCTAATTGTAGAGTACCATTACCTGCAATCTCAGGATTAAAATCAGATGTCCCGATCCACACCTTTCTAATCCCGTATCTCTTGATCCAATCAACACACGGTTTTTTACCTTTAGACCTTTTTGTGCAAGGTTCCAGAGTAACAACCAAATCTGAACCAGAGATCTTTGATTTGTCGTCACCTCTTATATGTAAAGCAATGAACTCTGCATGTCGTCCTGTATTTCCTTCTCCTCTAAATCCATGCGATATTACCACACCATCTTTGACAACAACTGCTCCAACCCTTGGAACAATTTTTCCGCGTTGTTCAGGCTTACATTTACCTGCTAGCTCTACTGCGTATTCAAAATGTTCTCGACTAACCTTGTTTGGATTGTCACCAAAATGATACATTCCCACCTCAATCAACCTTCACTTTAGATATTGTTGGATGTACAACCTAATACCACACGAGCTGTTACCAATCACGCGTGACCTAGCAAATAACTCTCTCTCTAAAATGTCATTCTATGATAAAAATCTAAAATTCAAGGATATCCTCTGTGTGGTAAGAACTTGCGTAAGTATGAGAAGTAAAAAGAAGAATATGAGAGGGAGACTCCCCCTCATTGATTAACTGAAGAATTACATCTGTTTCTCTTGCCGGTCCGGCAGATAATCAGGTCCGAAAATTTCTCCTTCCCGTTGTGTCTTATCGAAGCTCCAAACAAACTGACTTCCAGCTTCACTAAGATAATCTTTCAATCCTTTACTCCTCTCAATTCCTTACATTCCCAATCTCTCCAAAGTGGCACGATACTCCGATGGTGAGAGGAGCTGCTGAAGTGCAGTTTTTGCTTCTTCTGAGAAGAAATCATCTTGAAGCATGGTAACTAAATAATCAATTGCACGCTTGTCGCCTTGATCGCCTAGAACTGAGAGGGTGAATTCAATGTCAAAAGCAAATCCAGAGCTAATCGATAGGAGCAACTCGTCAACTATTCTAGAATCACGGTTGTGATAAATTCCCTCCATTGCGCCCAGCCACTTCCATTCATCATTATCCCTCCGGGCAGTAGCTGCGTACGCTAGAACGGGTTCGATGGCATTTACTTCTAGATTCTGCAGAGAGAATATGACTTGATCTGCAATGTACTCTGAATCTTTTATTGCATCCATAATTCTCAATAAACCTGATGCAGCTTCAGCGTGGCGAATACGACCAAGAATCTCAATTGCATAGGATGATGAGTAGTGTCCAAGTTTCCTAATTGCTAATTGTGTTAGAGCTTCAACCGCAGGAATCCCAATCTTCTCCAAGGCTTTCATAGCATCATTGGGTGAAGGAGGATCATTGTTTACTTTCTCAGAGTCGATCTCGTCGTTGCATTTCAAGTGTTCAATTAGCTCTGAAACCTTGTTTCTCTTCCTAATCAAAGCAAAATACCCGCTTACTCCTACATTGAACATAAATGCGACTATAAAGATTACTTACATGATTGGTTATGAGAGAGCAGAGCATCTATTTCCCTGTCTACACGGCAGATAGTCAGGTCCGAAGATCTCCCTATTTTCACCACGCCCATATTTCATTTGACCAGTTTCTGTAGTTTCTTGAGAAATCTTATCATGTCTGGATGAAGTTTCTCAGTATACTCGAGGAAGCTGCGAAATGAGCAGAAAGTACCAGCGATAATCTTGATTTCTTCTTCTTCTGATTCTGGTATAATTTGGTTGATTGTTTCAGCAAGCGCTGAAGGCATTATCTGTTTCATGAAGTCTTTTCCAGGTATATTTATCACAAGATACTCATAGTTCAAAAATACCTCTGGCTTCGGAAAGAATGATTTTATCAAAGCATCTTTTTCGTTTTCAAGGTTAACCTTCTCGATTCTAGTTTGTAGGTCCTCAAATTGCGTATTGATTGAAGATTTGAAAGCTTTCAGTTTTTCTTCTGCTTCAGTCCACGAAGACACCGATAGGCTGCCAATCTTCACTTGAATTCTAATCAATTCAGGAAAATGTCGTAGAAGAGCAAGTTTAGGCAAATATTCACGGACTTTGGCTCCTAGACGTTCCTCAAATAACCGCTTGACATCTCCACTGAAATCGATGGCCTGAGAGGAGAAGAAATATCTTGCTGTTTCGATAATTGATTTCCTTGACAAAACTATGTTCTCAATCTCTCTAACTGACCACATGAAGTGATTTGGGGATTTATTGAATTCCTCCTCACGGTATTCATCTTTATCTCTCACAAGGAGAATCGGGACTTTGCTAGTTCGAATAGCATCTTCAGCTTTCAATGCGCGATCAAGAAGGTCCGGATATATGCGAGAAAGGTTTCCTTTTCCTTCATAACTCACGAAGTAAGGTTTAAGCGACGAAAGTTCATCCATCTTCTCAAATTTTCTGAGTACCATCTCAATGTATTTCGAATCGCTTGGACCCTCCGTGAATACCAGGGTTCTTGCATGTGCCGCCATGTGCTTGATATACCTGTCAACAGAAAGGCCGAGTGATTCAATTGCTGTTACAATACTAGATGTCTGAACCTCCGAGACTTGTGTGAGCCCATCTTCGCTGAGGGAAAGACTGTGCATTTTAACATCTCCCGACTCAATCCAACTAGGTTCAATTGAATTAACCATTGATGCAGAGTGAGTTGCGATAATGAGTTGACCCTTTCCATATCCCATAAAGAATTCTAATAGCTTTGATTCTAGACCTGGATGCAAATGAGATTCGGGCTCATCAATAATCACTACATCGCCTTGGTGAGCGCCTAGAAAAGAAAATATTTTCAAAATCTGTTTTAACCCATCTCCTTGACTTCCAAGTTCTAGAGTTTCAGTCCCCTTGCGAATGAAGACATCGACAACGTCATACTCGGGATCCAATCGGGGGCTTATTTCATTAATGTCAGGAAAAGCCGTGTTTACGATATCTGAGATTGCAGAGAATGCTTTTCCCTGCACATCTCCTCTTTCTTCATCTTGCTTTATCATCAATAAATAGTGTCTTGTATATTCCGGTTCCGGGTTACTTCGTCTAAATTGTGAAAGATGAATGTGCTTTTCAGGATCATCTGATAAGCTCTCTTTTGATATCACTCCTGCGATAGGTTGAGGATAAGGTGACAATATCGGAATTTCACTCCAACCAGTTGGAAAAACACGCTTTCTATCTTGATCTGAAACCAACTTATTTGCAGTTTCAATCATTTCACCAAGTTCATTTTCAATCCTTTTGATCTCTTCATTATCTTTCTCAAGAAGTTTCTGTGCCCACGATGGGCCTGGAAGACCGGGCTCTAGGATTGTAGAGCCACCTTCACTTTCTCGAAGTACGAAATTCTTTCTCAAGGATGGTTTGAGAATCAGGTTATACATGTCTGTGAGCACTCTTTCAAGGGATTTCCTTCTGTCGAGGATTCCAGTTTTATCACCAAATGCTTCTACAAGCTCTGGATTATCTGAAAACAGTATTAATTTGTCGCACATTATGTTAACAAGCTGTGTTCTCTCGTCATTTGTCAGTTGATAATCGTAGCAAATGAAGCCTTGGGCCAATTTGAAGTCAGTTTTTCGAGTGCCACTTTCCAACGGCGTTCTGTTGTGTGCATCATCCTCTCTGCAGTTAATTCTATTATTCGCATTCTTCTGGAATACGAGGTCCATAGCTCTGAGAATGTTGGATTTTCCTGAGTTATTCGGACCAACTAGAATTGTGATTCTTTTACCAAGAGATATTTCGAGAAGATTCTCACCTATTGAACGGAAGTTCTTCAATCTT
>JAEOUL010000264.1 GCA_016839345.1 Candidatus Thorarchaeota archaeon | reverse complement strand
TGCTAGATACTGGAATACTTCTTCCAAGAGGTTCCTTCAATCGAAAGATTTCCTCTCCATGGTTGGTTTTTGACACATCGATTGTGCACTACATTCTAGCTTCACCACGTGAATCGACCAATGGTTCAGCAATAATCCTAACTCAACCGGATATTCGTATGCTTCAACAATCGAAAGCCGCAATCCGTGGAGCCTTAGAACTCCTTCTTGAACATGCAAACATTACTCCTGACGAGCTCCATCATCTTAACCTCACCGGGGTGTTTGGTTCTGGATTGTCTTTTGATGCGGCAGTGAGGATAGGTCTCTTCCCTGCAATACCATCTGCTGAAATTCGACAAATTCCCGGCGGTGCGATTCAAGGTGCAGACTTACTCCACAAGGAAAAATATCAACTAATTGCTGAACAAATCGCATCTGAGGTGACTCACATAAACTTGACAGACAATCCTGATTTCAAATCAAAGTTTACACAATTCATGGAGTTTCCTAGTAAATGAGGTCATCCTCATGAAATATCTCTCCACGCCTAATTCTTGAGGAGGACAGAGGTCTACCATCCGATGTTCTAACTCTTGGAATGATGATGATGTGAAATCTGTGTAAGCCATTATCAATCCTCATCTGATTGATATCAAATGCATTTTGAACAACACCAATCTCATCTGACAGAATCAGAGCTTCGAGATCCTCCATCTTATCAGCACCCCCCTCTTTTGTATGAATGGGGAATATATTGCTTCTATTCATGTCAAATTCAGAACTGATGAATTTTTCAAGCTCAGCATATCGTTCATCATATTTTTGGATAAGTTTCCTATCGCTTTTGTAATGTATCATCTGATCAGTCGTTAGACCCAAAGAAACACATCTACTCAGCCGGAAAGCTGTTCGGATGATGTGCTTGTGCCCTTCATGTAGATGGTCAAAAGTGCCAGCAAATACCACCTTATTATACTGCCACTGACCATTTTCCAACCGTTATACTCTCCTAGATTCAATAATCCCTGCTTCAGTGAAATCTTTCACAATCTTGAGGAGCTTCCCAGAAGCAATCTCATCAAACTGGAAACATATCCTGTCCCAAATAATGTCGAGAGCAGTCCACTCCTTTGACAGGTTGAACATCTCATCGAGTGCATCAAATATTTCTTTTTGCTCCTTCCGCATTTTCATATATTCTGGAGCTTTGTCACCGAGTTTATTCATTATGAATTCAGGACTCATAGCATGGTCATAAATACGCTTGACTTCAACTCCAAAGCTCTCTGCATCTAGAACAATTTGATCCTCTTGCATCGCTTGAAGTCCAACCTCCGCACAAGCTCCCTCATATGCTTTTCTTGCTACAACCATCTCTGTTGTATACACCATTTGTAGACTTGTCTTCAGAGACTGTCTGAGTGCTTCCTGTTCTGAAATGAGGGACCATTCTTCTGCGGCGATGTCAAGTGTTTCCTGACCGAGATCGTGAGTAAAACCCAACCACCGTAAGACTCGTGGATAGATTTTCTCAGGGTCTCCAAGACATCGAGAAAGTTCGGTGACTCCTCGTAGACTCACTCTCTGCATCAGTTCTATGAACTCGTTCCTAGTTTCAGTGAGAACGGTTTCTTCATAGACATGCTTTGGTAGAACCAAGGATAATACTGAGAGTGCACCGATTCGAGACACATAAGCCATTTGTCTTGTGTCCAGCTTGTCAGGTGTATCCGTTGATGTGTGATAGAATCTATCTGGAAAATGATTCAACATTAAAGCAGGAATTCCAATAGTACTGTCAGTCAATATGAAGTGATCACTACCTGCTGAATATTGACTGTATTCAAACGGTAGTGGTGCAACCATGCCTCCCTCTAATCTGTTGTCTTTCCCTTTAGCCTCATGTTTTAACCAATATCTGACCACGTTGTTCAGTGTAGTCGGCAAAGAGAATGGTGTACGGTAAAGGTTCAAGATAGACCCGGATTTTGTCGGGTCAGCACCAACCATGTCTAGGTTTATCATCGCCTGACAGCGTTTTAGGATGTCTGGTTTGTTGTGAATGAACTGAATCGTTCCTGACCATTCAGGTATCCATAGAAATCGAATAGAAAAGGCAGGTTTTGGTATCTTATCTTCTTTCAACAGAAGTGAGAGAGTTCTTATGATCTCCATAAGTGCCGCGCTACCTGATGCATTATCATTAGCTCCTGGATGTGGATGGCACAAATGAGCAACAAGCCATACTTCTTTTGATTTGTTTTCTCCAGGGATTAGAGCAGAAAGAACCTGAAGTTTACCAGTGTATAGATTCGCATCCACTTTGGCTTTGACTGTGACAACCTTTCTCTTCTGAAGCCACTGTTTCATTTTGATGCCATCACCCTGTTTGAGTGCAAAACCAAACTTCACTTTGTCTTTCTCATCGACATCCGGCCATATTGCATCATATCGTCTTAGTTCTGCATACTCATCTATGCCTTCAGGAGGCACAAAAGTCATCAATCCAGCAGCTCCGTGCTTGATGCATGCGACACGATGGACAAAGCGTGCAATACCTTCTGCAAGGACTATCTTGCCTTTCACGTCTTTGCCTTCATAGTCAGAATCTTTGACACCTTCGCCTACATATACAACATCTGACTCAATCTCTGCTGATGTAGAATGAGCAACCAGAGAGATTGGTTCAGCACTAAAATCGCCTAGGATTTTTTCTTCAGGTTCGACTAATTCAAGCCTTCCACTTTTTCCTTCCCAACTCAGCGGATTTTTCCAAGTATCGATTACAATCTTTCCATCTGCAGGGTACTCAAACGTTTCTACCTCCACGTCTGACACAGACTCCATCGCAGATTTGAGATATTCAACAGCCTCTAAGAAACCTGGACTTCCCTGAATTCTATGAAACGTTGAAATAGAAGAAGCGTAATCCTTCGCTCGTATTCCAGATATCGAGTTTGTAACAGCTTTGATGATTTCCTCTGGTAACATTTTATCCTCTCACACTGGAAAAAACGGGAGATATTCTAGCATAAGTAGTCTACGCCTTATGCTAAAAATGCACAATTAAAGAAAAAGCAGGTGCCGGAGGTTTGTTAAACCTCCGGTTGCGCTGTGGAAGCGTGTATCTCTCCAACTATGGTTGAGTGGAATCTGCTGGTATTGGTGCGGCTGGTGGTCTTGCACCTAGCTCTGCATCAAGCTGAAGTAGCGCTGGAATCGAGTCCCCAATCAATTTGAGTTTGTCTCGGATTTCCATTGTGTTGGCTTCTTCCTCAGTTTGTTCATTATAAAACCAAGTAAGCATTGACTGAGTCGATCTGTCACCTAATCTATCAGCTATGTCTCCAATCTTGTAGATTCTCTCAGTGACAATGGTTTCGTGATGATATGCATCTGCAAAAACCTCGTGTGCTGATTTCCATTCAGTCTTTGGCGCTTCAATCTGTTTCATCAAAACTCTTGCTCCACGCTCAGTAAGATGTCTGTAGAATCTCATTGCATGAGCAAACTCTTCTTGGTATTGTATCTCCATCCAATGAGCCATTCCAGTGAGGTTTTGGTCCTCAAACCAGGTTCCCATTGAGAGATAGATGAATGCACTGTATAATTCAAAATTCAGTTGATCATTAATTGCGTCAACTAACTCCTTATTTATTTCCATGAATAATGCACCTCAACTTTAGCGTTGATAATCTCAACCCTCAGTTGAACTGAGTTCACGATAGCTAACTAGTTGTCTTTAAACTTTCGGTAGGACATTTTCGATTTTTCCCAATTTGTCTTACGAACCTTTTTTTGAAAGGAAACGCTTTGTGGACTCTGTATATCGCCTGGAGTGACTAATAGTTGGCGCTACACGACCTCACGCTATTGACAATTATGTTTGAGTTTATTCCCCCGTTGATTGTAACCCTTGTTTATTTCCTCTTCTTTGGAAAGAGGAAAAGCAAACTGATCGAAGCTTTCATAGTATTGATGTATCTTAGAACAATTACATGGTTCCTCCTCACTATTGCAATTTATGATAATACTACACTCGATGCAGTTGTGGACACAAGAATTCTTTCATGGCTTCTCTTGACAGATATGCTGTTTCAATTCACGTCAGCTCTACAAGAGTACTTAATCTGGGTAATGGTTTCCTTTTTTGCAGTCCTTTTTGGAATGCTTGTTCTCGCTGCTAAACTGACACTTCAGGACCCCCTGAAGATGAGATTCAAGAACCTCATTAGAAGAATCACGAAGCGGGAGCCCGAAACTGATGGATACACTAGCTTAGGGGATCGCTTAGATAACATTACATTCGTGGGAGTTGAGCCTCAACCTCTGAACCCAGAAGTTCAAGCGCGTGCTTGGCGAGAAGCGTGGAAGGACTATGTCATAATTGGACTTGCCACTCTTGTACCATCAATCTCAGTGTATATTGGTAGTCTAACCAACTACATCCTTGTTGCGGAAGGAGATCCAAGAGGCGCTAGTCCGGATTTCTATATTGTGAATATCTTCATCTTCGTGATCTGGATATACCGTTTTGGTTATCCTGCATCAAATCGAATAGCGAAAGGTGCTGGTCTCCAGCTAGGAGGCCGTGACTTAGGTGGAGAAATGATGCGCGGGGTTCTAGGCTGGTTTTTCCGCCTGAATATTCTACTTACTATAGGAATTCTTGGATATGATGTATGGTTGTCAATGGGCTTAGTAGAAGAAGGATTAATTGCAGATATCACTCCCTATCTCATTCAGTATTATCTCCAAGGTTTAACTCTTGCAGTACCTCCAATCATCTTTGTAGTTTTGATATTCCCATTGGTCGAAGATTTCTCTGTTGTCCTCTATAAACGGACCTTCGATTCAATCACACAAGCAAGATCAAGACTGTCAACTATCAACTGGGGTAATGCATTCAAAACTCTAGCTATCAGTATAGGAGCTGGTCTTGCAGTTACTGGGGCATATATTGCATCAGTATTCGCGACAACCTTGAACTATGGAATTGAACATGGTATTTTTGCGATATTCCCTGGTGCAATAGATGATGAATTCATTGCGGGTATACTCATGAATCCGCCGAATAATATTGAGATTCTTGGAGAAACTATCTGGGTGTTCATCTTGCTTTCGATACCCTTCGCTATGATGATTGTGTTGGGAGTTGCAGGTCATTACATTCGGAAACGATTGAACACAGGTATCGAGTCATTCGCTCTTATCTCTGGTGTGACTCTGGCTTCTGCTACATACTTCTTGCTACCTGGCCTTGACTACATTGTTGGTTCTTCTATTACACCAGCAGTATATGCTGGAGAAATCTTCAACAGACTTAGACCATTCCTTATCCTTCCAACGGAGGGTCAATTTCTCTATCGACTTGCGGCTCAGTTCATTGTGAACCTACCAATCTTTGTATTCTCTACTCTCTTCATCATGTACTTCTTTGAATTCAGAGATAGCTGGCGCATAACTATTGGTGAAACTATAGGTCCTCTCCTTAGGATTACGAAACGTGACTTGGCTCAGTCTACTGTGATGTTCTTTGGAGGACTTGCCATAGCTGTATTTGGGATATGGGGAATTTCAACCCTATTCATTGATCCATTCTATTTCAGAACTCTATTGACTGGACTTCTGGAGAAGATAGCAAATCCTGATGGTTTAGAAGGAGTTCTCCCGCCTCAAGTTGATTTCCTAGCCCCCAGGTGGATTGATCCGAATGCTGATCCACTCGGTTGGTTTGTGGTTTTTGCAGAACATAACCTAGTACGGGTAGCATTGATGATGGTTATGGGTCCAATATTCTGGTCTGCCGTTCTATGGTATACTGGTGCGAGGAAGTCACTCTCTGAAAGGTTCATTGGAACCTGGAGTATAGTAGCAGTTGTGATTGGTGGTGCTATCACATACCTCTGGACTCAATATGATTTATCGCGAGGCTTGTTCAATCTGTTAGATCCTCGATGGGGCTTTGCAGCTCAACTTGGGCTCAGGGCAATGTATGTTTTCGGAGCAATGTTTCTGATATTCGGCATAATCGCTTTTGTACGGAGTCGAGGAGGACATGGTTCTGGAGGTTGGTGGTTCCCACTGTTCATCACTGTATTCGCTGCTGAGTACTTCATCTATGACGACCAGTTCACGGTGATTGCATTGATTGTTCTCCCACTATTTCTGGCAGGAGGTTACAAACTCTATGGAGGTCGAAGACGTGATGAAGACTTTTTGATAACTTACATTAAATTTGGCATCATGTCGATAGCTATCGCAGAGGTGCTATCAACAGCTCTCACACTTGGAGGGATAGCAATTATCGAGTACTCTTGGGGTCTTGGTCTAGTGGATTTCCTTGCTAGGATTGTTCCTCATGCAATTGTGGAAATCCCAACTTTCTTAGTTGCTGCAGCAGCATCAATTAGGATTGCAAAGGATCTCTGGCCTACTATTGAAGATGAAGACTGGGAAGCAGTTCCTTCGAAGACTCGAGCCCTTTTGGGAGATGAACGAACTTGGAGGACGTACATACTGATTGTTTTCTTCCTCGTGATTGCTGCCCTGATTGAGGCATTCGTGACCCCAATCATCTTCTGGATTGTTTTCAGTCCATAGAACTAAACAAGGAGCGGTTTTCAATCGCTCCTTCTCCACTCTCCATTTTTAGTATTCGATTCAATCGACGTAGGCTTATATTCTAAGGTCGGGAAAAGCTACGAAAGCACCGCTGCTAGTGATATATCCAGGAAGGATTGTTTTCCGGACACAATCCTGTTATGTTCACAGTAGTGTGACACGTTTCTATGCCTACTTGAATCAGCCGCGGTTACTAAATGATGAGAGATGAGGTGTACACGACGAAACTCATTCAAAAAACACTCTCGATGTTTGCGCTTATTCTATTCACAGTTTCACTATTTGCTTCACAACCAACAATTCCCACTGCAATTGTTGACTCACCTGCAAGCATGAGTGGTCCATCTGTCATTAATCCCGGATCTGCTCTTGCTGACTATCCAAGCAATTATACCAAAGTGAGCTGGGACCGTGCAACACTGAATGATTATCAACCCCATTCTTGGAATTCAACACATTACAGGTTTGGACCAACTATTTTCTGGGACACGCTTAATGTTTCAACTGGAGCGTCTATCCCTTGGATTCAAGAGATTCCAATCAACTCTTGGATTGACTTTGTTGTTGAGGTTCCTGATACTGCACTCAGTGGACAATTACCACATGCCGTTGGATTCACAGGTCAATACTTCAATCTATCCGAGATGAAAGATGGAGAGATGAAAATTGAAGGTAACCACCCAACAATGATGATTGGAATCTATTATGTGACATGGGACCGATGGGAAATTTATTCCAGCAAGGATGCTGTGTGGCCTGAAGGTCCTCCTGGAGATCTGCCTCCTGACTTCACACTGTCTGATGTTTTTGGTGGTATGGTTGAACCGTATGTTGAGCTTGACAATGTTTCAAGTCAGTACTCTTATGATGGAGAAGCGTATTTTGCAGAATTTAGAATTCGTTTCAACTCATCACTCTTACCAGGATTCTATATGTTCAATGCAATGGCGATGGATATGAATTACCAGTCTATTGCAGAGAGCCAACAGACTGAGCAGAGTGGTCGACTACTTGGCATGGACCTTCACAGTATCATAAATCAGGCGTTTGGAGGATACTATGAGTTAAAACGAGTAAATGATGATGGAGAATCTTTGTATACTGCAAACAAAGGTGAGGATTTCAATTTCACCATGACGATAAGTAACGCCACTATCATGTCAAATGCTACTATTCACATTCAGTCACCATCAACCTTCAAGACGCAGAAATGGGTCTTCGGCAAATACTACGTGACAGAGGTGAGAAAGGGTGCTTGGGAGTGGAATAGCGTTGCTCAAACGTACATCTGGAATGCAAATGCAGAAGTGTCTTGGAAAGAACCCCGAGAAGGATATCACTGGGAAGACACCTATACGTGGGTGGACAATGGTCTCGAATATTTCACTCACACAAGAGATTGGGGCTGGCAAACTAAAGAAGCTTGGCCTGAGTATGGAATATCATACAACTTCCAAACCAACTCGTTTGAGTACTTTTCAGTATATCACTTTGAGAATTACACCGAGGTTGATGGACGATGGGAGGATATTCATTGGGAAGAATACTATCCCTGGGATCCAAGCTGGCCAAGACCATTCAATTTGAATGAACTTTCCAGTAGAGTATATTACAATACAAAAGGAAAGCTTGTGGTTGATTTCAGAGGTCATATCAATGAAACAGTTCTTCCATCCGGAAGTGAATTCGGAGAAACCCTTCATATATCAGAACGTGCAAAGAACATCCTGAATCAGGAACTAGTTAATTATGTGAATCTCCCAATCGCACCCGTAGGCGCCGCTGTAAAATATGAGGAAATGCGAAGCCTTGCTGTCGATACACCTGTATCCATTGTTAGACTGAGGACAAAGGGTGAGGAGTACATTCCTGATAATGTGTTTAAGGTCAATGTGGGACAGACTTTCATTGTCAATTCTACTCTCCAAGGTGGTATTGAACTCGCTGATGACATTGATGGAATTGCCTTTGTGATGACTGGATATGAGGATGACTGGGGAAGGGATCTGGGCATTGAGTGGTCACAAACCACAGAAGTCCGACTACAGATAAAGGTGAATCCCTCTGGTGGTGTTGATATCAAAGTATACAACTATACTGTCCGAACACAATGGGGTGAGGGTTGGCACTATGAAACCTATGAAGTCTTACTTCCTGATGGACGCTTTATACAGGAAGAAGAACTTGTTTACGGATGGTTCTGGGAAGAACTCATCTGGGATCACAATGCCGACGATTGGACTAACCAACACTTCCCAATGGAGTCACTTCAGGGTAGGATGTCAACAACCTTCGTGACTGCAGGAAATGTATCCTATACAGTGATTGGTGATGACCTAAAGGTTGTCTTTGATGTTACACCTCAATCTGACATGCCCTCATTGGAATGGTGGTGGGATTATTACTATGGCAATCTAACATGGGTCGTTGACTATGAGTCAGGATGGGACCGTCACACTGTTCTGGGATGGACCGAGGACACAGTTTACCACTACTGGAATGGCACTGACATTGTCTATGTAGAAACACCTTACCAAGGGAAAATATTCAGAAACTGGGAAACTGGAGAGCTCTATGAGCGTGAGAGTATTCCATACATCTTGATAGGAGGCACTCCCGAACCAATTCAGAGTTACATCTTTGGCGACTTCGAGGAAACTCATGAAACGTTCATTCGTGAGGATTACGACTACGCCTTGGACACGACTCGAAGATACATGAAATGGTACAATGGTTCTGAGGTTGAGGTCTTTGGTGATCAGATAGCCGCAATATACGACATATCACTGAACAATGGGACTAACTTTCTATCCTTCCAGAATGAACCTAGGTGGATGGGTTACCTAGATTATTACTCATGGGTTGCAGCTGATGGTTCAATCATTATTGGAACTTGGTCAGATGACTGGTGGAAATTTGACACTGCCACTAGGGTTCAGGTTGTTCCAGTTACAACGGTTGACTATACCACAGTGACCTATGCAACGCCGATGGATCCATTTGAGCCTTCGAAGACTACTCCTGTCTACATGGTTGGATGGCCTGAATGGGTCGGGGACGACCACTGTATTATATTTCTCAATGAAACCTGGGAGCCTGTTGATGTCTTTCGATACTGGGAAGGTGACAACCTGTACTACTATCATAACTTCACAGATGGTGGAAGAATATATGTCATCGAGTTGCCTCATGAGCTAATGGAATGTGATTATAATGGTCAGAAGTTCATTCCTCAATACACCACAAAGCTCTACGCTTACATGATGGTTAATAGTGTGCCACGTCCCATTCCAGCTCCAGGTGAACCATTGAACGGATGGTGGGAATTGGATTGGGTCATCAAAAACAGGTATTCATTCGAGATTGCCTACATCAATGGAACTGCATACCCTGCTCAATATGACCGCCACGATTCGTGGCCAGGACCACCATTTTCCTACGACTATCCAGTCTATCGGGTAAATGTGCTGGGAACATTATATAACCTCACAGACTGGGGTGTAGCTCCAGATCACTTAATGGACTACAACCAGTTTCCCGATACACTGCCTTGGATCTCAAAGGCGAAAGGCTCAATATTCATTCCCGAAATCATACCACATGGTTGGACTGTAGCAGCTGGTAACATTAGTCTATCCACACTCGAATTCAATCGAACTGCTTGGCTTGATCTTGAAACTGGATTCTTCGATGGCAACTATGATACAAGTCGCATCTGGGAGGACAATGGAACGCACAGATTTGTACGAACATTGCAAGGTGAGGAGTTCCTCTACAATGAAACATGGAGAGCAATATTCCACAAAATCACCTTAGCTAATGGTACAATATTCTACTCGGGCATGGAGCATCCATTTTTTGAACCAACAGACAAATTCTCAGAACACATCGACAAGTTCTACATGATAGACATCTATGGCACTTTCTACAACTGGACTGGCTGGATGGAGTTCACATCTGAGGTCGTTGTAGTATACAATGTCACAGGATATCCATCAGATGGATCATTCTGGTTCCTAGGTCAAGATATCAATGTCACTCAATTTATGGTTCCATCATATTGGTGGGATGGCTTTGAGTGGCGTGATTATCCACCTAATCCATGGGATAATGTACGAGTACAGCAGTATCATTTCCTCCAGGCTATGAATGGTAGCAGATACGAGGTTGTACCCCTCTTCTACACACCTGAGAGTTACCGCTACAACTTCCCTGCGTCACAGTTCTTAAACATGGGAATTTGGTACAACATAACTGGTAGGTCCGACATGATCTACAAGGCGTACACTTTCGAGGGATATTCGAAGAAGTTGGATTATGCTCCTCTACCAGTGTCGATAGTTAGGTCACAGTATTCGATCATTAGTGGTGCGCCCAGATGGGGAATGTGGGATGTGGAACTATGGTTAATGAATCCGTTAACAGGTGCTATTGACTTGGATGGTAATCTCGAAACAACCTATGATCAGTACTTCATCAAAGAGTATCATACATCCACTGATTTCTACAATATCACTCACGAGTACCTTGACGTGACTATCTTCTGGGAGCCTAATAACAACACATGGGCAGACGAGTTTTACCTGCACTCATTCACTGGAATGGTCACTTTCAATTGGACATTCTCGTGGGCGGATACCTACATCTGGACAAAAGCTGATACAGGTGCTACTTTGACACCTGAAGAGTTTGCTAGTGTCAATAGCATTTTGTTTGATGCATGGGGAAATCCCAAGCCAGGATACTGGAACATTGCTTGGATGGCTGAGAACTTTACTTCTGCAGATCTCCTTCAGCGGGCAATTGACGAGGGCTGGGACTGGGTGCCAGAAGGGTCTCAAGAGTGGAGCTGGCTCTGGTGGGAGCTCGAGGAGTCCTACAACACTCCAGCCAACAATGGAACTGATCTTCTAGATATCAATCTAGCATACCAGTATGCTGGGATGTTTGCTTGGAATGACACTGATAGTGACAATTTCATGGATATCTCATCAGAATCTCTTGGTGATGCTGAACTATCTCACTACTGGATGCCTATTGATGTACTTTCCGTTAACTTCACGACTCCTGGAGAGGCGTGGGGCAACTACAATGCAAACGACACTGTCTATAGAAGCGTCAATGAAACGATAGACTTTGGTGTCACCTTCATAAATGTCACAGGAGAGGTATTTCCATTTGGAGACTGGTCTTACTTCGATTGGTATGATGGCCAGTATTATGGTTCTGACTTTTCATCATTCGATGAGCGACCAACTCAGTGCCTAACTGAGGAGTTCACAATTGACGTCCATTTCACTGGTGAACTCAACGAAACTGTGAATATTGCTGGAGTGAAGTTTGATATTGGTGTTGGTGATTGGGACATGTATACTCCTGGAGGTGTAAATGTTCTAGAGGGCCGTAGTCTTGCTGTTTCCTTCTTCAGTGATCTCACAATCCTGAATAGTACTGGGGATTCAGTGAGTGCAACCTACCTTGATGACTACAACCGACCAGTTACAAACAACCTCGCAGCACCATCATCGAACTTTACCATGACTGGTGGATTAAGCAATGTGGCTCTGATGAGTTTGGGTGGTACGCCCTACGATTGGTCTAAGAACACCTCATATCCAACATTTGTAGATGCGCAGACAGTTCCATTGGATGCTTTCAGTGCAATCTACGTATCCGGTGGTGGCAAATCCGCCACAACATTCTCTATTGCCTCAACACAATTCTTTACTGTAATTGGATTCCCCCAATGGGATGGTTATGCAGTTGTGGTTGATCCCATCTTTGTTGGATATATTTCACATGGAACTACTGATACCACGGCCCCAGAGTTTGCTAGTATCACAGCTGCTCATTATCCTGACGCCTTGGGCGACTATGTGAGAATACAGGCTCATGTTATAGATGCTGGAGGTTCAGATATTGCATCAGTTAAAGTTCACGATATCGATTCAGGTCAAAATCACACTATGACATTCAACGAGGTGTTGGAACGCTGGATAGTAGATATACACAGAACGGAGGATGCCAGCTACACATTCAATTATCAGATAATTGCTAAGGATAATGCTGGAAATGTTGGTGTGTCTACACCTCGAGTGTTTATCTTCAGGGATAACATTGACCCAACAATTGATACTCTCAGTATTGTCAACGGTACTGGGATATATGGTGAGATTGCAACTATCACAGTTATTGTATCAGACACTGGAGGATCAGGAATATCAAATGTGGTGTTGACCTACTCCAATTCTAGTGGAACCTACAATGTGCCCATGTCATTTTCAGCTGGTGAATGGACAGGAATTATCCCCACCCATGCACCAACTACAATTGTGCCTTATTATGTCACTGCATGGGATATTGATGGTAACTTTGCACAGAGTACACCTGCGCAATTCATTTTTGCCAGTGGTGGAACTGCTGATACTTTTGGTCCATCAATTGCATTTGTAGATCGCAATCCAATCAGTCCGACATCGAGTGATTCAGTCACTGTGTCATCTGATATCTTGGACATATCCGGGGTCAGCAGTGCAACATTGCAATATAGAATCGATTCAGGAGCTTGGAACAATGTCACAATGACAAATGTTGGTGACACATGGAGTGGTATAATTCCAGCTCAGGCTGATGGTGTAACTGTAACCTATCGTATAGTTGCATATGATGGTATTGGAAATGAAGCAATATCGGAAGAAGACTTCTACATTGTTTCTGATTCTCCAGTCACACCAACTACAACAACCACACCAGAACCAACTCCAACGCCAACACCTACAGGTCCAAGTCCTGAAGATCGTGAAACCATGCTCATGGTCTATGGTGCCTTTGGAACCCTAGTTGTGCTCGTACTGATTCTTGGAGTTCGACGACGTAGATAGAATAACTATGCGGGCTTACTGCCCGCTCTACTCTTTTTTATATTCAGAAAATCAAATCAATTGAGGTTTGAGTTTTTCGTGGAAAAATTTGACTCCTGCAAGATGGGCTTCGTATGTGCAGTTGAAGAGATCATAAGAGATTCCTGTGACTGGAATCGCATTGCGGATCATCAGACAGTCCTTTTTGTCAAGACCAAAGTTCACTTCCACAAGAGTTGCGTTTGACTTCAGTAGCTTCTCGTAAATTCCCTTCCTACTTCTAGCTGGGATATCTGAAAGGTCCATGAGTCGTGTGGTGAGAGTAATCCAGTTTTTGCCTGGAAATACTTCAATCACCTTGGCTTCAGTTGGTCCGTACGGGTACAGACTGAAGGTCTTCCTACCATGCTCTTCAAAATTAATCTCCAGTCTCTTAAGATACTCTTTTGCTATGAACCAAGTCGTACTCATCTTTACCCTATCCCACTTGGCAGCAGTTTCTCTTCTACTTGCCATTAATTTCCGCAGTTTAACCTAAGGACTTATTGGTAAATACTAGTAAAAGTCTTCGCTTTTCTTTTGAAAGGCACTCTATTCTTCCACACTAAAGAAGGCTGATTTCGAATATCGAAGTCACAGCCAATTTTACTACAGGTGATTGATCCAGCTCTTCAAGCTTTTGAGGAAGGCACTATATCCTAGTATTCTGCATACATCTCAGAAGTGTCATAGAACCAGATGTATTAGATCATCAGACATGATAGATTAAAACCTATCACCCTCCAACACCACGTAGAACATACTCTGCCACTTTCAATATGGCTTCAAATACAACTGGAAATGAGAGCTTGGAGAGTGTAGATATATTGAACGTCCAAGTTGATGTATTTTGGAGTTTTTCAATCATGGAGTCCAAGGTGTCAAGAGCAGTTTTATGGAGACGAATAAATGGTTCCAACGGTTTCAACCTTCTATTGAATTCCCTCGTACTTTTCATGTCTGATGGTAGATTAGAAGTTCCTTGGATAAGACGAGCATTAGTGATCATTCTGCTTCTGATTAGCCGCTCAATAATCAATGTCTTATAGGCTTCCAGTGTTCTATGAACACTAAATTGCGGGACTATGAACATGAGTGCAGCAAGACCCATTCCAAAGAACGGGTAGAACATTGCAATTGGTTCGAGAGGAACGCTGTTGATTAAATTGTAAACTGTCCAATAAATGTCTATGACGATGAGAACTGCAATTAATCCGAGTGTGACGTTTGAAAACACATCACCAATAGGTTTTGTAAGTTGAATGAATGTATCAAAATCTTGTATGTCGTCATCAACCTTACTAATGACACCATCTTTCACATCACTGTCCAGAAATTTCAGATAATCATTGATTAGAAGACCCTCTGGACCGTTTGGACCTTTACCAAGCAGATGAGTCCCTTTTAACATTGCATAGTAGATGTTGAAGAAAGAGGCGAACAATAGACACTCGAAGAACCAGAAAGCTGTTGTGAACCACCAATGAGCATCTATCAGAGGTCCCATTTCTCCATAAAGATCCCATGGAATTGATGTTGGACCCCACCACATCAAGAAAAAGAGACAAAACGCTACAATTCCTATTGGAATCTCCCTTATCGAAAAGAGGGAATCACTAACTTCATCTCTAAATTTTTCAAAATTATTATCATTATCAAAGAGTGCTCGAAGGAGGCGAGGAACTTTCTTTCCAGTCGTAGGTGAGTGATATTGTTTCGCTACAATTGAATATGCATCGAAATCGCCTACACACTTATGGTCCGTTATTTTTTCGGGTGAGTAAAACGCTTTGTATTCCTCTTCTTCAGGAACACCAAAAAGACATACAAGACCTCTCACAGCCTGTCTAACAAAGAACGTTGTTCCTAACCAGACAATAAACCACAGGTACGTCCATGGATCGAGGAAAAGGTGAATTGTGACACCGTATGGAATTGATACAATGATACCCGCCAAAGTAACGATAGCCACCATTACAGCAGTGTATCGGTAGTCATAGAGAAATCCAGTCTGTAAGATAATGGGAGTCCATTTCCTGCGCAACACTAAACCTCCTCACAAATCACGAAGTAATTACCAACAATGTACTTTCTATTTAGTTTTGTTCTCCTTCAAGTTGGGTAGTTTCATCTTATCAAAATGATTTATCACTTGATATCGATAAACAATTTTCAGGGAATAGGTATACTGAGGTATTTCTGATCACAATCCCGATGGTATCTATGCAGAGGTCAGCAGTGAGAAAATTCGAAAGAAGTCTACAAAGTTGGCCAAAGTCGGATGAATCTCTGTCAGACTACGTATAAGTAAATTGAGTTATCCTCATCTGTTTTCACGGGAGTCCATCCATCTAGAATGAAACGATATGAAACCACTCGAGTTCCAGGTTTCAGTTCTTTTGCAAGTTTGTCACGAATCTTCTTGTTGATTATATAGCCCTGATATAGTGAAACCACTGTAGCGTTGGCCAAGTTGATGTTAAAGAAATTCCCTCTGATTACTCTGACTTTTTCCTTCAATCCATGACGTCTGATTTTGAGTCTGGACCACAACAATCTGAGAGGGTCAATCTCAATTCCAATTGATGTTGCACCAAATTCTCGCCCAGCCATGACGATTATTCGTCCATCGCCAGAACCCAAATCGTAGAGTATGTCACTACTGCTAACCTTGGCAATCTCAAGCATGGACCTTACTCTCTTATTGGGTGTTGGTACCCATGGAGCTCCGACAACCCCTGACCATGCTATCCAGGAGACGAAAATAACAATGCAGATCTCTATTGCGAGTATTAGAACCCAATCAACTGACTGCATTATTCATCACATCTATCTTCTATCTGATTCTACCCTTGAATACGGTTCTCACCAGTATAATATTGAACATCAATGTAACAAGCTCGAAGAGTCCAACCACAACAAAAGCATTCTCCATACCAATGATCGGATTCAGGACTCCGAATGTTAATGGACCAATTGTGATTCCTAAATTCCCGAGGAAATTGAAGAAACCCATCCCCATTGCAGAATCTTCCTGACCTACTACATCACCGACTAGAGCCATAGAAGGAGGAGATGTTATCCCTGCAAAGAGACCTAGAATCGCAAGCATGACGAGTAATAGACTGAATCCGATTGTACCAATGTATCCAATGATAGAAATAACAATTCCATATCCAAGACTACCAACTACTAGCTGACGAAATCTGCCGTATTTGTCTGATAGCTTCCCCATTGGGTATTGAAGAATGATAAAGGGCGTAGCGAAGATCGCAAGTGAAATACCTCTTAATGACTCATCTAGACCCAAACTAACGGAGAGGAAGAATGGAAGAGCTGTCAATATGAACCCAATGTGGAGTCTATCAAAGAGATTGAAAATGCCTGGTACAACTAGTTCCGGACTCTTTCGTGCGATTGTGAAACTCTCAGTCAATGTTGGTCTTACTTTTGGAATTATTGGGTCTTTCAAACTAGGAATGGCGATTGCCAGAACAACTATGTTTAGACCTGCAGCTACATAGTACGGAAAGAATACGCCAAGAGCAGCTATGAATCCACCAGCTGCAGGACCAAGTCCCATTGCAATGGCGAGAAATGCTCCGAAAATACCCATGTTTCTTCCACGGTTGTGATTCTCTGAGAAATCGATTGCTAGGGTCATAAAGGTCTGCCAAGCCATGACAGTGAATGAACCTTGAAGAAATCGATAGACCAGGAGAAGTGGATAAGAGAGTGTTGTTGTCATCAGCAAGTAGAAGACAACTGACCCTGAAGCACCGGCCATAACAAAGATTCGCCGCTTTGCCCACCGATCTGAGAACACACCTGTTGTTATCCCTACTATAAGATAGGAAAGGTACAGAGTTGTATCAAAGAGCGAGTACTCAAAATCTGATATTCCTATCCACCTATCTCGAATGAATTCAGGTTGATTCACATGAAGAATCGCTGCAGCTGTGATTGCAAATAATGTTAATACTCCTAGTAGGACTATTTGCCTTGTACTAGAGGATGACGTAGGCATCGCCACTGTATCTTGTTGTGTCATGAAGATGCGCTCTTTAATGTGGTTTGAAACTGAGGAAAATAGATTCTACTAATCAAGGTTCCTCAAAACGAAAATGTGATATTTCCTAGAATATTCGAAGAGAAGAGTGTCACCCGATGGATGAAGCCTACCTTCTCAAGTATCTCATTTCGTACTATCCTGATCGTGATGATATTCAAATTCAGAATCTTCAGAATATAACTATTGGCTGGGAAACTGAAATTCTATCCTTTGACTTCGAATGGAGATTGAATGGAGAAAGACAACTCCAGAAACTTGTGGCTCGGATCTATCCTGGAACCTACGCTGAAGTAAAAGCGCAAAAGGAAGCATCCATAATGAAGCGCCTTCTGGAGATTGGATACCCTGTTCCTACTGTACACATTGTCGAAACAGGAGTTTCAAATCTTGGCAATCCATTTCTAATCATGGATCGAATCGATGGTGGCAGCTCAACGAAACCAAAGAAAAAAACCACAAAGAAGAAGAAGAAATAATCAGTTTTGGGAGGTCTCTCTTTCGA
>JAEOUL010000263.1 GCA_016839345.1 Candidatus Thorarchaeota archaeon | reverse complement strand
TGTTCAATCTCACTACCAAAATGAATTTCAACATCATTCTCGATCATATATGATTTGAACCACTCATCACTCTTCTCCACTGCCTGTTGGATTTCGTCATCTGTAAATTCCGAAAGATCGATTCCTGTGCCGGCAGAAACCTTTCTTGTTAGGGATATCATGTCTTCTGTCACTTCAGTCAGTGTAAAATGCAAATCGAACAAAATTGCCTCTATGTTTCGGATCCTACTACTCCCATCACTCATACAAGCTCGGGATACTGGCGGTTAAAAAAGAGTGTGATGGGAGGGGTCACCTCCCATTCATTTGATGTCGGTCTATGTAGTACTTGACCAGAGCCACAAGACCTCTCCGACAAGTGAACCCTGTTCCACAGTGATGGTCACCATTTGTCCAACTACACTGCTTAGCCAAGCAGTATAACTTCCATCTCCCCCGTTAGAAAATGACTCTACTACCACACCATTTACCCAGAGCGTGACCACTAAATCGTTGACCGTAGCATTCAGATCAAAGCGTAGGGAATTCGTATCAGTGATTGAGCAATTGATGTAAAGCATCCCACTATCTGGATATGGTATGGGTGCACCATAGAACTCAGTCGCATACAGTGTGTGCCACAAAGGTTTCTCAAATGCTGTTCCTTCAAGCCTGTCTTCAATATGTTGGAGTTCTCCAACCGCATACTCCCCATCATAGATGACCCTGAGTATGTATCCATCTTCTGACCAATCGGGATCGAGTATAGTTGGAACACTCAAAGTCCTTGGCCATTCTCCAGCTACATAGTCTCCCACGGTTGAGCGAATCGGAGCAGTCGGATCTGTGGCAACATATAGTTCCATGTTCCAGTCCGCAATCATCACAAACTCTGGACCAACTGTGAGGAAGTACTCGAATGCCGAAGCGTTCGATGGATACGTTGTGAACCAACGGTCTCCTGTTGTTCTATGCTGCACAGAGTCCTGCGGTACCAGCTCCCCATATTCATGATGACGTGGATGGTCAAAGTCATAGCCATCTGGTAGGAATGCTACATCTTCGATTGTACCTTCAATGACTGAGTCAACTGTTGATTGTATGAGAGTTATGTTATACAGACCTAATGGCCACGAACCGTCAGGATCGACTGGAATGATGTAAGGATTGGCCTCAGTGACCTGTATATGCGAAGTATTGAGTACTATCACATCATCAATCGTGAAGTAGATGTCGAAGAAGCTATCAACAAACCACGGATCAGGAATATCGATTGCTATGAGATGTTCCCAATTATCACTGGTGTAGTTTAAGATGAATGATTTCAACCAAGGAAAGTCATGTGGGTCTGTTTCGTTCCAGAACCCTGGTGGGAGTTTAAAGGGCTCTGGTGTATTTGGAATCAATGGTACAGGTCCAATTGGATTGACTGGTGTCAGCGTCATATTGATCTGACTCACTGAACCAGTGGTGATTAGTGTCTTGATGACAATTACTTCAACTAGTACTTTATCATGAGCTCCTGGATTCACCGGCCAGGGTGATGACGTCCCAGCATAAGTCCTTGGACAGTTTTCCGCCTGCTCACGCGAACCATCAGCATAGACGTAGATGACTGTAATTTTCCAGACTGCGCCTGGTTCAGTTTGAAAGTCCAGCGTGAAAGGTTCATTGCTGTTTACCTTGATTCTCTCAACACCAGCCCCATGTGGAACAACACCAATCGAATCTCCAGTCTGTGTTCCTGACCAGGTAACATTCACATGACCCGTTCGTTCAGGTACTCCATTGTCAGTGATTGCACCAGACATCATCCACGCATGGAACATTGCAAGCAGTGTTTCCCATGGAAGCCCAAGCACTTCAGCTGCTGCATCTTCAGGGCTCACATCTAAGGAGTCGTTGCCAAAATTATCTTTGGCTTTATCAAAGATTTCCTTGACTTTGTCTTCGCCAAATGTTTCACTGATCCATTTGAAGAGTAAGTATGAACCCATATAGTCGGAGTAGCCACCTCCCCATCCTATCGTGATGCTTCGGTTGAGATCAGCATAGTGTGTAAACCAGTTGTGGTCTCCAACACGTTCGAACTCCTCTTGAATCTGTGAATTGGTAAGGTTGTAATTCGCTTTTGTCGATTCGATACCCCAGTACGTTGCTTGTCCTTCTAAATACCACTTGTTCTTCAAAGGAGCGTGGTCTTGATTACCTTCTCCTGTGTTTTCTACTTTGAACTGGAATGCGTGCATTAGTTCATGTTCGCAAACATACTTGAGATCGATGAGACTCGTCATGTTGCCAAGCTCGATGACTATCTCACCTTCAGTATTACAACTACCAACTGATTCAGTGGTTGTACCCTGCATAACTGTAACATTGATTCTCCCAGGTTTGTAGGTTGCAGGACCTCGATCAAATCCCTTTCCATCATAGAATTCTAAACTAAATTCGATATGCTCCTTGATCGCCTTGATAGTCGATGCATTCACACCAGCTGCTGGGAATATGTCTATCGTTTCATTCTTGCCAGCAGATTTTATGTCATCAATTCCAAGAAATGAATACTGTTCCTTGACACCTGAAGTAATGATTACATAATATGGTACAGTAGTGTCAGTGGTGAAAGCATACTTGTTAGGGTTTCCTGGAGTTGTCAATGACTCTAACCAGGCTGTTGTGTTGGTCTTGTCCTCGCCAAAGTAGGACAGCGATCCAGTGTGTCCAGCTGGAAGAGATGGTCCGACATCTGTTGTGCTCCACTCGTCATAGACTGGACCTCCGTTCCCTCCACCGTATCGCATATAATGAATCAATAGATTTGACTCATCGAAGATCGCAATCTCATCACCCTCAGGGTCTAGAATTCTATCTTCGAGTCCTAGATACACAACTGCAGTACCATCGGATGCATCATGGTCATCCAAACCAGTTCCAGTATAAACTGCAATGAAATCTTCCGCATCGACATTCATGATTGTAGGAAGTGTTACTCTACCTTCTTCATCGAATGTTGTGATTGTCCAACCTGTGATTGAGGATTGTGTGTAGTCATTCGAGATGTATATCTCAAAATATTCCTCATTCGCTGTCAATGTAGAATTCATGTGGACCTCATTGATCCAAGCATCTCCATTGAAAGTTGAGTAAGTTGGCTCTGGAGCTAGGAATCCTCCCAGAAGGAGAAAAACGCCAGCAGCACCCGCAGCCATAAGGATAAGAATTACAATGGTGGCTTTTACTTTATTATCCAATATCCAACCCTCCTTGTAGAGTATCCTCTACAAGAGATATTTCAGGAGCTTCATCGTTGTACTTTACTGTACTAGTAAAATTCTTCTCATTTCTTATAGTTATATAATGGTCCATAAATCTTCATTGATGAAATGGAGGGTTATGAGGCGTGTTTATTTCTCCAAAATGGTTTCCTATTTCAATATTCATTATATACCATCGAAACACGCACTGACTCGGTGATCTATTGAAGAACCATAAAAAGATCATTCTCGCCCTGATGACTGTAATCATGCTGGGAATTTCACTTCCTTCAGCTACAGCTCAGAGCCATCATCTTGAGTATGAACACTCAGAAGGTATTGTAAGACTGAGCACGGACAATCTCGAAATTCGAATAGGTGGAGTAAATGAACAGCCTCACTTTCACTGGTGGAGCCCTACCAATCCACAAATCGACTATCATATGAGATTTCTAGGAATCTTTGAGGTTGATGACCTTGCTGAAAATGGTGTGTACGACCATTGTGTGGATCCCCACATTAGTCCAAGATTTACACTTCCCACAACTGATTGGGAATTCAGCGGATTTGAAACCGAAATGGAGGATGGTAAACTTTTGGCTGTCCATTTCAACTTCACATCACTAACAGGATTCGATCCTAGGCCTGAAGGTGTAGAGGGAGAATGGAACCACTATCCAGCGATTCCTGACATGGATATCTTTGTGCAGATCCTCTGTCACATCGATATGGACAAACCTAGTGAGGTCAAGTTCGATCTCATAATAGATGGCTGGATTTGGACTCGTGATGATTCTCTCCTAGTTTTCCAGTTCGTGATTGCAGAGAGCAATCATGGTAATGGTGAACCTGAGAATGCTCCACGCAATTTCAATCGAACTCAGACCAGATTCCAGTTCTCCAATGGTTTCATGGAGTACGAACCAACAGCTTTAGCCGCTCAAAATAGCCTCCAAGTTGGAGCCAGTTATGGACCAACCTCAGGTCTCCTTGCCGGGGAATCAGTCTGGCTCTCATTTCCATACTTTGGGAATGAAACGCTGTTTTACGATCCAATTGTTGGTTTATCAGACACTAGTGGTTCATCACTTCTTGATTCAGCAACGCTAATTGCTGTTGGCGGTCTGATTTTGATCGTTGCAGTAGTAGCAGTTGTCGTTAGAATCAGGAAATAACTATCCATAGGAGGCATGTCTTGCCTCCTCCTCTTTTTTGGTAACTCTCCATCCGACATACTCAATAAGGAATCAGTGTTCGACCTCGATAGGAGCTTCAGAAATGACTAGACTCGCAATTGTCGGTAATGGAGTTGCGGCTACCACTGCTGTGCGTGAGATTCGAGGCAAGGACAAGGCAATCGAGATTGATGTCTTTACCGATGAGAGACATCCATATTATCCTCGGCCCAATCTAATTGATCTTGTTGCCAATCGGCGTACCATAAAAGAAACCATCCGACACGATTTAGACTGGTACTTGAATAATGATGTTGACCTCTATCTTTCTTCTCCGGTTTTTCAAATTGACCCCGAGAGGAAACGAGTCATTTCGACAGCAGAGGACTACGGAGATTATGACTCAATACTCATCGCAGTAGGCTGTCGCCCTCACATACCTCCCTTTGAAGGGCTGCATAAAAACAATGTTCATGTGATTCGAACATTAGATGATGCCCTGGACATACGTGAGGCAGTTAAAGGAGCTGGTCGTGAGATCGTTATCGGCGGAGGGATTCTTGGTATTGAGCTCGCGGCGGCAATTAAGGAGGTAGGCGGTGAGCCTATAGTTGTTGATTATGATAACCGTCTGCTACCTGTACAACTGGATGCTCTCGGAAGCAGTGTTCTTACTAAGCAACTGGATTTGATGGGAATTCAGGTTCTAACTGGATTCGCTTGTAAGGGCATAACGGGTGAAGAGGATGCTACTGGCATTGTGTCCAATCAGGGTGATCACATACAAGGAGATCTAGTTGTCATCGCCACTGGAGTTCGCTCCAACACAATCATAGCAAAGAACTCAGGCATCGAATACAAAATGGGGATAGCTGTTGACGAACACATGCAGACCTCATCTCCTGGTATCTTTGCTGCAGGAGACTGTATGGAATTCAATGGTACTTGGTATGGAATTATCCCTTGGGCGACAGCTACAGCAAAAATCGCAGCTCAGAACATGCTCGAATTTGGGAGTGCGAAGTTCGAAGGAGTCACACCCTCAAACCAACTGCAGGTGGCAGGAATTGATCTGACAAGTATTGGACTGGTCCATCCAGAGTCTCCCGAATTTGAAACCATTGTATCAATTGATATGGAGAATGGGAAATACTTCAAGGCAGTCTTGAAAGATGATGTTGTTGTTGGCGGTATTGCACTTGGAAATCGCAAAGTGGCACTCAAGCTGCGCAGTCTAATAATGAAAGGTGAAAAGGTCACTGACATCAAGCAAGCAATCTTTGATGATTCTTAGTTTAGATCAATCATAAGTCAACATAGCTATGATTTTCCCCTTTTTTTAACAATTATTCTTATTTTCACTGGATGTTCTTCATCACCCTCTACAATAGAAATACTATCTCATTCTTCAAGAATACAAATCTAGGATTCAGCTATGCGAGGATTCATTTTGATGGGTTCATTATTTCCATCATCAACTTGTTGAAGGCTGAGCGGTTTTCCTTCAGCTGTTTTTTTTCTTCATTACCTACCAACTAATCCACCTCAACAAGTGGTTGTCTTCCCTTTCCCTGTGGGATGAGGGATATCACGTGGTCTGTCGATCCCTTTAGTTCCTCCATATGCGTCACTACTATGACTTGCTTAACAACATCGAGTCTATTGATTGCTTCAGGTAGCCACATCCGACGTTGAGCGTCAAGTCCTGCTCCGGGCTCATCCAGGATAATTATCCCTGGCGGAGGTCCACTGATAGAGTGCTTCTGCAGGGCTGTGTTCACAGCCACACGAAGAGCGAAGTTGACGCAGACATCTTCCCCCCCACTTGCAGCCATTAGAGAAATCCTGTTTCCTTGAAGATCATACAATGCTATCTCGTAGTCGTCATCAATCACAAGGTCACTGTATCGATCTCCAAATATTTCTCTGAAGATGATACGTGCCTCGTTTCTGATGTGGGGTCTCAGTTGATTCTCAGCTACATCTGGGATTGTGTCAAGCAGGGTCTTAAGGTACTTGGCTACCTCTGACTCTTCCTCGAGCTCTTCCGGTCTCTCGGACAATTCAGGAGAACTGAGTTGGTCTTCAACAACCATTACTGACTCGCTGACTTTCTGAATCACATCTCGAACCTTCTTGATCGGTTCTTTGCCAAGTGATTCTTCCAGTATTTCGAGGGCTTTGAGAGCCGCAGTGATGTCCTTCTTCTCTGGAAGATGTGCCTGTACTTCCCGTAATCGTTTCGTTGACTCCACAATGCTCTGGAGGTCCTTGTCCATTTTTTTGATCTCTTTCTGTACCTTGGAACTCTGCTTGTCGTAGATACCGAGACCCATCATTGAATAGAGGTCGGTTCTTCTCCCTTTAGGAGTCAACCTTGAGAGTCTGTCTATCTCACCCTGTCGAACATATGTCAGGGCTGAGAAGGCATTCCGGTCCATTCCCAATAGATCTACAATCTTGTCATCGACTCTTGTAGCGCCCATGATCTCTGGGTCCTTTTTTCCAACCTCAAAGAGCTCCGCCCTAGTTTCACCTGGGTATATCGTTCGTTTCACCAAGTACTCCCTTCGGTTCACAGGTGCTTTGAACTCGAGCTCCACAATAGCCCTCTTCCCCTTTGGGTTAATGAGGTCCTCAACCTGTGCAACCTTCTTCTCTTTCCTTGTTACCATCCTGAATAACCCAAACTCAATGGCTTCAAGAATCGTGGTCTTGCCTGATCCGTTCGGACCTACTATTGCTGTGGATCCATCCTCGAACTTGAACTCCTGTTTCTTGTAGATCTTGAAGTTCTGAAGACCAAGCCGCCTAATCA
Organism: Candidatus Thorarchaeota archaeon; assembly: GCA_016839345.1. Next base: position 2,237 of record JAEOUL010000263.1, on the reverse strand, counting down.
CTTGGGCTCACCTCCAAAAAAACGTGGCATCATACGCTTGACCTGACCCGCTCGTTTATCCTTCGTCTGCTCCATATACTCTAGGATTGAGGTTTCAACATCCAGAGGTTCAGAGAGCTGTACAGGTCGTGGTCCAATCGATGACCAGTTTGGTTCAATATGCAGAAATAGTGGGTCTAGCCTCTTTTCTCCGTACTCAAGAAGAGCACTACGTTCGATTCCCCTCTCGGTTTCAGTATCAATCAATCCATTCACATGAACAATGATAATTGGTTTCTTCTTCTTTGGAGAAAGCTTTGTAAGTGAAGTCTTCAGCATCGTGTTCACTTCCTCTGCATTCAAACCAGTGATATCAAGACCTGTAACGAATTTGAACTCTCTCACATCATTCAGAGTTTCCAATGTATATTCATTTTCACCCGAGTTATCCACATCAACGACGATGAGCTTCTTCTTTCTACCCATTTCTCGGCTCCAATTCACAAAGCATGTTGAACCAGGTCTCCCGATGTCATATTCTTCATCAAGCCAAAAATTGTGTTTGTGACCACATCCATAGTAGTTGAAAAAAACTGGTAGATTCTCTTTTGGTAATTCAATGTCATGTGCAAAGAAGAGTGCAATCTTTTCGGTTGGCTGGGCTGAATTCAAAAATTGTTCAAACTGGGGAACGGAGGTCCATGAAACTAGATGAATTTCCACTTTTTTACCATCAAATGCTTCGGTAAAGGTTGAATAAGGTCCAGAGCCGGTCGAAACAATAAGTTCCATAGTTTCGAGACCCCGGAGCGGACTGTAATTGTGGCGATATCCATATGGTATATCGTGATTTCCATCAAGCACAATGAGTCGTACCTTTTCTTTGAGACTCTTGAACAACTCGATAACGAAAATCAAGTCATCATTCTGAGGAAGGTGTGAATGAAACAAATCACCTGTATGAACCAAGATGTCTGGTGAATGTTTCATTGCCATCTCGATTGATTTCTTGAAACATTTCCGTGCGTCGTCCCGACGTTCTGTTAATTGAAATATAGAACTTCCAAGATGCGAATCAGAGATGTGCGCTATGCGTACTATGTCCAAAACCCCCGAAACAAATTACCCGGGAGGTGTATAGTCAATGCTCTATTTGAATCAACTTGTTATATGGAACGAGATTATTCTCCAATATTCTTCAACAAAGCCAAAACATTGTAAAGACACTCATTACACAGCTCAGGTTCGTAGAGAGTATTTTCTGGAATTAGCATCTTCAGTGCTTTCTTCATTTCATCTCCTCTAACCTCTTCTCCCTGTACTTGAATCCGCCTATCTTGAGATAGACAATAGAATCGATTTTCACTCTCATCTAAGTAGATTACACAAAAGCACAGGTTGTCCGCTTCTTTGATCCTAGTGAATGATTGTGGAATGAATTCACTTCCTATCAGTTCTTTATTGATATCGAATGTCACTATCAGCTTTACTGGGTTCTCGTTAATGCATAGTTGTTCATTTTCGAAAATACGATGGCATGGGCATGCATTGACATATCTCACCTTAGCTTTCCTACCTACTATACGATCGCCCCCAGTAGATGTTATTATTCACCTGAGAGATATAAATAAGCACCACTGCTTTTGAAACTGCTTTAAAATTCCTTCTCTGGAAAATCTATATTGTGATATATCCTAATATCTCCTGTTAGAAAATTAGATTCGTAAAATCTGTGCTCTTCTCTCCCTAATAAAGACCTCCCGGAAATTTCCTACTTTTTGTCACTCTGGAGTTGAAGACCGTCACTTTGTCAGACATAACTAGCTCGAATGAATCTGTTGGTTTCTCGAACTTGAATCTACACTAGTATCTGAACTACAATGCAGAACAACATCGAGAATCAGTATATTGAAACAATTGATAGCTCCAAGTCTCCTTTTGAGCGTGACATAATCTGCTGTGATCCAGACAGACCACCCTTCGAGCCTTGGTGATAACATATACATTCATGTCGGAACTGACTAATTAAGTTCGTTCCGACATTTTTCCTTTTTTTACAATGACAATTCAATAAGTAGCAGAATAAATAAGACTGATTTTCAAATTTAGCTTGATGCCAAACTCTCTTGACCAAAAATCAGATGGAATCCCAATCAAAATTTTTCCAGAAAAGGGAGAGATGCAACGGGGATTAATATTCTACAAGACAGAAGGTCCTGAGGTAATATTGGACTCTAATGTTAGATTGAAAGATCATG
>JAEOUL010000262.1 GCA_016839345.1 Candidatus Thorarchaeota archaeon | reverse complement strand
TATTCTCAATGATTACATGAGCTTCTTCTTCGTCAACTGACCCATTGTGATATACTTCGAATGTGATGGGCACAGTGGTGCCTTGCTCATAGTACATCCATTCTGCCCAGCCGCCACTCAAAGCAGCTTCCTGTGACATTTCTGATGTCATATAGCTAAGATAGTCATTGAAGCTATTTGGTAGGATACTTCCAAAATCTGAGTATATCTGATAATAGAGGATAGATTCAGTCCAGTCTTCATTTGCATCGGTGGGAAAATAGGTCGCATTGATTCCGGAATGCAGTGAGTATGCCATGGCAAAGCGATGATTCAGCGCAAAGTCACGGAAAGCTTGGGTTTCTGGCTCTGAGAATGGTTCTTCTCCGCAGTAGATCTGTGTTATAGGATCAAGTAAGTCGGGGTCGTTAAGACCCCAGAATGAGGCATAGTTCCGATTGAGGTCAACTAGTCCTACCTCATCCTCATTCGTCAAACCATCACCATCATTATCAAATCCCTCCCAGTACTCCCAGTCGTAGTCATAAAGGTGAGGAACTTCTGATGAATATTCTTTTTCGTACACAAGGAAATTAGAAATCCATCCGTCACCATCTTCATCCTCAACATCATCCTCAGAAAACAAATCATCACCATCATTGTCGTACGGCCTTAGATTCTTCCTTAGCCAATGATTTCCTTGGTTGACAACGATTTCAAGAGCATCTGGATTGAGAGTTGGGATTACGAAAATCTCTTGTGTATCAACATATTCTGTGATAGTATCATCGACTCCATACCCATTGAGTAGATGAAGAATGAATCGAAGAGCCATTTCGACTGTAATCTGTTCGCGCCCGTGATGTTGTGCAACCACTAGGGTCTTTGCTTTTTGAGCAGTGTTCTGTTCATTTGTGATACGAAGACACGTGAGGTTTCTCCCTTCATAACTCTCACCAATCACCTCAAGGTCGACAAGCTCGGGTACAGAAGTATGAATATTCTCAATCTCTTCATTCAGCTCTGCAGGATCATGGAATTGGTTGTCATATAGCAGAGAGATTGCACTCCAAGTTCTTGTCACCGAGGGGGTGGTCACCTTCTCAATGATTGGACCGGCTTCCGGCGTTCCTGTAGCCATCACTTGTATTGGAGCTAAGATAATAGTCAAAATCAGTGTGAAAAGCAGTATCTTAGTTTTGGAGGATGTGATTTTGTTCACCTCAATAGGTTCTACACTGTCTTCTGCGCTTCTGACAAACTCTTCTGGACATAAAGTGTTGAGAAGCCCATTGACAGACTTTGAGAGAACTTGCAGGTCCTATAATAGGAGTTTAGTTTAACGTAACGCCTTGCGGGTTAGGTATTGATAGAAAGGAGAGAATCAATAATGTACATAAGCGGAGGTCCAGAAACTCTCCACTGGCGATAGTCAATGAAGAGAGCAATAATTGTGTATGAGAGCGTCTATGGGAACACGAAGAAGGTTGCAGAGGCGATAAGTAACGGGATAAACGCAACTGAAGGTGTTGAGTGTATTATCAAAAAGACTGGGGAGATTCATACAGACGACCTCTGTGATTATGATGCAATTCTTCTAGGAGGACCTAACCATAACCAGGAGCCCGCGCTGAATTTAGTCCGTTTCATTGACAGAGCAGCAATAGTGCACCTAAAGGCGAAGATTGGTGCGGCATTTGACACTTATACAGGTGGTAATAAGAACGTAGCATTAACAAAGTTGGAAAAGAAGATTCAAGAGAAACTTCCAGGCATTTCACTCTCAGATGGTTTCTCAGCAAAGGTAACAGGTAGGAAAGGGCCTCTAGCGGATGATGAAGAATCGCGAGCACACGAATTTGGATACATTTTTGGACACAAAGTTTTGGAATAACTTAGAATATACCAACAATCATAAGCATCGATGTATAGATGTTAACTGATTTGCGTAGGTTAGGAGGTAGACCTTATGCAATGGAAGAAAGTACTGCTCGCAATAATTATTGGTATTATCTTGTTAATCACTGACATTCTATATGGATGGATGTCAGTTTCACTTAGTGGAGTTTGGACACTATTCATCATAATCTTCATTGTTGGAATCCTAGCGGGTGACATCTCAGGAGGGTTCATTGCAGGGATACTAACTGAATTATTGGGTGTCGGACTACTAGCTATGATTCCAGAGATCTTTTTCCCGGAAGTTACTATCACAGCAACTGACATTCTTTCCCGTATGTGGCTCGTTATGGCACTGTCAATCTCGTATAGAATGAGGTTTCCAGATGCCCCAGTTCCATGGATTGAAGGTGTGGTCATTATTATGTTACTTGTCGCGCTTGCGCCTCTAGTCTACGGATTGGCTCTTTTCTTCGGTCTTTTGGGTGGGTTAATTGGTAGGTTTATCCATCCAAGAATCATCAAACCGAAAGCTGCTCCAGTAAGTGTACCCTCACAAGAACCTCCACCGACTCCACCAGCGCCCGAGCCGGCTGTTCTTGAGGATAGTCCTCCAGAGGAGGTCATTGAAGAGGAACCAGAGGAGCCAGAAGGTCTGGAACCAGAATCCTCTGAGTGAAGCTGTAATAGCATAGGCATTAGAAAGGTTCACACGACTTACAGTTATAACATATTATACTATATTAGTTTATTAAGGGCTGCGCCAAGCCCGTGAATCCCAGGTCCGATACAGATGCAGATTTCGTTTGGATATTCTGGTGATGTTAAAATGAAAGCGGAGGCAATTCATACGTCCACCACAGAAATGAAAACACCTTGCGGTAGATGTGGGTGCATTATTTTCTACAAGGGAGAGGTCTGTATCTTCTGTGATGCGGCAACAGAGATGCTAGCAGATACTCTGATTGGTTTTGGAGTTTCTGATAGTGCAATTTGCGAGATTGATGTTGATTCTGACGAGGAGTGTGGATGTGGTACTGAAGACATTGCTATGCTTCCAACAATCAGGATATGTGACATGAAGTTGACAGGCATGCCTGATGAACAATCAATGAATGATGCTATCATGCGAGCAATCATGAAGGACTGTTTCTGTGAGTAGATTTAGAAATCAAGTCGAATTGTTTCCCAGAGAACTCTTCCCTGTTCCACTGCTTCTTTGATTTTACGCTCAGTTCTATTGAGTTGAGCGTTTCCAGTCTTGATGTCGGCAAGTATGATTGTTATTGGTTTGTCAGAGTTGCCGTCCTTAACTGCAGTATAACCATCAAAAACGATGTAGTCAATTGGCGCACCAATAAATCTAGCGTCAGAAGGATCATAATTGAATACATCCCTGTACATGGGAATCATATGTTCAGCGATTTTTCCCTTCAGTACGTAACGACTTCTCTCTGCTGCATCCTTGCGAACTGATGATTCTTGCTCGGCCCAAGTCTTCTCGAACTCTTTTGTCACTACTGTAATTCTATGACGGAGCTGCATTTTCATAATCAGATACACAAGTACAACTAGAACCAATCCAATGGCAAGCCCAATTAGAGTGTCCTCAAAAGCCATATCATTTAGTGTGAAGATTTCCATATATTCTCGGGTAATTGTGGGGTATTAGCTGGAGATTACGTTTCTCTTGGAAGCTGACTCTTAAGTGGATGTTTCATAAGAGGAGAGATGGCGGTTCATTATGGTTGAGGATACACTAGATCTTCTAAAGGTCCTTTCAGCAACCCCTGGTCCTGTCGGAAGGGAGGAAATGGTCCAAGATATAATCAAGGAACGGTTCAAACAGCATTGTGGAGGCTTCAAACAGGATAGAATAGGTAATGTCGTGGGTACTCTAGAGGGAGGCGTTGACAAACACTACGCAGTCGTGGCTCATGCTGACGAAGTTGGATTTCTTGTCAGCAATATAGACGAACAAGGATTTCTGAAGGTCAAATGGAATACACAGGGACATCTACCTGATCTAAGGCTTTTACCAGGACAATGGGTATTGATCATGGCTGCGAAAGGACTCATACCTGGAGTCTTTTGTGTAAAGACTGCACATATTGCTGGACCAAAAGACAAGAAACGGATTCCCACTTATGAAGAGGTCTTTCTCGATATAGGGGCGGGGAGTATAGAGGATGTAAAGGAACAGGGAATTAACATAGGGGATCCAATCATCTATGCTGCACCAGTTGAGAAACTCATGGGAAATATTGTCGCTGGAAAGTCAATGGATGACCGAGTTGGTCTCGTTGTGATGCTCCGAGTGCTTGAGCATTTCTCAAAGATGGCAAAAGCCAAACGGCCAACATTAACTTTCGTATCAACGGTAATGGAGGAACTTGGAGCAAAGGGAGCAGCAGCTGTAGCGAAAGACCTTGATGTTGACGCAGTTATCATCTTGGACATAGGTCTAGCGGATGACTACCCAGGTACAAAAGGAGAGTCTGGGGTCGCTCTAGGAAAGGGACCGGTAGTTGTCATCAAAGACAATGAGTTACATTATTCGCATGATCTAATTCAACTCATCATCAAGACAGCAGAAAAAGAGAAGATACCAATTCAAAGAGCAGTCTTTCATAGCTATGCGACTGATGGTGTTCAGTTTGTATCAGAAGGGCAGGTCGTTGCAGTCTTAGGAGTGCCTTGCAGATACTCTCATAGTGCATTTGAAGCAGTCAGTCTCTTAGATGTGGACATGACAATACATCTTCTGATGAAGTTGCTTGGCTAGATGTTACTGACTCCGTAAGGTTTTACTCGGACCCTCATACTCTCACGGGAAACAATGATGACTTCTGTTCCAGATTCAATCTCGCCCACATCGCACCTAGCCTCCCAGATTTCAGCCCCGACCTTAATCTTACCTGCAACTGGGGTGACTGTATCTATGACTTTGCCCCTCAGGCCTTTCAACTCATAAAATTCGTGAGCGCTCTCCAGAAGTGAAGGATAAATCAGATAGTATTTACCTGCAACAAAGATTGCTGCTCCAATGATTAACAAAATGGTGACTGGCATAAGCCATTCAGGTTTCAAATAGTATACAATTATGATAGCAATCGGAACGAGGATCAGCTCGTCCACAGTTATCGCGATGAATTTTGCTCTAGGTGAGAAATCTACCATTTTTCACATTCAACCTTCTTTTGTGCTACATTTGGCCTGTGAGGAAAAAAAGTTTTGCACTTTACGACTAAAATTGAAGCGCGTACATAGTACAATTGAAAAGGATAATGAATAGCGCCACGTCAGGGACCATTTCTTGAAGACTGAAACAATCCAAATAATGTCAGGGGCTGCAATGCTTTCTGCTTTCACTTATGTACCCATTCTAGCGAGAGAGAGTCTGGGCATCTCAGAGATTCTTGTGACGATAATTGTTGGGGGTTATGCTTCTGCCTCATTCTTTGCGTCATACATCTTTGGGCGAGCAGGAGATGTCTACGGTCGTAGGATAATAATTAGGCTGGGACTCCTTCTGAGTACTGTCAGCTTTGGATTGCTTATGCTGTCATCGAGTTTTGAGTCCCTGTTTATTGTACGTGTGATGAATGGTTTCTGTGTTGGAATGTATCCGGGAGCCCTTACTGCCTATGCATTTGAAGCCAAAATGAAGATGGGTCGTTTTGCCACTTGGGGAGCCGCTGGCTGGGGAGTTGGAACTTTATTGGCAGGCTATGCGGCTGGTTTCAATCTATACTACGCATTTCTCATGGCAACACTCTTCCTCGCTATCGCCTTTGGTTCAGCCCTCACTCTACCGGAAGCCCAAAGAGAGGTGGTGAAGGTCCCGTGGTTTCCAGTTGAAACGTTCAAACGAAACGCTTCTATTTACTTGGCAGTGTTACTTCGTCATAGTAGTGCCTTTGCAATCTGGACTCTGTGGCCACTGTTTCTTTTCGATATTGGTGGTGACCCATTCTCTATCGCAGTAGTCCAAGCTACAAATGCCCTTTCTCAGGTCCTTTTCATGGCGACTGTCACAGATCGACTAGACAGTAAGAAGTTAGTAGCCATCGGGTTGATAGCGTCTTCAGTCACCTTTCTTTGGTTCCCATTTGCACGAAACATCATAGAGATACTGCCAACACAAGTCTTACTGGGATTCGCTTGGGCAACACTCTTTGTGGGTGCATTGAAGTATGTCACTGAAAACAACCATGAGCGTTCCACTGCGTCGGGTCTTCTTTCTTCGATGTTGGCGCTTTCAGGAGTTATTGGACCAATCATGGCAGCAGTAATCTATACAATCTGGCCCGGGTATACTCCAATCATGATATTCGCTGCAGTCATGTCCCTCATCGCCTATGGTCTATTCTGGCTAAACGGTCGATATAGGAGATACAAGCCCGCTGATGAATCGGTCATTGAGCTCATTTAGTTCGGCGTTTCTTCATGTCTTGCAGTTTCTGACCAAAATCCACCTCTGTGAGTCTATCAGCAATGATTGGTGAAATTACTAGGAACACCGCCGCAAATATGCCAATCACACTCAAGTCGACGATAAGAGAGGTATAGGTACCCTCAACATACATTCTAATCAATGACCGATAGACATTGGACACTGGCAGGTATTCGTCAAATGTTCCAAACGTTGCACCAACAAGTCCCAATGGGACGATTCCACCACCCACAATCCAATAGAATATTCCTCCAAGAGCAGCCACAGGAACCACAAAGACGGAGTTTCGAAAGATAGATCCAGCGACGATTCCAATACCTGAACTGAAGAGAGCTAGTAGAAGAGTCAATGAGAAGAATGTCAGAATATCACCATTTGGCCAGACTCCAAACAGAATGTAGCTAAGGAGGAAAAGGAAAGGCACTGCTGCGAAGCTAATCACGACTCCACTAAACATCTTCCCCAAATAGATAGCATAGGGTGATTGATTCGATAGGATGAGTTCATCCAGTGTTTCCTGTTCAAACTCTTGTGTCATTGCAGATCCTGCTGCAAAGATAGCTCCAAACATCACCGAGTATACAGAAATTGTCCAAGCCATATAGGCCAATCGTGGTGGAGTGAATGGTCGTAGGTCTACCATCTCGAAATCAACAAGAGAGTCATTCAGGAAGTAGGTCTGGTAGAATATGTCCAGCTTTCTGATGACTGGCATTCGTAGGTTCTTTGTGAGATCCTCATGGATGTTTGCGACTTGCACTTGAATGGACACTGATTGATTGTTTGCTACTGCATACTCGAATCCATCTGGTATAGTAATCACAAGGAGGATTTCTCCATTATGAAAGAGCCTGTCAGCAGTTTCAGCATCCATCAATATAGGATCAAGTCTGGGAGGAACAGGGTCATTCTCTCCTATAATCTCAAGTAATCCTTCTGTATAGATACCAGGATTCTCTTCATTCATTACAACGGCGGTTTCAACACCAGTCCCAAAATATACTCCACCCATAAGCATGCTGAATCCAACAAAGAACATGATTGGTAGGAGTATCACCAACACCAGTTTCTGAGGGGTTCGCCTCCATACTCGAAGTTCTTTGACGAAGCTGGCCTTAACAACCCTGAATGAGAAATTCATGACTGTTCAACCTCCTTCTTCATCTGGTGAATGACTACTGCAGACATCACAATCCATGTTCCTAGGAGATACAAGACACTGGTTGTGAGACCTAACAATGTGTCGAGAAAGAAGACACGGGGCCATAGAGCGAACGAATGGGTTGTGGGAAGAATTAGCATGATCATCCTTATTGAGAACGGAGATAGTCCAATGGGGGCCATACCACCCCCTAGAATAAAACTCACCACTGCGAATAGTACTGATGCTAGTAGGGCTTGCTCACGATTACGTATCTTCATTCCAATCAGCTCGCCTATTGGGACTAATGCGAGAATCGTTAGTAGGAGAATGCCAAACAAGACGAGCAGGTTTCCAGCCGGAAAAATATCCATACTGATACAAATGATTGGAGCAGATATCAAGATGGCAGAGAAAGATCTTGGAATAGCAGCAACAGTCCTACCAAGTACTAATGCAAGTCTTGGTGTCGGTGAGTTCAGAGTGTCCTGTAGTGCTCCTGTTTCAAACTCAGTGGCTGTTAACATTGATTGACTTGCAAGTGAACAGGCAATGAGTGAAAGAAGAATCGCAACTGCAGCCATATACTTGAGATTGGATGGTGTTGCTGTTAGGCTGAATGACTCCTCCATTACAATAGGAGCATTTGATTGGTCAAAGTCTGGATATACAGCACCTTGATTGAACAAAAGCACAGCTGCCTCAAATCTGTGAATGTAATTCTTGACGACATCGTCATTCACATTATTGATGAACATTACAGTTGTTGCATTCTGTCCTGACGTTATATTGGCCCCAAATCCTTCAGGAATCAGTATGTATGCAATCAGTTCACCATTCCTATACAACTCATCAGCTGTTTCGAGATCATAACGTTCGACGCTAAACCAAGTATGATTTGTTGTAGACACCATGTTCTCAAGGATGTCAGCCAAATCGTTGGCCTCTGATGAGAGATCCTCAACAACAAGACCACAGGTAAAGGATTCACCCCCTCCCACAGAAGTCCACATAATGGTATACACTAATAGGAAGACAAAGGGAATTATCAGACTTGGTCCCAAGAATTTGGGGTCTCGTTTCGCCTGCTTCAAGTCCTTCTTCACTATGGCTGCTATCTCCCGTAACATCCTAATCCCTCAATGTAGAACCTGTAATTGCCAGAAAGACATCACCAAGAGAGGGTTCTCTCATTGATGCCTGTTTCACCACAAGACCGCTCTCAGACAGGCGACCTATGACAAGTGGTAGATCCGAATGTCCTGCCTGACTGCGAATCCATGCTGTACGTGGACCTCCATCAAGTGGTTCAGAAACCTTCTCCACTTCGAGCTTTACTCTCTCAGTCAACCACTCGGATCCATAAGGTGAATCCATTCCTTCAATCAAGACCTCAATTAGGTAGGTACCAACATATTCACGTTTCAAATCGCCAGGAGTTCCCGACGCAACAAGATCTCCATTATCTACAACAATCACCCGATCGGCCAAAGCCTCAGCCTCATCCATGTAGTTTGTGCAAAAGATTACAGTACGACCCTCATTCTTCAGCTTACGCACTTGATTCCAGATAAGGTTCCGACTCTGAACATCCACTCCCAGAGACATCTCATCCAAAATCAGAAGTTCCGAATCATGAAGTATCGAACGAACGAGTGCAAGTCGACGCTTCATCCCACCAGAGTACGTCTTCACAAGATCATCCTTGCGATGAGTAAGTCCAGCGAGTTCAAGCATCCTTGCAATACGATCTTTCACCTCGTTTTTAGGGACCCCATAAAGTTCTGCATGATACTCAAGAGCCTCGTGTGCAGTCAGATCTTTGTAGAGTGCAGTTTCTTGTGGCATGAAACCGATGAGTTTACGTATTGTATCAAGATTGTCTGTCACCTCATGTCCCGAAACCTTCACACTGCCAGAGGTTGGTTTCAATATTCCAGTGATTAGTTTGACAGTGGTCGATTTACCTGCGCCGTTGGGACCAAGGAGTCCAATAATCTCTCCTCTTTCAACAGAGAAGGAGAGTTTATTCAAGGCCTTGTGACCACCCTTATAGATATGTGTGAGGTTACTAACTTCAACTATTGATGTCAGTTGAATCACCTATATTTCATAGGAACACCAGAACATATGGGTGTGGTGTCACGAAGGGAGTAACATCACATAGTTCATTATGGTGATTTATCCTAGATGCTTACAACATGACACTTGAATTCCTAGTAAAGCCCGAGGTCAGAGAGGTATTATTCCAACTAGTGTGGGGAAACAGATTTGAGAAAGACCTCAAGGCAAACATGACTTCAGATGAGAGTTTCAACCAAATACGTGATAGACTGATTGTTGAGGAGTTGGTCTATCAATTTCGCGGAGCGAACGATATACCATATCTCTCACTGACAGACAAGGGTGTTGCCATAGTCAATCGCCTCTATGAGATCGAACGAATCATTGAGGGTGAAGACCTAGATAGTGAATAGCAAGTTTGTCACTCCTAAAGTGACAAGAGGTTTAATATTCTGTGATCTCAGATATCACTGGGTGGTAACATGGTCCAAGACACCATCGTCAATGATCTGACTAGTCTAGGTTTGACTAAGAATGAGGCCAAAGCATATCATGCACTCGTCAAGATTGGTAGGTCGACTGCAAGGGAAATCGCAGAGGAGTCTGGAATTCCACGTAGTAAAGTCTACGAAACTCTCGACATGCTTGACAAACGTGGGATAATCAAGAAAGTAACAGGCAGCGATCCAGCAGAGTTTGATCCTGCTCCTGTCGATGCAGCACTGGACCATCTAGAGGAGAAGGTCAAAAGCTCTGCTTCGAGTGCACGAAAAGTTCTGCAAGGTCTTCAAGCTTTGAGAGGGACTGAGTCTAAGGAATTTGCGTGGGCAGTGGAAGGAATAGAGCATGTCATTGTTGGAATGAGGACAGCCATCGAAGAGGCACAAGACTATGTGTACATTGCCTCTGCAGCTCCTGAACTATTGGGCAGACTCAGAAGTGCATTTAGCGCAGCCAAGAACAGAAAAGTGAAGATTGAAGTATTCACCACAACGCCAGGAGCGCAGCAGATTGCAGGACTTGAACACTATCTAACAGTGAACATTGCTATGCCTGGCAAGGATTTGCTGATAGAGAGCTTCAAAGAGGTTTTCCAGTCACCTCATCTGATAGCCGACGAAATGGAACCAACAAGGATGCTGATCATGAATGTTGATGGTAGAGAGAGCATTGGAGTCTTCCTCCCCAGTGATGATGCATCACAGCCATGGGCGCTACACATTCGAAGCAGACTTGTTGTCACGATTCAGTGGTTGGTAGTGAAGACGGTTTTGTCAGGTGTTGAGGCAATAATCCAAGGCGGACTCTTTGAGTAAAAAAATTAAAGGTTTTAGGATAACATATCCTACGATGTGTATCTATGATTCGATTCATATTTTAGTCAGCCAGATATGAATAGCGGGAGGCAGCACAATGGATGAAGCTCATCTCAAGTTCCTCAAGTGTCCCAAATGTGAGAAAGAACTGCTGAGCAATGCGGACCAAAATGAGGGAGAGGTTGTCTGTAGGAAAGGGCATGTCTGGCTGATAAATCAAGGAATTCCTTCTCTGGTTCATCCTCCTATCGGAGATGAGGATGCCAAATGGATAGCAGATTATGATCAGATTGCAGAGAATTATGATGATTTGGTAAAACTATACGATGATTGGTTGGGCATTAATATGATGAGAGAACGAGAGAACTTCAGTATGTTCATACCCATTGAGGGTCCAGCCACAATAATCGATGTAAGTATAGGAACTGGAGCCAACTTCATCGCCCTATATAATAAATTCAAAGACCAGATGGGTAGGTTCAATCTTCATGGCATGGACTTGTCCACAGGAATGTTGAGTGTTTCGCAACGTAAATTCAAGGAAAACGGATTATCTGTGAGCCTGACTCATGGAAGTGTTTTCAATATACCATACCAGAAGAACCTGTTCGATATTGTCTTGCATTCAGGAGGAATAAACACATTCTCTGACATTCCAAGTTCTCTAAATGAGATGCTTCGAATAGCTAAACCGGGAGGAATTATTATCGTGATTGATGAGGGTCTTTCCCCCAGGAAGAGAGAAACTGAGGAGGGAAAAGAAATCATCAAGGCCAACTCTCTCTTCGCAGCAAGACCTCCCTTGGAAAACATACCTGAGAAGGCAAAGGATGTAGAAGTCACCTATGTCATGAATGAAACCTTCTATCAAATTGTTTTCAGGAAATGATGATGCAATTTGAGTGAAAATGAACGTGATAACAGTTTTTCAAAAAACAGTGGAGTGCTCAAGTGGCTTCCCACAAGAGCACTTCTTCGACAGTTAATTCTTGACGTTTTGAAACGTCAACTGAACGGCTCTCTTTGTGTGGAGTGCTTGCAATGAATTCATTGATTGGTGCCATTGCAATCTACCTGTATGTGTATGAGTGGGTGATAGCGTCAGTGGAGATCTGTTTCTGGGGTTTGAATTTCCTCTTCATTGTCTTTGCGAGTGCCATGCATTTTTACCTCCTGTAAAGATAGGCATACCCGAGTGCGAAGGTTGTCTGAACCTTTGCAGTCTTGTTGTTCAACTTCTCAAGCTCGTTGGTTGTTAGTTTCGTTAGAGCCATCGTGTTTCACTAGGTTTGTACACACCACTTTTCTATATAAGGTTTGTCCTCCAAACTATTGAGTGATAAAATGTTGCTTAAAAATACTATTTATATATAAATAGCCTGCAAATTTATGTAATACAAACCGTTCATTATCGAATGGTTCGCCATCACCAGCAAACTTAAATATTTAGTTTGCTTAAAATAACATAGATAAACGCGGTTTAGCACGCTCCTAGTGTGTTTTAAAATCTAGAATCCGCGAGAAGAATAAATCCGATTCCCAGGTTGATCCGAGTCGCTTGAAGAATCGACGAATTAGAAATGCATTGGTGAAAAATAATATGGGCGATGATAGCACCACAACAGAGATTACGGACAGCCTACAGGGAATTGTCTTGACTAAAGAGGGCAAGGAAAATCAAAGAGAGATTCTTTTTGTGACTGATAATGAAATGGCTGAGGTTCTTGACGAGGTTGTCAGATACAACATTTTGCAAGTATTGAGAAAGGGTGTTGAGGACACTCTCACAACAAGGACAGTTGATGACGAAACTGGGGACACGATTATCAGACAAAAAGTTGTCAAACGCAACGTATTGTCTGTAGTTGAGATGGTAAGGCAATCACCGGATTGTTGCTATGAGGGGGAAGAAATTACAAAAAATCAAATCTATCACCATTTACCAATTTTGATTAAATATGGATATGTCATTAAATATGGCACCGTTACGACAGGTAAACGGACTACCGACTACTATCGTAGAACAGCAAAGGGTTTCATGCTCACAAAGGGTGCATGGGGTACCGAGGAGCAACGCATTCGTGAGAAACTCACTGGTTATACAGATAAAATGCTTGAAACGTTCAATATCAAACTCTCCAAAGAGAAGCGTGAAAAACTTCTCGAACTCAGTGTCAAAAGAGCCCAAATGCAGTACAAATGGAGAACAAAGATTGCAGAAATGGTCAAGCTCGATATCGCAACCAAAGAAACCCTTTCAATGTACGAGATGCTTCTTGATTATTACTCTGTAGGATCAGAAGAGTATATGGATGTCATCCAAGGGATCAGAAAGATTCTCTTTCCTGAAGACTAGACAACGTTATTCACACGTGACCTTTCAGCTGAATGGCGGACTTTTTTAAATCAATGATTGATAGTTCTGGTACTGCATGAGGTGATGCAAAAGCAATTGCCCAGGATCCATCATCAATCTTCACAATGAGAAGGTGTCCCTTTTCATCATCTGCAGTTGCGATGTATGAATCGATTGATGAAAGAATTCTATTGTATTTCACGCCACCAACTGTTACTTTTGACCTATCATCACTAAGTGTCTTCATGATGTTGCTGACATCTTCCACGAGATTCCAGTTCTCAGTTTGCCAAATAATTGCACCTTCCTTGGCAACTGCAAATGCCTGAATCTTCGGGTTATTGGCATAGAGCTGAACCCACTCGTGTCCGATTGTTGAACTCAAAAGAAGTCCTCCAGTTTCCTAGAGAAGAAATTGAGAGGGAATCGTCCTAGAGAGGTTCCCCCCAATTTCTTGACTAGATTTTACCTCGTAGGGTTTTTGCGGCTCTGTCTACATCTACGTAGACTCCATCTGGCTGAGCGCTAGCATCAGCCCATGCCACAACCCATCTATCACCGGCAGCGTCAATCTTGGTCAGAATGAGAATTCCATTTCCTTGAACATTTCGTGCTACAAGGCTCTCAGGAGTAGATCTCATTGTGCTATATTTGACAGCATTCTGCACAACTGACGAACTTCTCGATTTTACTGCAGAAATTAGACTGGAAGCTTCAGCAGTCAAGTCCCAGTTGTTACTCTGCCATAGGACTTGTCCAGATTCGGTAATTACACCAAAAGCTTGGACCATATTTCCCGAACTATTGTATGCTTGCGTATATGCATCCATTACAGGATCGCTCATGTGAATTCACCCCGTATGTCTACGGTCTACAGGAACTCCCTGTACCTTCTGCAAATAAACAAATCCTTGACAGCCTTAATCCTATAACTTCAAGCACACTCTTATG
>JAEOUL010000261.1 GCA_016839345.1 Candidatus Thorarchaeota archaeon | reverse complement strand
TCTCCAGTTATTATCTCATCCCTTTGGGTAAAATCTGCATAGACTATGTAGGGTAGCAAATAATATCCCGCAACTCCAGCACCTGTGAAAGCTAGCAACAAAAAGGCTGCACTAGATGTTGTGATTACCATTGTGAATGGTAAAGATACAACAGCTAGCATCATACTCAGCTGCAATGTGAATCGTTTTCCCACTCTTCGAATTGTGAATTGATATATTACAAAGAATACAAAGACGACTGAGAGAAGCTCAACTCCAAAAATGATGAATTCTGTGACTCCAAATACTAGATAGTCATTGATGTATGGAAATGTACTCCGAATAATCAGGGCGATTCCAACTGACAGAAGCCCTTGAGCTACTAACCAACCAACAAAATCTCTATTCTTCAATGCCCTACTAAGATCTTTTCTGATTGATGGCTGTGGAATGAATTTTCCTTCTTTGTGCAAACCTTTGAGTGAAGGAACGAATCCAAGTAGTTGAATCACAATAAAACCAAGAATCATATAGAGAATTCCACTTGGGAGACCCCATTCAGTTGCTTCAATAGCGAGCAGAGTAGTTCCAAATGTACCAACAACGAACCCGATGAAGTTACCAACATTTTGCCATGATGAAACTGCGGGACGTTCTTCAGGTTCTGTAAGTTCAGGCATCCATGACTGGTAAGGAGTTATAGTCATTCCATAGAAGATTTTGAACAGACTCATTGTTAAGGTTGCATAGAGGAAGAGTCCGATGACATTGCCTTCTGTGAGGAATAAATGCGGATTGAATACGAACAGGTATGATATGGCCATAAGAGGTGCTCCAACCATAATGTATGGTTTCCTTCGCCCCCATCTCTTTGTTGGAGTTCTATCACTCAGGTTTCCAAATGCTAGCTCGGAAAACATAATGGATAGATAACTGAGGGCAATAGCCGATCCAGTGTAGATTGCAGGAAGATTTTGGATTGAGAAGTAGAATAGTGCGCTTGCCAAGTCTAGCATATCAAGCATTATACTAGGACCTAGACGTGCCATTCCAAAGTACATCTTCTGAATTCTTGTGAGCAACCTATGACCTCCACAAAATCCGTGTGAAAAACCATCTATTAAGGACAGTCTCTAAAGGTTTGGTGCTCTACTCTCTGAAATCTTGGTCTTTGTATTTCTCTGGCTCTTTCTCAAAGGTTTCTTTACAGTATGGATTGCAGAAAAAGTACTTCTTACCTTCATATTCACTGAAAAGAGTTGCAGTTTTTGTGACTACATCCATCTTGCAGATTGGATCGATGGCAATCTCTGGAATCTCAAGCTCATTTGCTTCAGCTTCCTCATATTGTTCAGGATTTGCTTCAAAAGTATCCTTACAGTATTGATTGCAGAAATAGTACCTCTTGCCTTTGTAATCGCTGAAGAGATCAGCAGTCGCAATCTCCACTTTCATTTTGCAGATTGGGTCTATCACCACATTTCCTTCTTGATATGCTGCCTCAGGAATTGTGACCTCTGACACTGTAGGTTTCTCAGGTTTGAACCGATTTATGATTAAGTCATTCGTGACAACACTCACACTGGAGAGCGCCATCGCCAGACCTGCAAATTCTGGCCTTAGGACAAGATTCAATGAAGGATACAGCAGGCCAGCTGCTATGGGTAGGTGAATGATATTGTAGATGAGTGCCCAGAAAAAGCCCTGTTTGATTTTGGTCATTGTACTTTTTCCAAGCTGAATTCCAGTCACAACATCGAGAAGGTCATCCTTCACAAGGACAATGTCACCCGATTCAACTGACACATCTGTTCCGGAACCAAGTGCAATACCAACATCGGCTTGAGCTAATGCAATTGCATCATTTACTCCATCACCTGCCATAGCAACAATTCGACCTTCCTTCTGCAGCATCTTCACTTGTTCGGCTTTATCGCTTGGTAAAACCTCTGCGAGAACATTGTCGATACCAACTGTATTTGCAATTGATTTAGCAGTCTCTAGACGGTCACCAGTGATCATCCAAACCTCAAGTCCGAAATTCTTCAGAGTGTCAACAGTCTGAACAGAAGATGCTTTCAGCTTATCAGAAATTCCCATGACAGCAAGAGGTTTATTGTCCTGAGCCGCAAAGACTGTTGTCTTGCCCTGTTGTTGAAGCATTGTGACGTGGTTCTCCAAGTTTGAGAAATCGACTCCATTATCAACCATGAACTGATTACTTCCAACATGAATCATTTTGCCATTGATAGAAGCACTTACTCCTTTTCCAGTTGTGTAACTGAAATCTTTGGATGTTGATATTTCGATTCCTCTTTCTTTGGTTTCATAGACTATAGCTTCAGCCAATGGATGTTCGCTATTCTTCTCAACTGCGGCTATCAATCCGAGTGCTTTGTCTTCAGAGATTTCACCAATAACGAGGATGTCAGTGACTGTAGGACGGCCTATTGTCAAGGTTCCAGTCTTGTCGAAGACGATTGTATCAATAACTGGTATTGTTTCAAGTCCGTCACCAGTTTTGATCAGTATCCCATATTGAGCACCTTTTCCAATTCCAACCATGATAGCTGTAGGAGTAGCAAGACCTAGTGCGCACGGACATGCAGCTACAAGCACAGCAATAGTGAAGTTCAGTGCAAGTGTCCATTCTGCCGCCATGATTAAAGTCCAGAAGAGGTATGTTGCTATTGATAGAATTAGGACAACTGGAGTGAACACACTTGCAATGGCATCAGCTTTTCTCTGGATTGGAGGTTTGCTCGTTTGTGCCTCCTCAACCATGCGAACAATCTGTGACAGTACTGTATCCTGTCCGACTTTTTCGGCACGGATTCGTAAAACGCCATGCTTGTTCACAGTCCCTCCAACAACAGAGTCACCTATCTTCTTATCTACTGGCAAAGGTTCACCAGTAATCATCGACTCATCAACTGAGGACTTCCCATCGAGAACTGTACCATCCACGGGAACTCGATCGCCTGGGCGAACTAGTACAATATCATCAACTTCAACATCCTCGATTGGCAGAGTGATTTCCTCTCCATTCCTTACGACTACTGCAACCTTTGCTTGCAGATCCATCAGACTTCTAATTGCCTTCGAGGTCCTTCCCTTAGCGATAGCTTCCAGAGTGCGACCTAGCAGGATGAACGTAATCAACAGTACCGCAGTGTCGTAAAATGATGAATATCCAGTCAAGACAAAAGTTGTGATGACTGAGTAGAAATATGCTGCACTTGTACCCAACATGACTAATGTGTCCATGTTTGTCTTAAGATGCCTAGCAGCCCTGAGAGCGGCCTTGTAAAATGGATATCCACCAATGAACTGTACTGGTGTCGCAAGTCCAAACATGATCAGCATTCTTGTCGTTTCAATAGGAATTATACTGTCAAGTGCATGAAAGTGAATAAGAACTACTGGAATTGAAAGTATCAGAGAGAATGTGAAGAGCCCAAGATAGAAGCGACGTTCTTTCTCTCTTGCAAGTGACTCCCTATCACCCTCTAGTCCTTCAGCATCAGCTGGTTCAAATCCCTCATCTCGAAGAATTCTCTTAACTATCTTGTAAGTCAATACATCCTCATCATATTCAATGAGCAATTTTTGTTTCTCAGAATAGGAATTGACGGTTATGACTCCAGGTTGTGCTGAGAGTGAATCTATAATCTTCGACCAATCATCTTCGGATTCTGCATCTGCAACAGTCATGGTCATTACAGCCCTCTTAACACGATAGCCTGTTGAATCAACAGCTCTCTCAAGTTTTGTCCTGTCAACTCTTGAAGAGTCATACTCAATAACTGCTTTCTCATCTAGAAGACTGACAGTTGCTGATATCACTCCATCTTCGTTTAGGAGTGACTTCTCAATAGTGGCTACACAAGAGGCACAGTGCATCCCCTCTATTTTCATTGACATACGTTGCTTGTCTTGTGTTGGTGTTGAGGAATTACTCATCTCTCTATCTCTTCTCAAAAACTTTTTAACAATAGTTAATAGTTGGATTTGCCTAATAACCGTTGTGGAAAGTCAATAATGACTCATCCAACAAAGTGCTCGCTCTCTTTATCCTTATGGGCTTCGTTCATCATCTTGAGAAGTTGTTGGAAAGTATCTTGAATATTCTCACCAGTCTTTGCAGAAGTTTCTCGGAATATTGCAGGTACACCGAGCTTCTCTATAAAATATTTAGTGAACTGCTGTCCTTCCTCTGGTGTGACATATTTTTTCTTGTCTAGACTTGCTCTGAGGTCAATCTTGTTTCCGATGATTACAGTGGGCGGTAGAGGACCCATGTTCTTGAAAGCCTCAACAAGCCATTTCGATGCATTATCAAATGTTTCTCGATCGACCACAGAATATACAAGCAGGATTCCGTTGCACCCTGAATAATAGTGACCTCTTACTTTTTCGAATGTAGGTTGGCCTGCCAGATCCCAAATAATGAATTTCACAATATCCTGTTCGAACAGAACGCGCTTAGTAGCGAGGTCGACTCCAATTGTTGCGAGATGACCCTCTATAAAATCCTCTCCCAGATAATTGCGTCGTATACTTGTCTTCCCTACTGCACCATCTCCAATTAAGACCGCTTTCATTATCTTGCTGCCATCATCTTGGTCTCGCATCGTTTGGTTCTCCTAAGCACATGGGCGTTGGTGGGTAGTTCACAAGCCCTCCCGTTTATCGTGACTACTAGAAACTCAAAGCGTGGCACAAAATAAGGTTAATGTTCTAGAGTCAAAAAGAGAGATTGTGATAAAAAAACCATCTACGGAAACACGCTTCCGATTTTCTTGATAAACAATGGAAATCAGCCTAGAAGCAGGACAAGCAAAATGAACGTGTCATCTTTCATTTTCTAGCACTATAACCAAATTTGGTTACAAGGTTATAATAATGTAACCAATACTTATAAGGGTAACTTCAAGATGTGTCTAAAATTAGCGATTTTGGTTACAAGTGTTGCATTTTGAAAAGAAAGCCTAAATAGCCTAAAAATAGGTATTTCTCATTGGATATAGGATATCCAGAAGTGTTGTGTCAAATGGACGAGAGTGAAAAAGTGGAGAGGAAACTCTCCTTCAAATGCTGCATACCACGAGAAGTGTCATCGTGCACAGAAGATGAGTTGCGACTCAGTATTGTCACGATGAAGAATGCCATCATGAACATCACTGTCTGTATGAGCAAAATCGAACGTGAGCTCAAGAAGAGGGGAACCTCAACAAGTCTGTTTAGAAGTATGAATGAGAGAAAATCACCCGAACTTCTCGAGCTAGCCACACTTAGTGGATAGACCTGAGTTAAGTCAATCAAATAAAGAATGTACTTGTTTAGTCAATTTTCGAGGACGCACAGATCCAATATCAATTCTTTCACAAGAATGAAAATCAGCAAAGTCTGAAACACCCTTCCTAAATCGTTCTAGCCCCTCTGGAGATTGTAATTGTTTCTTTTCCAAGAATAGTGATTTGATTTCCATTACTCCCTCTTTCCTGTGTACCTTGACATCCATTCTTCCAGCCAAATCATTTCCGTCTAGGATTGGAAGAACGAAGTATCCGTAGACACGTTTTGGAGGTGGGACATAACACTCGATTGTATAGTCGAAGTTCCACAATTGCTCAGGGAAGTGTCTCTCACGAAGGATATTGTCAAACGGTGTGAGAATCTTGACAGGTTTTTCACTAGAATCAATTTTCAAATTATCCAATCTGTTAAGGTTCTTCTGAAGGATATAGTGATGGTCTTTCACACCATCAATGATTACGGTTTCGAGAGTACCCTCAGCTACCTTTTCGTCTAGGAATGCCTCAACGTATGTCCGCTTACCATTCCAGAGTTTTCGAGCAGGAAGGCGTCCCAAGTAAGTTCGAATATCCTGATGACTTCCTAAGCCCAAGGAAGCCAAGGTTGTTTCAACAATGAAGTCTGCCGCATCTTCATTTGAGAGTGGCTCGGTATCAACACCAGCAGGAACAACACGCTCAGCCAGATCATACTGCTTCTGAAAATTGGATCTATGTGCAACCATTAGTCTACCTGTGGTGTAGAGATACTCCAAAGCTCGCTTTTCGACCTTCCAATCCCACCAACCGTCTGATTTGGTTTTTCGTTCTCCCACAGAGGCACTGTTTGTTGCTCCTTCCTTCTTCACCTTCTTGTACACATCTTCGATCACGTTCTTGTTCTCTTCTCCCCACTTTCTAAAAGATGCCCAGAGCTCTTCTGGATAGAAAGCCCTTCTCCAGACATAAAACTGATAGGTTTCCATTGGCATAAGACAAGCCGAGTGAGACCAGTATTCGAAGAGTTTGCCTTCCTTCTGGAGTTTCCAGACCTCACCCTCTTGATAATCTGGATAGCGATTGAATGCAATAAGGTTGTGACTTCTTGATACCACTGAGATGGTATCAATCTGGATGTTGTGGATTCGATTGGCTACATCCAACGTGGACTCGCATGGATTGTCGGTTCTGAGACCCTGTACATCAAGAACCAACCTCCTTGCGTCCTCGACGGATGCTTCCATCATGATAGACTATTCAAAGAGTTCCTCCTGATAATTTCATCTCTCGATGAAAATGAGAACATCAGATGAAGACAAACCCGCGATCATATTCCTCCTTCAACCGCATAACCATCTTCACCTTCATGTCATGAGAGAGGGAAAGTGCAATTGAATAGGCTCTCTCCAGACTCTTGAGGAATTCCAGAAGATTCTTGGACTTCTTGGAAGAGCCAACCCTGCATGTCTTCGTACCAAATTCAGAGAGATGCTTCCTGGTCATGTCGATATAGTTGGCTGTATGGTCGAAGTAACCGATCATCAAATCAGAGAACAGGATTCCCGGTTCATAGTACTTGACTCTAGATCCTTTCTTCTTTGTGACCTTGATTACTCCTCTTTCCTCAGGTTCTGATAGCAACTCCGACACTGTGCTTCTTGGAAGGTTTGTCAGACTTACAATCTGTTGCTGTGTTGCTCGACCCTCCACAATGACGCTGTGGACAATCATGAATTGATTCGCAAGTGCCTGTGAATAGAGGGGATTGAAATTCAATTTGATTCCAGTGAGAAACTCGTTCTTCAGCTTATCCATTGTATCTAAAGCCATCTCATCTTTGTGTGGAAGTTTCGTATATTCGCGGGATGCTTCTTTCAGTTGAGCCAAGAAGTCTGAGAGAGGTTTCTGTTTCAACAATCTCTTGCTAAGAAGACCAGACGTGTCCAGAGACCTCTCGTTTAATACTCGCTTGAAAACTTCCGCATTTTCCCTACGAATCTCATGGGTCAGATCGAGATAGAGAAGCAGGTTCTTCAAATAGTCTACAAACCGTCTTGAAGCCGGGTCCTTCTTCAATTCAATCTCTGCCTTTTCCAGAATGGGAAGAATGAACTTTGTGTCGAGGTCTTGAACCTCTGTTCGTTTCAGGGTCAGATCAATAGCGAACCGATTTGTAGCATTATATTCATAGTAGTGCCTTCTTTCACCCACTCTCTTTATTGTTCGAATGGGAAAGAGTAACTGAATCTTTTGAATTGCTAATGAAACAGTAGCCTGGGAGAATCCAGTAAGCTCCATGATCCTCTCCTGGCTTATAGGCTCTGGTTCGATGATTATTGCGAGAAGACACCCGTAGAAATTTCTAGGGTATGGATTTCCACCATGGACTTCCTCCATTAGCTGAATGAACTCGCGCTTGATCTTCTCTAGGCTCATGTTGACATTCACTTACTTGGTGCGTATCATATAATTGCTTATTTCGCAAATATTTAAAAGTTCCGAAATATGATTGAACGTGAGAAATATGGCAATTTCACAAGATAATGAACCATACAGAAAAGAAGTGACCAGACAAGAGCGTCGGTTTCTATTTTCACCTACATCAGACATATCACTTGTACTCAGACTTCGAGGTCAAGTAACTGAGGAAGCTATACGAAGTGCCGTTGACAAGGTCCTGGTATCGTATCCTTTGTTTGGAGTTAGGCTAGAATGGGAGGATCATGACGTTCGTTGGTCAACAACGGATGGAGCTGCAGAAGTCCCTGTTAAGACATTTCCAAGAGAATCAGATAAGACTTGGATTGAAGTCCTCAACAAGGAGCATGCAATTCCTCTTCGACCTTCTAAAGGTCCACTCACACGATTCATCCTTGTCAAAGGAGACGAAGTATCCGAGCTGATGATCTACTGTCATCACTCAATTAGTGATGGTCGATCTATGGAGTTTGCACTCCGTGAAGTACTACTACATCTTGCAGATCGCAACCGTGAAGCACCAAAATTCAAGGAGGCACCTCCGATGACTCCCGACATTTTTCCAAAGGGTGCTGCAGTAGGTAAGGTCAGAGCTTCACTGATAGGTCGTTTCAATAAGAACTGGGAGAAAGAGAGAGTCCTATTCGATGAAGAGGATTTGGTCAACATCTGGGAAGCAGTTTGGAACAACACAGAATACGGTCTAGAGATAATTGAGTTTGATGAAGAGGAAACGCAGAAACTCATTGAAGTATCACGTCAAGAAGGAGCGACACTTAATTCTACAATTATTGTCACCTTCGTAAAAGCTAGATTTGATGCGATAGGGCGAGATTCTGACAAGTTCTCAGTGGCAACAACCATTGATGCACGAAAAAGACTGACCGTTGATTGTAGTGAAGGTGTAGGTTTCTATGCCGGAGGTTCTTTCCTTGATTTCAACTACAGAGAAAAGAAATCACTCTGGGATAATATCCGTGCATATCACAAAGATGTGCAAAAGCAATTGCAGGGAAGTAAGATCTTCAGTGTTGGTGCGGACCATTTCGTTCTGGACCAGACATTAGTCGATGCCATCGTAGTCGCATTGGCTGGCGAACAAGTCGAACCACACCAGAGTCGTTACAAGAAGATCTCAGAGTTTGCTAATCGGACAGACGGACTAGCTGTGTCATTCGGAGAAAGGATGATGAGTAATTCTCCCAAACTCATGAGTACAAATCTTGGAAAGCTAGGCATACCAAACGAAATTCCAGGTATTCAAATCGAGAGAGCATTCTTTGCACCATCCTCCGCGATGGGAATGGAAATTGTACTTGGTACTGCTACAGTTAATGGCAAGTTGACTATCACTTTGAACTACTATGAAGGATATGTCGATGGCGACAACATCAAGAATGTTCGAGACAAGGCAGAGGAGATTTTCAGAGGTCTGATCTAGTAGCAGCAAGGCCTTAAGACAGCTCAGTCATAACGGAGAAATCCGGAGTTGCATTAGATGAATCAGCAGAGTGCGGCTGAATCCAATACACGAGAAGTAGTGAAGTATTTCCAGAAGCTCCTTGAACAGGAAGGTGAGAGGGGAGATATTGGAGTCACAAGCTTTCACTCTGTCTTTGATGTTTTGATGGATGTACAAAAGGAGAAACTGCGCCAAACAGCAGGAGACCAATTCGACTCTCTCTATGACTCAGGTTCAATCATTTGTATAGGTGTTGCCTACAAAGATCCAGCCATAGATTGGATCGATGAAAGACATAATGGAATCCCTGACTATGATCTATGGAACGAGTATGCAAAGGAATACAACAGAATCAACCAGGTTCTAAATCGAATGGCAGTCTCAATAGCATCTCGTTTTGATGGCATTCCTCTCAAGGCGACTATTGGTGGAAAAATCGGGGACATTGATCATGTGCATGAGTATTTCCCAATGGCAGTATCTCACAGAGTCGTAGCAGAAAAATCTGGACTTGGATGGCGAGGTAAGAACCAGCTTATAATTCATGAGAAGTTTAGCTGTGCCATTCGTTTCTCTTCCATTCTCGTGAATCTACCTCTGGTCCATGGAGAGAGCAAGGAATCACAGTGCAGAGAATGCACTGCCTGTGAAGATGTTTGTGGATACATCAGACATAGAGATAAGCTACCAGATTATCGAGAGAACTGTCGAAGGTATATTTTGTTTCTAAAATCAAAGGGTATTGAGAAAGATATCTGTGGGAAATGCATCAAAGCGTGTTATCGGAGTAGTATCTTTAGTATGCAATTTTCTCTTTAGACTTCAAAGCTCTCCTTCGATTCACTCCACCAAGAATTCCATTCTCCTTTCATTCGGTTATAATCTGGTTCTTGAATTCCTCCAACGAAAGTGGGTCCCGGATTTCCAAGTGCTCTTC
>JAEOUL010000260.1 GCA_016839345.1 Candidatus Thorarchaeota archaeon | reverse complement strand
GATTCCACATCATATGGAACTGATTGTGCAACTTCTTCCAGAAACCTACGAAATTCCTTTCTTCTGATTAGATGAATGCGACTTCGGAATTCTTCTTCAAAAGCAGTGATGACAGGTCCAATTCCATCTATTGAAATACGATGTTTCTTGTCGCGACTGTAGAGAACATCCTCCTCATCAGAGTAGAACTGCAGGTGTATAAGATATTTCACCATGAGTTCTAGTTGATCGGGCATATAGAACATCAGTATATCATTTGATAATTCAGCATATATTACTACTTAGGAGGTTTTGACTGATTCTGTCTTCCAGATATCTCTATACAGGAAATTCATCTTCCGACATGATTGTGAATGCTTTGAATACAAAATACATCGACAACCCGATGAAGAAGAGGATTGCGATGAATGATGCCATGAATACTGGTCCTGTTAATGCGTTAATCACAGTGAATTCTCTCTGCCAGCTCTCGAAGTTTGCCAACACTGCGAAGATATTGAGAGTTACTACCATTCCGAGAATTGAAAGTGGGAAACCAGCGAAGTATGCAAGTCTTTTGATCCAGATACGATTTTTCTTTGATCTTGTTTCCTGAAAATTAGAAGTATCGGATTCAGACATAGGTTTTGGTCTTTCGCTACTCAAATCTTCATTTTGAGTTAGTCCTGTCTTTGCATCCCTTATTAGTTTTGAATCGTACCAACTATCAAGCCTGCTGCTGACAAAGCTCGTAGCTCCACGCCAACTCAAATCCTGCTTTCGTCTAAAGAGGTTGTTTGTGAGATATAGACTACCACAGAAAGCTAAGAATCCAACCCAAAATGGCGGGTAGACAGTCACCACTATAGGGATGTAGAAGAAGGTCACATTGTACGCAGTCATTCCTATTCGGAGAGAGATTATCAGGGATAGCCAAAATGTATCAGGCCCACTTGGGTGGTTCCGAGTATGAAGGTAGTAAGAACCTGCAAGCATACAGAAGAAGGTGTATCCCATTATATTGATGATAGCCCATAAAGGCCACAAGCTGTTGGCCAGAAACCATCGCGTTATGGGATTGAACTCAATTTCCGGACCATACTCAAGCGCCATCACTATTGTGTATACTGAATCTACCATACCGACTGGTATCAACATGATGACAAGACCTCTTACCCAGCGCACGCTCCACCAATCTGTTGCCATTTTGACTGGAGAGATAGTACTTATTTCTCTCATGACGAAAACCACGTTCTATAGGATTTCAGTCCGTTGGCAATATAATGATGCTCATCTAGGTAAGTGTTTGCATTGGCAAATGCATTCGTGGAAAATAGATCAAGACGTTTGATTCACGATGAGCAGATTCATTCAAGAATCATTCTTGATTGAAAGTATGTTGATGAAGTATTAGTAGTTGTCTAATGATGGGGTGATTAGAATTGAGAGTGTATTTCGTGAAATTGAGCAATGGAGATTCTTTTATGATTCTTGATAGAGTGCAAGAAACGCCCAGCCTGACTCATCTTGAATCGCATTCCTGAAAAACAGCATGTCACTGGATATCACAAAACAAGAGTCAAAAAAAGAAAAGAATTGCAGAGGGTATAACCCTCTGCGTGTTCTATTATTCGCGATTCACGAATTTGGACTATGAGTAGGGTGTGTACGTTTCTCCTGCATCGTAGCCAGCGTAATC
The DNA here is from genome assembly GCA_016839345.1 of Candidatus Thorarchaeota archaeon. The sequence continues at coordinate 29,056 of JAEOUL010000260.1, read as the reverse complement.
CTTGTACATGTGATAGAAGTAGAAGGAATACACTCCTGACAATGGGTTCCACCTCATACCAGCACCATGCATCCATGTTCTCCAACATCTCAGCTCACCTTGCTGATATGTCCAGATGTATGGAAAATCATCGGCCATTGCCTGTAGAATCCGACCGTAGGTGTTCTCACGCTCGGTACCAGTTTGTGTCTTTGCTTCAACATACCAAGCATCAACATCGGTGTTGTTGTAGCGGATTCTGTATCCATTTGTCCCACGGCTGTAGCCGAATGGGAAGATGAAGTTGTCAGGATCAGGGTAGTCTGGTCCCCAACCAACGAAGAAGAGTTGCATCTGTCTGTATCGGTTGTGAGCCAGATAGGCCGACCACTCTAGGGCTTGTATGGTGATAGTGAGCCCGTCTGGGAAGTTAGTCATATCTGCATCATCATGAGCAAAGATTTGCTCTAGACCATCCTTAACCAATAGACAACCCTGTTCACGCTCGGTGTTTCCGCTGTTGTAGTTCAGCACGATTGTGTTAGGTGCAGGTGTCCCTGTGTCAGTACGGGTACCGGCAAAGTCCTCTAAGAGATCTGCATCTTGCACTGCTATGTTCCATTCCTCTACAGCTCTGGTGATGTTATACTCGATGTGTGCGAAGGCTGTGGTATTGTATCCCAATAATCCAAGTGGGATTGGGCCAGAGTCGGCTCGGAAGCCAAAGCCCTGGACAGCAGCAGCTAAGAACGCATCGTAGTCGAAAGCGAATGAACAAGCCCTTCTTAGATTCAGGTTCTGCCACGGACTATCATAAAATGAGCCATCAGTGGTGTTAACCTGGGCCAGGTTGAATCCCATGAAAGTCAAGCCATAGCCATATCCTGAATTCGAGAGGTAGATGTCGTCAGGATACAATGAGGCATCAGTGGTGTTGTCATAGACATCCGGTGCATTTGTTCTCGGGACATAGACTGCGTCTGCTGTTCCTGCTCTTAGACCCAGAATTCTACCAGTGACATCCTCGTTAGTCCTGAGGTATACATGTTTGATTGCACCAGCATAAGCTGGAACATCCCATGTTCTCCAGTAGTCCTCATTTAGTGTCAGATATATGTACGAGTCAGGAATCCACTCTTCGAGCATATAGGGACCTGTTCCGCACGTATGTGTGACCATGTAGTTCGGATCACTAATCGGATCCTGCATATAGTCTACGCCGTAAGTATCCCAGTCTGTGAATCCTGCATCAGCATGAGCCAGTACAAAGGAGGGGCTCATCATAGCAACGACAGTGTATGTCAGGATTGGCATGAAGTAGTCGAATGCTTGCTCAAGGATGAACTTTATTGTGAATTCGTCAATAACCTCGATTGCTTCACCTGCTTCTACCCAGGCATCAAAGACCTCTGGGAACCAAGTTGTTGAATTGTCAGCAAATGCTGCATCTTCGACAAGTTGACCACCCTTGAGTACCTCAGCAACCATCCAGTAGGGACCATCAAGATAGAATAACTTCGCACCTCTGTAGAAGTTCCATTCCACGCAGCTAGCGTTGAATGGTGTTCCATCGTGGAATGTTACATCCTCTCTAAGAGTAATGGTGTAGTTTAGCCCATCCGCAGATACTGTTGGTGCATCCGCTGCTAATTTTGGCATTAGGTCTTCCGTTGCAGTACTATCACTTCCGAATGGAGGTGAATACAACGTCTCATATACGTTATAAAATACATAACCACCATAGTTTTCATAGTCCACATGTGGGTCCATAAACTGGGGGTTGCCTATTGTTTCAAAAACGAAAGTATCTTCAGCTGGACGTGTTGGTCCAGTCATAAAGATAAAAGCAACACCAGCACCCGCCACGACGACTATGATGACGACGATGGCAATTAACTGATTTCTTTCCAAAGTTTATTTTCCTCCTTCCTAAACAGAAGTTGGTTTTTCATTAGATAGTTTGGTTTGTGATCACATGGGTTGGTTCTTCCTCAAAATATGTTTAGAAATATCAACCCAGTTATCACCGTCTTGTGCAATGGTAATTTATAAAGCTACGGTTTAACGGCACGTGTTCGCAAGGACACAAACACCCTTAAGAATGAAATCTAAAATTCAAATCATTTCTGTTCGACAATATTCTTCAATGGTTTTTTTTGTGATTTCTGTCAAATAGTTTCTTTTCAAAATTCAGCTGATATGGAGCACACCGAAAACCATAGACTTTAAAATAGCTGTGTTCAACACGCAGTCCAGAGAGACATTGTCGGTAGCGCCTAAGCGGTCCAGAGAGTGAATGTAGAAATGAGACTAAGAGATTATATCATAAGACGACTCCTCCTTGCAATTCCTGTTGTCATTGGTGTTCTAGCAATCACATTTGTTCTTGCGTATGTGGTTGGGGATCCTGTGGGTATATATACAACAGAGAGAACGAACCGCGAGGCGATAGAAGCAATCAGACGTCTTCATGGTCTGGATAGACCATTGTACGAGCAGTTCTTCTTCTACTTGAGGGATATCTTTTCAGGTGACTGGGGCTTCTCGGTAAGTGCCCGCTTGCCTGTCACTGAGGTCATTGCTTCTCGACTTCCTGCAACAATAGAGCTCTCCCTCTTCGCCATTTTCTTTGCCATTGTTGTTGGTATTCCCCTTGGAATACTCTCAGCGACCAAAAAGGACAGATGGCCTGACCACATTACTAGGATTGTTGCTCTAGCAGGGGTTTCCATGCCGATATTCTGGTTTGCGCTTATGCTCAAATACGTATTCTTCTTTCAGTTCTATATGGCAGGTCTGCCTGCTTTACCGGAGGGAGGCAGATACACGTTTACAATGCTCGATTACGATCCAATAACTGGTTTCCTCTTGATAGACTCCTTGATATCACTAAATGGTGTTCTCTTCATGGATGCATTGGTTCATCTAATACTTCCGGGATTTGCTTTGGGTTATCTTACGCTAGCAATCAACACTCGAATGATGCGGTCCAGCATGTTGGAGGTATTGAAGGAGGATTACATAACTCTGGCTAGATCGAAGGGCTTGCGGGAGAGGGTTGTAATATATAGACATGCTTTGCGCAACGCCATGATACCGACAGTCACAGTAATAGGCCTTGCTTTTGGAGGTCTGATGACTGGTGCAGTGCTCACAGAAACGATTTTCAGCTGGCCTGGGCTTGGTCGTTGGTCTACTCGTGCAATTCTGAATTCAGATATTCCAAGCATCAACGCATTCACACTTCTTGTAGCCTTCATATTCGTGGGCGCCAATCTAGTCGTGGATCTTGTTTACGGAGCGCTAGACCCCAGAATCAGGTATGGATAGGTGGTAGCAAATGATGACAGAAAGAGATACAACCCAACCTTCCAATGAAAGAGAAGAAGCTCACGCTTTGGTAATGTACTTGGCTTATTTCCTAATTGTTTTGGGCTTCTTCAACGTTATAGCCGGATTTGTACATCTAATTGATAGCTACATTCTCTTTGTAAGTGGCACTCTCAAACTATTCAGTATGCTTGTTACCATTGCAACGGGCTCAGCATCAGCAGTCGCAATTGGGATACTTTTACTCCCCCTTGCTCTCGGTGTACGAGATCTTGAGCATTGGGCGTTCCCATGGGTACTCTATGGTAATCTGCTAGCAATTCTTCTGTTTCTGGTAAGTGGAGGTTTCATGCCCTATGTCGCATTATGCAATCTAATGGCTATCATCATTCTCATGACTCCTCAAGTTCGTGCGTCTTGGTGGGGTCTATTCATAGAGGATATGGGTCCACGGGCTAAAGAGACTCGATACACTCTCTATCTCATTAGGAAAAGCCCGCTGGTTGTTGCAGGAATAGTCATTATTGGAATCTACATCTTCCTAGCCATTTTCGCTCCATTCATCACCCCGTATGGTCCAACAGAACGGAATTGGTATGAAGCCTTGAGGCCTCCGAGTGCTGACCACCTATGGGGAACTGACCAGAATGGCGGTGATGTATTTAGCATGGTCATCTGGGCCACACAGGTAGACCTCAAGATTGCGTTATCTGTTGTGGCGGTTGCTTTGGTAATTGGAGCCTTCCTCGGAGCAGCAGCAGGATACTTTGGTGGAGCAGTTGATGAAATCCTAATGAGAATAACTGATGTCTTCTTTGCATTTCCAGGGCTCATACTAGCAATGGCGATAGTATCTGCACTCGGAGCAAGAAACCTTGACAATATAAGTATCGCATTAATGTTGGTCTGGTGGCCCACATACGCAAGACTTGTACGTGGGCAAGTACTGCTTGAGCGAGAGAAGTTGTACGTCGAAGCCGCTCGCTCTGTTGGCGCTTCGGACGTAAGAATTCTTGCCTTTCACATCCTACCGAATACTATCCAGCCAGTCATTGTCCAGGCTACTCTCGACATGGGTGGCGTACTACTCACTGCAGCTGGACTGAGCTTCATCGGTTTTGGTGCAGAGGCTGGATCAGCTGAGTGGGGACTGATGATAGCACAGGGTCAGACTCACTTCGCCCAATATTGGGTGACGCTTTACCCCGGACTGGCCATTCTGTTTTGTGCGCTATCGTTCAACTTGGTGGGCGACGGTGTGCGTGACATACTCGATCCAAAGCTCAGGAGAAGATAAAATAGGAGATGAAGGATATGGTTGTTTCTCAAGACGATGCTCCGACAAAAACAATGACTGATATTCGCTTGGACCCAGATACTCTGCTACTAGTGAACGGACTCAAAACGAACTTCTACACATATGAAGGGGTCGTCAAGGCACTTGATAATGTGCAATTCGAGCTGAAACGTGGGGATACATTGGCCATTGTCGGAGAAACCGGATGTGGCAAGAGTGTTACAGCAAAATCAATTCTGCGTTTAGTTGACTCCCCAGGTAGGATAGAGGAGGGACAGGTTCTTTTCCAGGATATCAATGAGCAGGGCGAGGCGGAAATCATAGATCTGCTTCAGGTGACTGAAGATGAGATGCGCAAGATCCGTGGGAATAAAATAGCTATCGTCTTCCAAGATCCGGCGACATATCCCAACCCGGTATTTAGAATTGGGAATCAGATTGCAGAAGTGATTGCACTTCACCAGGATCTATCTCGGGAAGTCCTCGAAATGAAGATTGAACGGTTGGAAACTGTGCTGATGACCAACCCAGATGCTGAGAACGTGGATGAGATTAATTTGAGAATTGAAGAATACAGGGCTCAACTTGACTCTCCGCCACCTCCATCTTCCAAGGAAAAGAAAGAGGCTGCAGAGAAAAGAACTGTGGAAGTGCTCAAACTTGTCCGCATGCCTTCAGCTGAACAGGCAGTTAACCAGTATCCACATGAGTTATCCGGTGGGATGCGGCAGAGAGCATTGATAGCAATGGCACTCTCATGCAACCCTATGATTCTAATTGCTGACGAGGCGACAACAGCACTTGACGTGACTGTCCAAGCTCAGGTTCTGAAGCTGTTAAATGACCTCAAGTCTGAACTCGATGCATCAATCATAATAATCACTCACGATCTTGGTGTGGTCGCAGAAACCTGTACAAGGGTTGCTGTGATGTACGCTGGTGTAGTTGTCGAGTACACTAATACCGAGGAGCTCTTCTCGGATCCGATACACCCATACACAAACGGACTTCTTCAGGCGATTCCAAAAATCACTGAGAAGACAGATCGCCTGCTCCAGATATCAGGAACTGTACCAAACCTCATCCATCCCCCAAGTGGCTGTCGCTTCCATCCGAGGTGTGAGTTTGCAACAAAGGTTTGCGAAGAACAAAGACCTCCTAGAGAAGAAATTAAGCCAGGACACTGGATTGAGTGCCATAATCCACAAGGATCCATTCGTGGGAGGAGGAAATAGAAGATGTCATCCAAAGAGATACTAATCCAAATTCATGATCTGAAGAAGTATTTCCAGCTGACTGGTGGTATATTTAGGAAAGTTCTTGGTTATGTAAAAGCAGTAGATGGAATGACTTTTGATATCTACAAAGGAGAAACCCTTGGCTTAGTAGGCGAGTCTGGTTGTGGGAAGACCACCTGTGGTCGAACTCTTATGCACCTTATTCCCAAGACCGAGGGAGAGATACTCTTCGAAGGGGAGGATGTTTCTGATCTCAAAGGCGGGGATCTTCGTGATTTTCGGAAGAACATGGGAATGGTATTTCAAGATCCAATGGCTTCCCTTGACCCTCGAATCACTATAAAGAACGCTGTCGGAGAACCCCTCCTTGTCAACGGAATCGCAAAGGGATTCCGTTTACGCAATATGGTTCTTGAGCTACTTGAGAAGGTTGGTCTGAGTGAGGATCACTTAAATCGCTTCCCACACGAGTTTTCTGGGGGGCAAAGGCAGAGGATTTGCATCGCACGTGCCTTGGCACTTCAACCCAAGTTCGTCGTCATGGATGAACCAACAAGTAGCACCGATGTTTCAGTCCAAGCTCAGACACTCAATCTGATGAAAGATCTTCAAAAGGAGTTTGAGCTCACTTACCTGTTCATCTCTCACAATCTGAGCGTTGTCAAGCACATGAGTGACAGGGTTGCTGTTATGTATCTTGGCAAAATAGTGGAGTTGACACCTTTCGACATATTCGAGGATGCATTGCACCCGTATTCTGCAGCACTTGTATCGGCGGTCCCAGTCCCTGATCCAAAATTCCGAGGACGTGCTCACATTCTTGCTGGCGAGGTGCCAAGTCCTATCAATCCACCATCAGGTTGTAGATTTCATCCGCGATGCCGCTTTGCAAAAGAACGATGCAAGGACGAGGAACCTGAACTCCGGGACTTGGACAGAGGGCATCTTGTGGCTTGCCACTTTGCAGGTGAGCTAGACTTGGCCTACAAAGAAGAGTTGGAATCCACTTCAGCTCTAGCTGCAGAAACCTAGATTCCTTATTTAATATGGAATATGCGTAATATTGTAGAGATCTAATATCACAGGAGATGAGAACATTGGAAGATGAGAAAAAGGATGAAGAATACAAATGGTCTGAATATGGTGATTTCGAGCGTCGAGGTCAAGTCGATTTAGAAAATAAAGACATTCTCGCAATATGCATAGCATCCCTCCAGACCATCTTCCTACCTCTCTTGATTCTTACTGTTTTCCTATTGCTCATTGGCATATTAACCGGATTTTTCTTTTAACTGTAGTATGAAATACGTGGATGTATAGCTAAGGTCTGATCATCAACTTAATACATAAACTATAATTCTATCACATCTACAATATATTCTCAATCGAAGAGAGTAAAGACATATCAATCCAATATCCAGAAATTTAATTGATGTACTACGATTGATGTACTATATCTTTGTATAACAAGAGGTATAATTTCATCTGATATTATGGTTTCATCCTTGGAAAAAGAGGAAAGGGTAGCTCAAGCGAGCGAGCTACCTCATCGTCAATGCCATCACTGCTTTTTGTCCGTGAAGCCGATTTTCAGCTTGGTCAAATGCTATAGACTGTGGACCATCTAGAACAGAATTTGTAACTTCAAATCCTCTGTCTGCAGGTAAGCAGTGCATGTACATCGCCTTAGGCCCAGCAATCTTCATTTTCTCGTCATCACATATCCAGTGCTTGTTCCTGTCGAACACTTCCTGTGATTTTTCAAGCTCAGGTTTGTCATTGAATGGCGGGATGAACTCTTTGCAAGTCCAAGCTTTCGGATAAACTACATGAGCCCCCTCAAATGCTTCATCCATATCGTTGATAATTTCAAAGGTTGACTCGTTCTCTTCAGAGAGAATTCTACATTGTTTGAGGATTTCATCATCAAGCTCCATGCCTTTTGGATGTGCAAGAACTGTTTCCATTCCCATCTTTGTAGCAGCAATTATGGCACTTTGGGGAACAGCTAATGGCTTGTGCACAGAAGGTGAGTATGCCCATGACATGACAAATTTCACACCTTTGAAAGTACCAAATTTCTCCTTTACAGTCATGATATCTGCTAGACCTTGACATGGATGGTAGATATCATCCTCCATGTTAATGATCGGAATATGGCTCCAATATGCGAAGTTACGAATAACCTCGTTTGCACGTCCATATATCCAGCCTACAGGGTCTCCGTAGCATCTGATAGCTATACCGTGACCCATTCTTGCAAGAACACGTGCTACATCAGAAACGCGTTCTGTGGAATAGGCTTTCTCATCCCCTTCAAGTGCTGGTGCATATATCTTACTCGGATCAAGGAAGTGTGCATGGCCGCCCAGCTGGGTCATTCCAGCCTCGAATGAGTTACGAGTACGTAGGCTCTGATTATAGAAAATCATGAACAATGTCTTAGCATCGAGAAGTTTATGGGATTCACCAATAGCAAACTTGCGCTTTAGGTCAAGTGCAACATCAAGGATGGTTTCGATTTCCTCCTTTGTATAATCAAGCAGGGTGATGAAATCCCTGCCACGAAAAGTTTCTGTCTTAACCATGAGAGGTCACAACCTCATGACTCGCATCGTTTCTTACAGAAAAAGTTTACCTCTTGACAAATTTTAGATTAGCAGGACTAGTCTAAGAATTGGAAAGCATGGTCATTGGCACAATTATCCAATCTTCTTTATTTGCTCTATAATCCTTCATCCTCAAAGGAACTATTTTTGAACTCATCCAAGTTCTCTGGAGGCCATCCTCGGGGAGTTTCGAGATTCTTTCCAAATCGAAAGTCACATTTTGGAAATCCCAAAGCCAGAGTTTGAGTTCTATTGAACCCTACACCAACAGCTCGCATTCTAGCAAAATCACCTATGCATGCATATGGCGCAATCTCTTCAGCTCCATGTTCTTGTACCAGCTTAAGCCACCCACACTCTTCAAAGTTCAATCCCCAATCGAAAGTTATTCCATCTCCTTCAATGAACTCCCCGACCCAGTTTTGAGGATACTCCCTCGTCTGGCTCTCGATTGCCCAAGTCTTCCAGCTGATTTTTGTACGACCTGAGAATGCTAGCCTTCGAGCTACTCTCTTCATAATCCATGACACCGATTCTAGATATGCTTCAGCAACCTCATACATAAGTTGCGCAAATTCTCTTGCTTCTATACCAATGCTCTTACAAGCTTTGTAGAATGCTATTGTTTGAGCTCCATGCATTATCAATGGCGTTGCAGGACTTTTATCCCCACCTAAATAGGGCAATTGCGGCAATAGCGCTTCGAATTCTTTCAATGACATCTCCATCAAAGTATGAAGTTTTTCTTCATCAAAACGAGTCTGTGTTAGTTTCTCTGCCACTGATAATATCTTCTTGAATTCCCTTACAAGTTTCACCTTATTACGAATATAATAATCCTGAGAGTCTTCCATGATATCCCTCAAAAATATCCCGTTTTTCGTAACTCTTAAACAAAATGAGTAGCGCAAAGAACCGCGTTAAATCCATTCATGTTTCAAATATAACATGTTTGCCATGATATGCTTGTTTTATCTGGCATTTACTAACTAGATAATCAATGAAACTTTAACAAATCTACATCAAGCCCTAGACACTAGAACATCTAAATGAAGTTTGAAATTGAATCAATAGTCAATTATTAGATAAAACATACTGGCATTGTATCAGCATCTTATTTATTTACAATCCTTTCAAATAATATCTAATAGGAATTCATCCAAGAATACGAGTGGATATTAGATGAAAAGCTCGTTCGGTACTCGAACAGTATACATAGACTGTTATGATGCTCTAGGGTTCTTTGAAGAGAATCACGAGAGAGTTATGATTGTCATGTCCGCTCTTGGAGAATCTAATCTTTTGAAGAAGGAGTGGGTATCTGGTCGAGCTGGAGGAGGAAGCTGGGCTCGAACCCTGAGATGCGTGTTCGAAACCGACTTGGACCCAATCCATGTAAAAACAATGATGCTTGGTCTCCAGTATCTAGATCCAAGGGAAGTTCCTGAAATACTCCCAAGGGACGCTGACACAGGTCTCTTCAGATTTGCCAAACTTGATGTGTTTGACGTTCAGGAAACTGACGATGAAAGCAAAAGCCGACTAAGTAGACTGTTGAAGCAAACTGAAAAGAAGATTGAAATGACGGATTTAGAGTTCATTGGAGACCCATCCGATTTCATAGTTATATGTAGAAATCGTCTGATAGAAATCCTTGATAATGAAACGCGTCAGAAGCTACTCGAGATTGAAGAACAAATCCTTGAAAAAATAGAAGCTGATGAACGTCGGAGAATGTGATGAGTATTAATTTTTACGTGGTCTTTTAAGGGATTTCATACTTTGAGGACTTCGCTTGGTGGTATCAATGGATAGAGCTTTTGCTGAAATTGAAGAGATTGTCAAAAGAGAAACAAGGGCATGGGACACACAAGATGTTGAACTCTTGATGACTGTCTTCCATCCTGATATGGTCTGGCCATGGCCCCCTCACACAAAAGCACACGATCCCATGGAATGGGTTATCGAGTGGGGACGATATGACTCTGAACGCTGGCGGAAAGGATGGCAGAATCTCTTTGATACACATGACCTTATTCACAATATCCGAACTATCAAGAAGATCGAGGTATCCAAGGAGAGGGACGGCGCATTCGCAGTTGTCGACATCGACACATATTGGCGTGACAAATTAGGAACTGATAATCGTTGGATTGGTCGCACATGCAAGATTTACTCAAAGATTCAAAACGAATGGAAAATGACAGCACAGGTCGGAGTACTTGACTACGATGATGTCATGATTTAACGGGTTTAATGGTAAAGATCTCTCTCCTAATGCTTAAAGGGCACGAAGGATATAGAAATCGAATTGAATCATAAAGAGTTGGAGAGAGAAAATGAAGCGAAAAATCATCAACTTTTCACTTTCGTTTGTGGGTCCGATTGCTCTAGTAATAATACTCACAATGCCAATTGGACCTCTTGCTGGAGGTCTAGGTATTATCCAGCCTTGGGGCGGAATATTCGATGTTGGCCGAGGAATTCAATATCCGAATACTCAAACGATTGTGATTCCCGGGATGATTGATGGTGCAGATGTCATAATTGATGATTGGGGTATACCTCATATCTATGGTGATACTGTAGAAGATGTCTTTGCTGCATTAGGTTATATGCATGCACGAGACCGGTTGTTCCAGATGGTCATGCAGACGTACTTGGCAGCAGGACGGATAAGTGAAGTTGTGGGAGATATTGCAGTCGAAACTGACAAGTATCAGCGGACAATAGGTTTGACAAAATCCGCAGAGGAAGCCTACCAATGGTATCTTGACAATGCTGCAACAAACGAGGATGTGAACTACTCACTTCGCGCTATAAATGCACATGTTGATGGTATCAATGCTTTCATCAATTCAATGACTAGTGAAACAACTCCAATAGAGTTCAAAATTCTAGGTTTCACTCCGGAACCCTGGGAGCCTGTATATGCATTCATCTGGGCTAAATACATGACTTGGACTCTTTCAGGAGGTATCAATGACTTACAGAGGGAGTACGTCAGAATCAAGCTCGATAATGATACCATGTATAGTGAGATTATTCCCGAGGTCTTTCCTGATACAATTCCAATCATTCCCGAACAATACAACTTAAGCCTTGTTGATTATCCAAATGCACCTGGAGGTTCTCCAGCAAGTGAAACACCCCCTCCACTAGTCCTTATAGAGGACGAACCTACAAATGTTATTTCTTTGGCAGAGATAAATCAGGTCCTTGAAGCTACTGCAGATTTGATTGACATCTTTGGTGATAGGGTATTTTTAGGCAGCAATAGCTGGGCAGTCAATGGGAGTAAGACCGCAGATGGTCAGGCGATACTGGCAAACGATCCACACTTGACCCTTCAGGCACCCTCTCTCTGGTATGAGGTTCAACTTGTTGTTACTGACGAACTGAATGTTCAAGGAGGAACTCTCCCAGGAACCCCTGGTGTGTTGATAGGTCATACAGAGCATATTTCTTGGGGAATGACAGCTGTTGGTGCCGATGTTCTCGACATATTTGTTGAAGAACTGAATCCTTCCAATCCAAACCAATATCGATACAACAATGAATGGAGAAACTTTGAGATCGTGGATGAAACAATCATTGTCAAAGGCGGAGCAGATGTTCATTTCAATGTCAGCTGGTCTGTTCATGGTCCATGCATAGATTCCATCGTACCCACCTACAACCAAGATGATGAGTTATCTTATCCAAACATCGCAATGAACTGGACTGGGTCAGGTGTGACGCACGAGATATTGTCTCTTGGTATGCTAAATAGAGCAAACAATCTGAACGATTACTTTGATGCTATGTATTGGTGGGATGGACCTCCCCATAATTTCATCTATGCTGATGATGCGGGTAACATAGCTCTTACTGTTGCTGGTAGATTTCCAATGAGAGCCGGCTATTCGGGTAACTTCCCTGTAAGAGCAGTGAATGACTCTGTTGGTATGGTGAGCAATGTTCCATATGCATACAATCCGCGTTCCGTTAATCCATCTCAATGCTTCATTCAATCAGCAAATCAGAAGTCAATAGATCCTGCAACATATCCCTATACAATACTGGGACACCAATCTCCTGACTATCGAGGTGAGCGTATACACACATGGCTGGATGCTGCAAGTGATCTTACAGCAGAAGATATGATGGTTTTACAGGCGGATATAGTTGACCTCACCGCAGAGAAGATGCTTCCTTATGTCCTCACAGCGTGGTCGGAAGATAGTGATGGCAATACAACAATTCAAGGATTAATTGATATCTTGAGTCCATGGAATTATGAGATGGATGTCGACATTGCTGCTCCAACGATCTGGATATATCTTCTTGACAACATGGGGATTGAGGTCTTTGACGAGCTTAGCTCAAAGGGTCTCTCTGCAACACTACCCTTTGTTCCAGTTCTTGAATGGATCATAACAAACTCGGTGGTTCACTACATAGATGACCACACAACAATTGGGGTTGTCGAAACGCTGAATGACATTCTTATACGTGCACTACATAGAACCGCATCAGATCTCTATACAATCAGCGCAGATCCAAATGATTGGATATATGGTCTCCATCACATCATTAAGATTGACCATATGGCAGGAATGACATATCTTGGTGGAGATGAACATAGAGGAAGTGGATACACAGTAAATGTGGGCAGCGGACCCGTAGTAGAACACGGGCCATCTCGGAGGATGATTGTAAGCTATTCTGTAACCCCTGAATATTATGTAACATATCCTGGAGGTCAGAGTCAAGTCATGTTCAGTGAACACTGGGATGACTTGTTTGAGCTATGGTACGATTTCGACCCAGTGACTGAACACTATGACTATTACTTGGAGTACAACTACTCAACAGCTAATGCTTTCGAAACTGCAGATGATGGTACAATGATTGAGATGGTGCTTGTCTTACTTCCAAGGAGTTGATGCAATGAGGAAAATCGATGACATTATTCCGGACATTGGGTTCTTCCCAGCACTGATAGTTACTATTGCACTTGGTGCAGCAATGCAACTTGGAGGTTCTTGGTTTGCAATGTTGATAGCTGGAGCGCTAGGCTCGCTCTTTGTACGCCGACATCGTATAGCCTTTCTAGTAGGTTTCCTTGGAATACTATTTGCATGGCTGATACTTTTTATCTATCTCATTTTGACTGCACAGGCTCTCGTGATAGCTGAATTCTTCATAGGTCTATTAGAACTCAGTGGACTTGGATGGTTGGTTATTGTGATCAGCTGTCTTATCGGAGGGTTACTAGGTGGATTTGGAGCGTTATTTGGGAGATCCCTTGTGGAACTAATTGATGAACTGATTCCAAATGATACTCAACCGCAACCTGAACTAACAACATCAGAAGAATGAATTATTGAGAGCCGTGGTTTTTTCCATGGCTTTCATACCTTCTTTTTATGATTAATCCGATACTGAATATGCTGAGCCCTCCAAAAATCACTAGTGTAACAAAAGGAACATAATTCGTTGCAGGTATTTGGTTTATGATTCCATCAATATTCATCAAGTAGATTGAGTCATTGTAATAGATTACATACCAGCATCCATCTTTTGGAATCTTAAAAGTCCAATTGAGGTTGTACACATCATTTCTTTCATAATAAGCAGCAAATGCTTTGCCTGCAACAAAGAGTGAAAAGTTATCCTCATCAACAATGTAGAACTGTATTCCCTCAACACTCCAATCGTCGTATTTTCCTTCATCACCAAAATAGCGGGATCCATCACAATTGACTTCAAGACTCCCTGAAAGTGTGTCCTCTATATTGCAGTGTATATCGAACGCTTTCCAAGACATTGCATCTAGTATGATGTTATGGGACGCTTGAGTTTCTATCTGATACTTCATATCGCTGTCAGAAGCATCTACTCCTGTAACTATTAGAGAGAATATTATAACGAGCAGATAGGTTCTTTTCTTCAATTCATTGTTCTCCAAATTGTTAGATTGGTGTTTCCTCTTTTATTTCATTTCCAGAATTGATGATTGCACTATAGAGAAAAGCATTTAACTATGGTTAATATGATGTCGGACTGAAATTAGAGGGAAGGTCTTTTATCTCACAACCCTCGGGAAAAGTCAGATGCCATGGATGATAGGTGAAGGAAATGCACAGAGAGATGACCAAGGGTGTATATTTTGTTGGTGTAGACGACCATCACACTGAGTTATTCGAAAACCTATGGGATATCCCATTCGGAGTATCATACAACAGTTATCTAATTGTTGATGAAAAGATAGCAGTTGTTGAGGGTGTTAAGGCACCTTGGGCAGATGAGTGGTTAGACAATATCAGAGAGCTTGTTGATCCATCAAAGATTGACTATATTATTCTAAATCATATGGAACCAGACCACACAGGTTCTTTACCTGACATCGCCAAGATTGCACCTAAGGCCAAGCTCGTCTACACTCAGAAAGCTGCTGAAATGCAGAAATCCTTCTTTGATGTAGGTCTTGAGGAAATTATCGTGGATGATCTCCAAGAAATCTCACTTGGAAGCAAGACTCTTCAATTCATACATGCAAAATTCCTTCACTGGCCAGAAACGATGATGACCTACATTATGGAGGATGAGATACTCTTCAGTTGTGATGCATTCGGATCTTTTGGAGCACTAAACGGACTTCACTTTGATGATGAGATCAATATGGACATCATAGAGTGGGAAGCAAAACGATATGTTGGAACTATAATCACTGCTTACTTCAATTTTGTTCAAGCTGGTATCAAAAAAGTGAAGGGCTTGGGAATAGGTATCAAAATGATTGCACCAAGTCATGGTCCAATCTATCGAAGAGACCCCATGTGGATTATAAACAAGTATGATGAGTGGAGTGGACCTGAGCTCGAGAAGGTCTGTACAATTGTCTATGGAACCATGTATGGATTCACAACCCGTGTAGCAATGAACCTCAAAAAGGACCTCGAGGAGCTTGGAATCAAGGTCAAGGTGTTCAACATCTCTTACACAGGTCTGAGTAGAATCATCACTGAAACTGTTCGTTCTGGTGTCATCGTTTTAGGCACACCAACATACGATGCATTTCCATTCCCGAAAATCTGGAACTTTGCCAATGAGATTCAAGGCAAGAGATTCCCCAAGCGTCCTATCGGCATATTCGGGACTTATGGCTGGCAAGGTGGTGGGGTTGAGAAGATTGTCAAGCAACTGAAGGAAGCTCGATACGAAATCATTGAACCCGTAATCCACGTGAAAGCTAGACCGTCTACTGAGCAACGGGAAGAGTGTACTATTCTAGCAAAGGCAATAGCGGAATATCTCAAGTAATGTTCCAAGTTAGACCTACCTAAGAACAGTCTTATTAACAAATTGAGATATGGCATTGTATTCTCGCTTATGCGTAGAAATATTGTGGAGTATATACTCCACCAAGAGAGTTGAGAGAAATGAGTCTGAAGGGAACAAAAACCGAGAAGAATCTACTAACCTCTTTTGCAGGAGAATCTCAAGCACGCAATCGATATACAATTGCTGCTAGTACTGCCAAGAAAGAAGGTTATCCTCACATAGCGAAGATCTTTGAAGAAACAGCAGGTCATGAGTTGGAGCATGCTAAAAGGTTCTTCAAGGCTCTAAAAGAAGGAGAAGCCACAGAAACGATTAAGGTTGAATGGGATTTCCCGACCAGTGGTGGTTATGAGGATACTGAGTCTCTCCTCAGACATGCAGCAGCTGGTGAGAAGTTTGAGTTCACTGAAATGTATCCGAGCTATGCAAAAATCGCTGAAGAGGAAGGCTTCACAAAAACTGCTCATCTGTGGCGGATGATCGCAAAGGCTGAATCTTGGCACCATGAACGCTACCTAACTTTGGCCGAGCAGATCAAAGATAGTAGCATCTTCAAGAAGAAGGAGAAAGTTAAGTGGCGCTGCGATAATTGCGGGTACATCCATGAAGGAGAGAGTCCACCTGACAAGTGCCCTGCTTGTCTTCATGACAAGGGATACTTTATGGTCCACTTTTCAGAATATTAGAAACTACAGGAGATTCAATGGCTCTGAGTCATTGGGTCAACCCTCTTCTTTTTGATTCAAAAAGGTATGATTCTCTTTAGGAGAATCACTATGTTCTTTTTTAATCCTCCAAAGTGAATTGCGCTAATCTGTGATATGTTGTGTAAATGGTGATTTATTTGATATATTTCCACCAAAACCTTAAATGACACACGAATTCAGTCGCACATTAAATCCTACCATTCAGGTGGATTGGTGCTTTACCCAGGGTGGTGCCTTCCAATATGAAATTGAGAAACAATATCATGGGCAAATTATTAGCCCTACCTGCAGTCATGGGAGTACTTTCCATCGATTTTATTCTCTCTTATATTGGTCTTTTCTTTTGATGGAGGTTATTTTTTGTGGATTGAAGATCTTGAAAAGGGTCTGATGTATTCAGCTGTGTTGATGGTTATCAATCTTGGAGTAGGTCTTGCTGCAACGCTTGTCCTTCAAGAACCTCTCATGTACTTCACAGCTTCCAGCTTGGCCTTCATCGAGCTTGCCCTCATGTTAATCTTGGGGGGTTGTCTAATGGCTCGTCAGCCACTGGATAATAAAGACCGTTATGATTCTGATGGTAACTTTACAAAAGAGTGGAAGATGTTCCGACTAGGAAGACAGTTCCTTTTAGCAGCTATTCTCCTCTTTCTATATATGATAATTCTTGGCCCTATTAGTGCCTACCTAGCCCTCTAAGTATTTACTCCACCAGTAATTACCGATAGACCCGTTTCATTATCACTTCTGAATTTATTGACAATCAAATGAATTGCGATTCCAGTAATTCCAAAAATCAGGGGTCCAATTCCAACATAGAATACCAGAGCAAGCGGCATCGATACACCAGAGAGTGGTAGATAGATGGTGACATAAGCCCAACCAAGAAACTGAGTCAAAAACCAGATGAGAGAAATTGGAATTTGTTCTCCCCAAGGAGCAATGATAAAACAAAGAATTCCGAGAAAGAAAAGCGTCGTTCGCCAATCTTGAAGAGTCTTTTGCGATACTCTCAAATATGCCAGGTCTCCAATCAATAGACTCGATTTATCTTGTTCAAACAACCATTTCATTAGGTTATTTGAAACCTCAACATTACCAGGTCCACGCAAGATATACAATGCAAAGAAAATTAGAATCAGAGAAATTCCAGCGATATTAAAGATCTTGAATAGAATGAGCACAATGATAACAGGAATTACACCAAGGAAAATTCCAAGAACTAAAGTCCCAGTGAGTGTTCTATTCGTCATTATACTTCTAAAGGTTTCACCCGTTTTTGAGTAACCACCCATAGCCACGTTCGTTATTACCCACTGATGACTCTTGCAGTTGGTATACTGCTTCTTGCCTGATATATCAGGTTCACCTAAAGTAGATAGAAGTTCCTCTGTGAATATTTTTAATCGCCTAATTCTTTGTTGCCACAAGATTGCCAGCATAAATGACATAAAGCCAAGAAGAAGCAAACCAGCAAACATATACATATTCAGTCAACCCTCAGGCGAAACAACCACAACCATAGGTCCATGATAAGTTCTTCAAAACGGTTTTTATCAGGTTCTACTTTTCTTCCTATGTAAGTATATACATCTCCCTTGAGTTGTGTTTTTGGTTTCTTTCCAACCGTCAATTCAATATGTTCACCAGGTAGCGAAAGAAGTACGCCATGCTCATAAAATACTCTGGCAGACTCGGAGAAGTCATAATCAAATTCATCAATAGGATTTGGATGTATTTCGACCTTAGCACTGTCGAGAAGTATATCAACAACTATCTTATCATAGAACTTGTAGTTTGGGATGAGTTTTCGAGTTTCTGGGAGTCCAAACTTTCTGGCTGTAAGATAACTCCGTTCGATAAATCCTTCAAAATCACCACCCGCCCCCTCAATTCTCAATTGATTCTCTCTAAATGTGATTCTATTTGGAAACATTTTTTCTCTTTTTACAGCTTTAGGATTTCTAATACTTTCCTCCCTATGATCCCAATGGCAGTATGGCATTGTTGTCATTGGCAACATTTTTTCAGGATCCCAAGTTTTTCGCTCCATCATTTTCCAGAGTGCATCATTGGTAACATAAAGTGACATGCTTACTGGAGTAAAGTAATCCAAATGGTCTCGTAGGAATGAATCTGCATCCAACTGTTTCGTGATATAATCGAGCTGACTAGGACTCAGTGTAATCTGTTCTCTATTTTGAAGTGCATATCTCTGACTCTTACTGAGTCCAACGTCAATCCGGTACATTTCTTCTAGAGATGCATAGTCACTTAGTTCATATCCGACTTTCATATTATAATTTCGAGATATTCTGTTACTCTCAAAACCATTTCGATGATGCGCTATGTACAAATTGAACATACATTTTTGTCAATTGTCACCTCAATATCTTGAAACTCGATTGACCTCGCTCCGCAAATAGTCTGGCGATAAACTCAAAACCCATCTGAAGTCTGTTAGAATGTGGATACGATGAAGAATCTACATGGACGTGACTTAATTACTACTCAGGATTGGAGTGTTGAAGAGCTTGAGAAGACTTTAGATCTTGCTTTTGAGTTCAAAGCAAATCGATATGACCATCCATTAAGCAATTGTCTTGATAGACGAACATTCTTCATGTTTTTCTATAACCCGAGTGTTAGAACAAGACAATCCTTTGAGTCTGCAGCTACAGAACTTGGCGGACATGCACAATTCCTAGAACCAAAATCAATGCGACTCAAATCTGCAAAAACCGCAGGTGAAACAATCGAAGACGCAGCTCAAGTAATGAGTAGATATGCCATCGGAATTGGCATAAGAATTCTGGAAACCGCCTTAGAATATTATGGCCAAGGAGATGAGTTGCTCAGGCAATATGCAAAAAACGCCAGTGTTCCCATAGTTAGCATGGCGCATGATAGATTTCACCCTTGTCAAGGATTAGCTGATGTGATGGGTTATCGACAACACATTGGGAAGAATCTCAAAGGGAAAAAAATACTCCAAGTATGGGGTAAGGGAGCCTTAGTCCGTTCATGGTGCAGTGTACAGGAAAGTATCCTAATAAACTCGAGATTAGGAATGGATGTTACCCTTGCACATCCAAAAGGGTTTGATCTTGATCCTGAGGTTATCAAATGGTGTGAAGAGAATGCAGCAGCAGCAGATAGCACATTCGAAATCGTTCATGATCTTGAGGAAGGATACAAGAATGCAGATATTGTGTACTCCCGAAACTGGATGACCTCTAGATTCTATGATGAGATGGACAAACATGGCGTTGATGCAGCTAAGAAGAAAGAGATTGATATTGCCGCCAAGTATGATGAATGGATAGCCACAAAGGAGTGGATGTCACTAACCAATGATGCCTTTTTCACTCACTGTGGTCCAGTCGATCGCAATGCGGAAGTCACTGATGAAGTCTGTGATGGTCCCAAGTCTATCGTGTACGATGTTGCTGAGAATAGATTACACGTTCAAAAAGCTATCATGGCTCTCACTATGGGAAAATAGTTGCTTTCAATACATACCGCATGTTTGAGTTGGGGTAGTTACTACTCAATGATGAGTACGTTCATTTTCTTTTTGAACAACTCCCGCTCAGAATGGATTCTGTATGGCTTATCACGCTTCTCCAAGCGTCGAAAGAATATTAGGTAAGATGTATGTATTCTAGGAACACTGACAACTCGACTAGAGCTGGGAGGAAAAGTCGAATAGTATGGATGCATGACTGATTGGTTGCTCTCACATTCAAAATGCAACCTTAATTCAAGTCAAAAATACTATCTTTGCTCAGACAAAGTAAAGGAAAACTCTGTGGGCGCCGCGTGGCGCTCACACCTTTTCTCATTCGTATTTTATCTCACCCCAACGATGACATCTGATGAAATGATCTGGCTTTACCTCTCTGTATTCAGGAACTTCTTCCTTACAGATGTCAATACAGAATTTACAACGTGGGTGAAATGGGCAGCCAATTGGAA
Source organism: Candidatus Thorarchaeota archaeon (assembly GCA_016839345.1). The sequence continues at coordinate 8,589 of JAEOUL010000260.1, read as the reverse complement.
TGTTACAGGGATCCGGAGAATCCCCTGGAATCCCTCTCAATTTTGGCTTCTTGCCTGCACGCATCTGCATCATTGCTATTGTTGGGAAGCTAGCCATGAGTCCCATTGTGTATGGGTGCTGGGGATCGTGAAACATTGCGACAGCTGAAGCAAACTCCAAGATTTTTCCTGCGTACATTACTGCAACTCTGTCAGCCATCTCAGCAATTACTCCTGCATCATGACTGATTATTAGAAGCGATACATCAAACTCATCACGCACCATTTTCAAGACATTCATGATATGTCTTTGAACGGTAACATCTAGAGCACTCGTAGGTTCATCAGCTATTACAAGGTGAGGTCCTGCAATCAGTGCCATTGCTATTAGTATGCGTTGACTTTCTCCTCCACTGAAACTACTTGGGTCCATTACAAATCTCATACCTGCATCAGCGAGTTGAACCAGACCGAGAAACTCGAGAACTTTTCTTTTGAGTTCGATTAAGCGTATATCTTCATCATGTACTTCTATTGGTTCCGCAGTTTGATAACCTATACTATGCTGTGGATTAAGTGCATGTCCAAGTCCTTGTGGAATAAGTGATAGCTCACGACCTAGTATTTTTGAAAGCTCCTCTTGTTCCAATTCAAGAATTTTATGTCCTCGAAAAATAACACTACCTTGTACTCCAGGTCTATCTTCAACTCCCGGGAATCCATTTTTAAAAGCTCTTCTCAGTTCTGGATCATTAGATGCCCCTGCTGCAAATCGTGCTACCTTCTCAAAAAGTCCAAGAATGGCTAGAGCCATGCTGGTTTTTCCTGAACCACTCTCTCCCAAAATGCCAACACATTCACCCTCTCTGATTTCAAGAGAGATATCATCAACAGCTCTGACCAGTCCTTTTTTTGAAGGATAATATGCTTTCAGATTTTTTAGAATGAGCAAAGGGTCACCTTTAGTCATATTGGCACCAACCGACGCAGGAACTATTCAACTAATAAAGCGTGTTAAAGGAGCATATCCTTTTTCCTTATCCCTGCTGCAGGGCAAACAAGGTCCATAATAGTAAATCTTAAACGTACGAAATTACGATAGCTACAAAACAACAACTTAGATGAAGGACCGAATCCACTCCGTGTGATTTCTACGTCATTGATCTATAGAAGCTGAGGTAGCCCCCTAAATGTCAACAAATAGAGTTTCATGGATCGACTTGGCCAAGAGTATGTCTCTAATCGGAGTAATAATTGTACACTCTCTTGAAATCAATCAGTTTTCAGCCGTTCTAACAGGATTTGTTCTTCCTGCATTTTTCATTCTATACGGCGTTGCACATAACAATGAGAAACATCGCTACAGTATTCAAAAATTGATTAGAAGTCGGTTCACGTCGCTAATGATACCTTACTTCATACTATCAATTGCGATGGTTGCGATTTATGCCGCTCTCTATTCTGTCGTAGACGTGGGCTTATCTCCTACGGAATTTGCATTTTGGACTGTATATGGGAATGGTCCAATACAGAGAGTATCCCACCTCTGGTATCTAAGAGCCTTATTCTTTGCTATAGTATTATTTACAGTATTTGATAGATACTTGCACGACAAACCTGCAGTTCTCAGATTAATGATTGCCATTTTCCTACCTGGTATAGCAGTAGCAATTAGAAGTGCTGCTGGTTTAGAGCTTCTTCCTTGGGGCGTTGACTCTGCATTGATTGCTTTGTCCTTCGTGATTGTTGGTAATGAAATAAGACAATATCACAACGTCAACTCATGGAGTATTAACCCAGTATTTGATGTAGTAGCTCTAACATTGTCTGTAACAATCTTCCTACTGCTTGCTATGTTCAATGGTTATGTCAATATTGGAATGAGTCTCTATGGTTTCTCAATCTATATCTACATGGTGACTGGTATCTTGGGCACCTACATTGTATCCCTCTTTTCATTTCATGCATGCAATAGTTTCGATATTTCTAAAGCGATAGCCCGATTCAACAGATATGGACAGGAAATCTATGAACTCCATCCGTTGATGATAGAACTAAATGTTCAGCTTGTTGGAAGTCTTACACTCTGGAACATGTTCATCATATTCCCAGATACCCCTCTATTCTTGATCAATCTATTAACTGGGATATTTGTGTCATGGCTCATAGCTTCGCAATTAATCACAAGATCAAGCATTCTACAAATTATGTTTACAGGGAGGGTGAAACCACGACTGAGTACATCGGCGTCTTCACCTGAAGTTCGTGAAGTTCAAGTTGATAGCACGTTTTTCGCTTTTGGGGCTTCTGCTCCAAGTTCCGATTTGTAGAGTGATTGATGTTTTGCCGAACTGTTATTTAGCGGATTGTTTTACTGTAAAGTCGGATTGATACATTATGACAGTAAAGGTCTATTTCACTGACAGACAGACACGTTCTGACTATAATATGATTGACAAACTAGAACACATTTTCAACGAGCTTGGACTTGACAAAGCGATTAAACCCGGCGAAAAGGTAATGATAAAGACACACTTCGGCCAATGGGGTAACACCAACTATTTGCGACCAGTATATGCTAGAAAAATGGTAGATCTTGTAAGAGCCGCTGGTGGACAGCCTTTTGTCACAGAAACTTCTGGATTGGGATATGGAGTTGGTGGTGCTTACAGTGGAAGAACTACAGTGACTGAGTATCTGAGCATGGCTATGCTCCATGGTTTTACTGCAGCGTCTGTTGGAGCTCCTCTAGTCATAGCAGACGGATACTGGGGTACTGATGTCTTTGAAGTCCCTGTCGATGGTGATTTCATCAAGAGTGTAGATGTTGTGATGCCTCTACTTGACTGTGACAAAGTTATCGTTTTGACTCATGCCAAAGGACATGGTCTCTGTGGTATTGGGGGCACTATCAAGAATCTGGGCATAGGACTTGTCGGAAAGAAGGGCAAATCTGCGATGCACTTTTTGGGTGACATAAAGATAGATCCTGAGAAATGCCTTGGTCCGGAATGCTCGAAGTGTTTGAAGGTCTGTCCTACAAGATGCATTACTATGGTAGAAAAAGCAATGATTGATAATTCAAAATGCATTGCATGTCACCATTGTGTAGATGTCTGCTCACGTGTGGGCGCCAGAGCAGTAAGACAAACTTGGCGACCAAACCACACTCAGGCACCAGTCTTTGTGGAGAATGCATTGGGTGTCGTCAATTCAATAGGTATTGAGAAGTTCTATTTCATCAATCTTGCCATCGACATATCTGACAAATGCGATTGCTGGAACTTTGGGGCTCCACTACTCTTGCATGACCTCGGGATTTTTGGTTCAAGAGACCCTCTTGCTATCGATGAAGCCACGATGCAGGCTATCAAAGATGCACCACCAAATCCTGATTCACCAGTTGGAGATATCGAATGTGGTGCTTGTAAGTTTGCCATGGCTCACGCATGCAAGGACCCTGAAAGTGGAGAGATTCTTGATCTTGCAGAGATACAATTATCACATGCTGAGAAGATGGGACTTGGAACTCGTAAGTTTGAACTCATTACAATTACAAAAGATCCCCCAAAGAAATCCAATGTGAACTAGGAGTGAAGAATATGGTACCGAGTTGGTTTAGAGAAAAGGTGATTGAAGCTCATATGAATCAGAGGGCTCATCTTGAATATGTTTTACAAAACTTGACTGATGATGAATTGATCAAAGAAGTAACCAAAGAGGATTTCTCAAAGTCAATCGCTGGTACAGTCATGCATATCGGAACTGCGGAAACTTACTGGTTCCATAAAGCCAATAATTCAATTGGACCACCAGTGATTGCAGATTCATTCGATGAGGTCATGAATCGAATCAAGGAGAACACTGAGAAAATTACCAAGATAATTCGGGAATGCTCTGAAGATCAGCTTCGCATCGTTTCTCCAGAGGATGGTGGACCCTCTTTTGCTTGGGCTGCATTGAGAACTGCTCAACATGGAACCTACCATGCAGGTCAGATAGCAAAGATTCGTCGGATGATTGGTGCTTCGGAACTTCCTCCAGATCCCGAAAATCTCTGGGGAAAAGCAGTCGATTCAACTCTTGAGATTATTCGAGTCTTGATTGATGAGTGATAGACATATTCTTCATCTGAACAATACACACAACCTTCATGCATGTTGAACCTTTGAGGAAGTGGTCTAATTGTTTAGTCTGGAATGATAATTTCCATTCATCCTAACATTACTAAAAAGGTTTGAAGGAAATCAGATGATAATTAGCCCTCAGGGATGCTATACTATGCCAGTTTTTCCACCAGGAGATGTCATGAGAGACCTCAGTTTACTACTCATGGGTGGAGTTGTTTTCTACTCATCTCTTCTTGCAGCATTCCTCTATCGAGATTGGTACCACAATCAGTTTCGAAAAGTTATGGATATTCAGTTTGCTTGGGCAACATTTCTCATGGGCATGTTTGTCAATAGGATTGCGTTCATTCTTTCTGACTTTTACTTCGTTGTTGATCCATTGAATACAGTATTCACTAAACTTGGATATGCTGGTCTTATTCTTGCGTTATCAGCCTTCTTTTTTGCAATTGAGTTGATACTCCCTCAAAATACCCGACATGCCTTTTTCATAACTGGATTGATTCATGTCGGATTTGTAATTATCTTCCCAAGAGCATGGCTTGAAGCCATAGCGATTTCAATTGCACTCTTCACTTTCGCTGGAGTTCTATTGTTTCTAAACTTCGCTATGAAGAACACCTCTGGAAAGGTTAGGAAGAGTATTGATACAATACTGGCAGGATTTCTCCTAGGATATTTTGGTTTTATATTTGCGAGTGATATGTCTTACTATAATCTTGGATTTGCTCCATATCTCGCAGGTGAGGCATCACTTGTTCTTGGTCTTGTAATCTTTGGCTATGGTTCTATCTACTCTCCTGCCCTTGGAGAACTAGATTGGAAGCAACAGCTTGTTGAACTCTATATTATACAACAGGGGGGATTACTTGTCTATCATTATGAATTTGTACAAACCACAGAACTTGACCAAGTACTAACTGCTGCAGGTATATCTGGAGTTCAATCATTGTTTCAAGAGATAACGAGAAGTCAGAGTGGATTGAATGTTGTGTCCATCGGACATTTTGAACTTCTATTTTCACATAGTGCAACCTTTACATCAGTATTGATTAGTAAGGCATCCTATAAGATTCTATTAGAGAAGCTAGCGGAATTCACTGACACCTTTGAACTCATGTTTGGGAATATCATTCAAAACTTTGAGGGAAGTTTGAAGGAGTTCAGTTCTGCCCAGGATTTAGTCAATACGGTATTCTAATGCTTTCAATAGGGTCAAAAATCTAGATACTATCGCCTAGAGAAATATATGATGATCAAAGACTACCATTCTGGAAGCTCACCATGCCGGTGGCACATGACCCAATGTTCTTTCTCCACCTCACGGTATTCCGGTATATTCTGCTTACAGAGATCCAGGACAAACTCACATCTTTCACTGAATGGACAACCATGTGGAGGATTGGTCAGATCCGGTAGAGTGCCTGGAATTCCCCGTATTCGAAGACCCTTCTCCCTAATCTTTCTAATAACCTCCATAGAGGGATTGCTCATTATGAATGCACGAGTGAATGGATGCGCTGGTGAATTCATTATAACTTCAGTTGCTGCAAACTCTACGATGTGACCAGCTGTCATTACTCCTACCCTATCACAGGTTGCCGCTATAGTCCCTTGGTTATTACTTATGAGAAGCATTGAGAGATTCATTTCTTCTCTTATAATTTGAATTGCTTTCAGTATCCTGTTTTGCAAACCCATGTCCACAGCAGTTGTTGGTTCGTCTGCAATCATCAATGCTGGATTTGTCACAAGCGCCATGGCAATGAGTACACGTTGATCTTCACCCACACTGAATTGAGCTGGTTTCATATCCTTTCTAAGGAGAGCATCTCCAAGCTCCACAAGATCAAGAGCTTTCAAAACTTGTTGAAGAACTTGCCACTCTTCGAGTTCGTCATCCTCGTCATGTACCCATAGAGGTTCTCCTGTCTGTTCCTCAATGCTGGTATATGGATTGAGCGACTTTATTGTACCTTGAGGAACATAGGTTATCTCGTTGCCCCGGATTTTGCGTAACTCTTTTTCATCGAGCGCCAAGAGATCTTGCCCCTTGAACCATATATGGCCTTCAACACCTGGTAGTTCTTCTCCTATCTCCTTAGATGTAATCCCTTTTTTCCGCGCCTCATCCTTAAGTGCCCAGAGTCTTTTGTTTTCAGCGCTAGCAGCTGTTGATGCAAAATCCCTCGAAATCCATTCGAAGATACCAAGAATTGCTAGTGCTACACTAGTCTTGCCTGCTCCTGACTCGCCAAACAGACCTACTGACTCTCCCTTTCGGATATTGAATGTAACATTGTTTACTGCTCTGACAAGACCTTTTTTCGAAGTATAGAACGCCTTGAGTCCATCAACCTTGAGTGTCACATCATCATCAGCGGCCATAGTCTATCCATCTTTTTATCATTGAAATACTCTACGGCTAAAGCATTATGTTATCTACAAAATAGAATCTAATTGATTGAGATGTGTATGACTTGAATTTAAAGCACTTACATAGATCCTGCATCAAACATTGATGGAACTGCTAAACCTTCACTATTGGTCTATTCTCAGAACGTCAAAGTCAACACTTAAAACAAGGTCATCTCGGCCAGACTCTTAATTACATCATATTCTGAGGATTGATAGAATGAAACGGATCTTGGTGACTGGAAGCTATGGCCAAATTGGTACAGAGCTCATTGGTGCCTTAAGGAAGAAATATGGTGGTAAAAACGTCATTGCCACTGGTAGAAAAAAACCACCTGCGATTCTTAAGAAAGATGGTCCCTACTTACAACTGGATGTACTTGATACAAATCAGCTTCACGCCATGCTAGTTGATTATGATATTGATATTGTGATTCACAACGCTTCGCTTCTCTCAGGTACTGGAGAGAAAAATCCTCAGTTAGCTTATCGTACCAATATCGAAGGAGCATACAATGTCCTCGAAGCTGTAAGAATTCTCAATCTTGACCAAGTTATGATTCCAAGCTCTATTGCAGCCTTTGGACCAAGTACACCAAAGGAGAACACGCCCAACGATGTGATCATGAGACCAACAACAGCATATGGAGTATCAAAGGTTTTCATTGAGCTTTGGGGTGAATACTATGTCAAACGATACAACATAGACTTCCGATCTCTCAGATATCCTGGTATCATCAGCGCAGAAACACTTCTCGGAGGAGGAACTACTGATTATGCTGTTGAGATTTTCTATGAAGCTCTCAAGAATAAGAAATACACATCATTCCTTAACAAAGGAACATACCTACCCATGATGTATATGCCAGACTGTCTGAAATGCACTATTGATTTAATTGAGGCTGATGTAAGTAAACTGAAACACAGAAGCTTCAATATAACAGCCATGAGTTTTGCACCTGAGGAGATAGCGGCAGAGATCAAAAAGTACATCCCAGAGTTTGAAATGAGTTATGAACCTGATTTCAGGCAACAGATTGCGGAGTCTTGGCCAGCATCATTGGATGACAGTGCTGCTCGCGAGGAGTGGGGATGGAACCCAGACTATGACCTCGCTGCAATGACTAAAGATATGTTGGAAAAGCTCTCAAAGAAACTCGGAATCAAATACTGAGGATAGTCTTTTGAGACTCTCCTTTGATTTCAGTGAAATCATAACATCATCTTTATGTCAAAGATGGAATCGAATGTGAGCATTATGAATCGACAGTCTTTGTACTATGCTATTTTCATTCTTACCATCTTTATTGTTTCCTCGCTCTACCTTTCTTGGACAGTTGATAGAGGGATGGGTAGCATTACTGTCGAGAGGCTTTCCATTGAGAGAGAACCAGGCAGACCAGTAGAGATATTGATTTACAGCCCAAGAACTGAAGCATTAGGAGGAGATCTCTTACCAAGGCCAATAATCCTCACAATTCATGGTTTTGCAGGCTCAAAAGAGGGAATGTATGCGTTCAATATTGAACTGGCAAGAAGAAACTTCACAGTTATCTCGATGGATTTACCGGGACATGGGAACTCGACTCAACCTTTCGTTGACACAGATGTCGACGCTATGGCACAAGATGCATACTATGCACTCCGTTTAGTTCAAACATCATACCCAAATGTAGACAATGAAACCTATGGCGTTATTTGTGACTCTTTCGGGTTTCGTATTGGGATAGAGTTTCAAGATTTTCCAATTACACCAATAGGATATGTCGCTGTCGGAGATACTGAACAGATGGTTTTAAGTCAATATAATGACTTTCCAGGAAATCTTCTATTTGCTGTTCACGATACATCAGGTGATGCACTCCAATCTATTCAAGTGGCAACTGGAAATTCAAGTGCAGAATCTGGAGTTACATACGGTGAACTTGCGAACCAGACTGCATACCGTCTTGCGACACCTTCAACTGGAAGTGCTGTTGTAAGTGAAGCTATAACTTGGCTAGTTAATGCAGTTCAAGGAGAAACTCAATTCCTTCATACTCTTAATCCTGAAGTCCAGATTTAT
>JAEOUL010000039.1 GCA_016839345.1 Candidatus Thorarchaeota archaeon | reverse complement strand
TGCCTCAAAGGTTGAAGTTAGAGGTTTTAATCCTGAAACTCCAGAGTTAGGAATTTCTCATTTGGAAGCATTGGCTTGCGAAACACCTGTCTTGACATATAATGACTATGAGATGGTAGGTGGCATGATAATTTGCCTTAAAGTACCTGAAATAGCTGAGAACCTGAAAAAGATACTCAGAGACGAGAATTTTCAAAAGAGTCTTGGGAAAGCTGGACGGAAATATGTGTTAGAAAACTTTGGAATCGATGTAGCCACAGATATGACAATCAATGCATATCTTACTGTTCTCTCAAGAAGGAAGAGGAGGGCTTGATGATTATGAATAAGATCAAAATGAAGATCAGCTTTGTACTTGGAACTAGACCTGAAATAATCAAGTTATACTCAGTGATGAAAGCAGCTGAAGCACACAAGATGGTCACATCTATTTTCATTCATACTGGACAACACTATGATTATGAGATGTCCCAAGTTTTCCTCGAGGAATTAAAATTACCAGAGTTCCATTATTTCTTGGATGTCAAATCAGGCTCTCACGCAAGTCAAACAGCTCTCCTCTTAGTTGAGCTTGAAACGACACTTATGAAAGAACAACCTGACGTAGTGATTGTGCTTGGAGATACAAACACAACAATGGCAGGAGCTCTAGCGGCATCAAAGCTGGGAATTCCGGTTGCTCACGTTGAGGCGGGTTGTAGATCCTTTGATATGGCAATGCCAGAAGAAATCAATCGATTGACTGCAGATGCTATTAGTTCTATCCTATTTGCTCCATCAGAAGTTGCGGCGCTCAATCTTTTCTACGAGGGACATTCTCAGGATCGCGTATTTTTCTCAGGAAATACAGTTGTCGATATTGTGGATGAAACAAGCGATTTACGAAAATCAATGAATCTTGATTCATCAATCATCGAGCACTATGATGTTGTGGTGACTATGCATCGACAAGAAAATGTGGATCATGAGAAACGCTTGAAAGATCTGATAGTTGCCTTGAGTGAAATTCGTGGAAAGGTTATATTCCCAATACATCCAAGGACTAGAAAAAGAATTGAAGAATTTGGTTTAATGGACTTGGTTGAATCAACAGGAAACCTGAAGCTGATAAAACCTCTCAACTTCCTCTCTTTCATGAAACTCATGGAGGAATCTAAAGTAGTAATCACTGATAGCGGGGGTGTTCAAGAAGAAGCTGTTATGCTTGGAATACCTTGTATTACTGCTCGAGATACAACGGAGTGGCCAGAAACAGTTTGGGCTGGAGGAAATCGTCTTGCAGGTTCTAATGCAATGAATGTTACTAAACTGTGTAATGAGATTCTGTCGCGACCTGACACCATCACAAAGAAAGCTATGAATCCTTTCAAGGGTAATGCTGGTACTTCAATCATTAACACACTCGTTGAACTCTGGCGGGAGGGAAATCTGGGACAACCACGACCTGACATGAGCGATGGAAAATATCCTTTACCTATGCTCCAGGGAAAATCTGGTCAGCTAGAGAAGGTCTACCAAACGTCATTGAAATTTGATAGAAACGGAAATGCTATTGTCAATGATGATGATAATGTGAGCAATGAAGTAGTGAGAACCTCCGTAAGGAAATAACACATCAATTAGAAACCATCTGCGTACTTTTCTCCTTCCTTCAGAGGTTTGACCCCCAAACGACCTACCAACCATTTGGGATAGGAAATGAGTAGTCTAAGAGCTCTTCTTAGAGTAAACTTAGGCTTGCGCATTGACCTGTATAAGTTATAGTAGTCTACAGAAGTTACGATTTTGTAATCACCTATGATTTCATTTGGTTTAGCATCAGCCACTACTTTGCATCCACATGCTATTGCTTCGATTGCATTCTTACTCAGTGATACTAATGGAAATCCTTTGAATTCCAAATAATATTCATACCTCGAAAGAAACTCAGGCATCTCTTTGTAGGGTATTGGAGGATCGACACTTCTGTCAATAATTGTGAGTTCAAGACTTCTCTCCTTGCACCATTTCTTTGCCATCTCTCGTTGGTCTTTGTGATAATTAGGGTGATATGTCATTACAGCTGTTCCTGGAACTCTACCACCTTTGTATTCAAACCATATTGGTATAGGCCTATCAAGCCAGATGTCTCCATACTTCAGCAAGTCATGGGTGGATACAGCGATGATGTCTGCAAGAGATACCTCTGGATGCGGCTTTTTCCGAGAACGAATTTCTCCTCCATGGTACTCGAATACAATAGGTGTCCGTTTTTGGTATTGACGAGCCAACACCAAGGCGCGAATCACGGTTGAAACATGAATGTGTGTTGGATTCCATTCTTTGAGATATTTTCTACATGCTTTATAGAAATCTTTCGCAGAATCCACCATAACTGAACCTGACACCCTTGAGGTATGTCCATACTTGTCGTACCCCGATCTCATGATGATGATTGATTCATGACCATTCTTATTCAGCCAATCACACACCTCAGCCAAGGAACCACCAGTATTCCAAAGAATTAAGACTCTTAATTTGTCTTCACTTTTGATTTCCGATTCAATATTCACTTGTTTTTCCTTCCAGGTCAAGCTACAAGAACCATCGAGTGGTTTCTTGCATTTATTTTCTTCTAGAACTTAACATATACTCCTCTATGTCCAATTATTGGCTTTCTACTTATTTCTATTTCATTTTGAGATGATTTCCAGTATCAGGTCGATCATTCGTTTTTTAGCTCCACTTCGAAAGAATCTCTCTGAATCGAACTGCTGGAAATTCTGATTCTCTTTAAGATGGTGGACTAACTCTTCCACGTTCGAAACTTTTACAGCAACTCCTTCCTCTATGAGTTCCCTTGGATAATCAGCTCCTGGAATATCCACTATAAAGGTCTTCAATCCGAAAGCAAGACCCTCAAAGACAGCCGTGGAATATATTCCAATCTGGATTTCCGATTCAGCAAATAACTGATATAGTGAAGTCTTTAAATCCTGAATCACATCTATGTCTGTATCATTTAGCCAAGGGTATTTCTTCTGCCATCCCTTATACTCCAGAGGGTGAAGCTTGTAGACAATTTTATAATCCAGGTTCTTCACTTTTGATAGTTCTGCTATAAACATCGAGAGTTTGTCACCTATTGTCCATTGCGAAATTACCAGAATCTGCTTCTTTTTCCTTATGTTTGAAAATGCTTTTCGCTCCTCATCAAGGTAAGGAAATCCTGTACTGACTACGTGGCTATCGTCAATTGTATAACTTATTCCGTGAGTCCAGAAATCACCAAAAGTGAACAACCAATCTGGGAATGTCATTTTCTTGCGCTTCTCTCCAGGAAATGAGTAGCCTGAATGAAATCTACTGATAACGCCATGCTGAATCTCAATGACGGGAATATTCCAAGATTTTGCTACCTCAATAAGATCTTCTTTGCCATAACTTGTCAAAAGAATTATAGCTCTTGGTCTGATCCTCTTCAGGACAAATTGAAAGTAAGGAATTCGTATTCTCCTATACCCTAGATGTCTTAATACAAGCCTCCTGAGATCAATATTGATTCCAAATGAGCTGTCAACCATTTCTTTAATCTTCATCAAGAGGGCTCTTTCATCATTACCTAGTGAAACCTGAAACACCTTAAGTTTCTCTGCTATATAGATGAGCGCATATTGAAAATCAAAGTACCAAAGATTTGCTGTTCTTGGTGGATTGTGATGCTCAAGATTGATATTATGTTCAATCGCCACGTGACTTAGATTGAGACCTTCCATTAGATAATCAGTATAGATATCCCACCAGTATCCATCTTTCCTGAGTACTCTTCTAGGGCTTGAAATGAACAGCAAATCTTTCTTTCTCGCAAAAATCGGATTCTTCCAAAGCCTCACAATTGAAATGATTAGAAACCATATTCTTTTTCGAAGCGAGGGTCCTTTGATTAAAGAAGACATTTCTCCTGCCAAGAGTTCATAGATAGTCGCAATAATTGGTTGACGTACATACTCCCAGAATCTGACTCCATCAATTGTTTTCTCGAAGAGTTTAAGCTTATCTTCAATGTCAAGGATTTTTTGGAAGATTTCATCAAAACGTAGCATTATGAACACAATCCATTTTATGGGATGACCTTGACCCAATAGCTATTGCATTTAGGGAAGACAGATATTCGCTATAAAGCCTTGTTTGTTGAGTACTAATTCTGCCCACTTTTTTTGTATTGTTCAGATTCTCCTCTCCTTATGAAAAGTGAAATCAGAAACATTGTAACTGGTTCTACAAATCTGGATGGGAGGAAGACAGTAGCTTTCTGAATTTCAGAAATAGAAACCAACTTGAAAAATCGAATGGCTCCTATGTAGATTGCAATGAACATTGTCACATTGGTTACAAGTTCAAGGAGTGGGTCTATTCGCATGTAGTGAATCGCAACCGCAGGTCCTATTGCAGAAAATGAGATTGTGCTAAATTGCCAAATTTTTTCGACTCTCAGGTTAAGGTTTGGTATACATCTTCTGACAAAGATGACAGAAAAGAGCGCACTAAAGAGTCCGTTTGAAATATATCCCGCCATGACGAATAGAAGACCATAATCTGTTAGGATGAACATAAGAAATCCACTCAGTGATGAAGCAAGTATTGAACTCGCGAGAATGTATTGTGTATTTGCTGTAGCAGAGAGAACTGCGTGTAATGGCCTGAGAAACAAGAAAAAGAAAAGTTGAATGATCAGAATCGCAAAGTATTGGTAGGACCAATAGTAATGGGGAAAAACCATCAAAAATGCAGATGGAGCCATTACTAAACATACAGCAATCATTGGTGTAAATAGAAAGAATGACATTCTTACTGTCCACTGGAAGACATCATCAAGATCTTTGATACTTCTGCCCAATGCTACTGTGTAGTAAGAACCGAGAGTGCTGTAATACCCTATAGT
>JAEOUL010000038.1 GCA_016839345.1 Candidatus Thorarchaeota archaeon | reverse complement strand
CGCCAACCCTCCTGATTCTCGAATTGCCCTGAGCGCTGTATGTCCACATGATGGATTACTGACCCCTATATCCAAAGCAATAGTAGCTCCCCCTGCAGTCGGAGTGATATCTTCTGTCCCACTTGCAAATGCATCTACAATAGGTGCACAACCTGTCGATTGAACTCCGATTATTTTTGTTTCAATTTTATCTAAAACTCCAATCTCTTGTAGCTCCTTCAATCCTTTCCAGACCATAGAGAGATGTCCTCCATTTCCCATTGGTATGACAATCCAATCGGGAGTACTCCACATCAATTGTTCACATATCTCGAAGATTGTAGTTTTTACTCCTTCGAGGAATGAAGAGCTATACGCATCAACAACATAACTATGAGCGCCTTCAGCATTGGCCCTCTCTAAAGCAATCTCATGGTTCTTGACTACAGTAACATTAGCACCGTATGCAAGTATCTGATAGAATTTTCCGGAATCCACATTCCCAGTTTGCGCAATGAAGACATTGCACTTCATTCCAGCACGTGCTGCATAAGCTACAAGAGATGCTGCAAGGTTACCTGTAGATCCACAACACAAAGAGCGAAAACCCTGCTGTTTTGCTACAGTGACTTCAACCGCTGTGCCTCTATCGATGAATGATCCAGTCGGGTTTGTGGTTTCATCCTTTAGATACAGCGACCTTAAGTTGTAACGTTTAGCTAATCTATCGCACCGGTGAAGGTATGTTCCCCCTTCTCCTAGAGAAATGACACTTGATGAAGCTGCAACAGGTAACAGCTCGGCGTATCTCCAGATACCAGGGTCTCTCTTCTTCAGTGAGTTTTTTGTGATACGTTTGCTAACAGCTGGCAAGTCATACATAATCTCAAGAAAACTACCACACTCAGGACAGACTCTCTCTCTCAAATCATATGGGATTTGCTTACCGCATCTTGTACACCTGTATGAAGATATGAGACTCATTCACATTCGCGCCTATATATAGGCTCAAAGTTATATATCCTCTCTCATTCGACCAGCCGCGTGTGAATATCATGGAAATGGAGTACTTTCGCCCAGCTGGAAAAAATTCTGCAATCAACATTGCATTGTTAGCTATCTTTACAGCACTTGCCACTATTACAACTTTGGTTCTGACCATTCCATATCCTGTTACTAATGGCTACTTCAATCTCGGTGATACAATTGTAATGCTTGGTGGACTAATTCTTGGACCTATTGGAGGTTTTATTGTAGGTGGAGTTGGATCTGCTCTTGCTGACATGATAGTTGCCCCAATTTACGCTCCAATCACACTTGTTGTAAAGGGATTTGAAGGCATGGCTGTTGGTTTCTTCGGTGCTAGGACAATGGGTGTTATTCGTATGAGTAAATGGGATATTGTTGGTGTCATCATTGGTTCATTCGTAATGTTGGTAGGATACTTGGTTGGTGAAATTATTCTATGGGGCTTTGGAGCAGCATTAGCAGAATTAGTGGTTGTTAATCTAGGTCAAGTTGTAGCTGGCTCTCTCGTTGCGCTCCTAGTAGGTCCCACAATTCGCACTTATCTAAGGACAATCAACTTTCGCGATATTGAATCTGGTAAACCATATGAGGAACTAAAAACCAGTTGAAACAGAATGCACCAGTTCGATCGTATCTCGATGATGACCGGATATGATTTGATTCTTTGTCGGAACGGTTTTTTAGGAGATGTTACTTTGCAAGAACACGAATGGCACTCATCAGTGTCAAATTAGTTCATGAATTTGAATTAAATGGACGGCCTACTAATGACTGACAGGCAAAAACTCAGAATAAATGAAAATCGGCTGAAGGAGATTAATGATTTTCTCCTCAGCGAGAACAACCCTCTTATCACAAACCTGCTTGATGTTATTGACAAGTATGGGGGAGTAGAAGAGATTAACAAGAAGGCAAAGGAAGCTCGAAAGCTCGATAATCTCCTAGCCAAACTCGATGCAAAGAACTCTCCCTACATCAAAGACCTTGAATGGTTGCAAGATCAAAGAGACAATGATGCTTTCATCTCTGTCCCTGATTACCGAAAGAAGATACTTGGTGATAAGGCACTATCGATGAATTTCGATGACAGTTTCGCAATTACATTGGAGATTAGTGCTTGCCAATATTTCCCGTGGCTCATTACCGAAGCTAAACAATCTATAGAGAAAGAGGAACTTATGCCTGGCCGATTCATCCGTGTTCGAAAAATGGCCGAGCAAACCGAAGACAATGATGTGGTTGCTTTTGCGGCCGGAATGCAGATTACAGGGTCAACATATGTTGAAACTCTGGATACAAAGGGGACCTACCCTGGTCCAGATGGAGCTCCGGTGAATGTTCACCTTGGGGGACCAGACACAATAACTGGATACTTCGGTGGAGTCGGTATGCCGAATGAATTCCCGTTGAAGTGGGCTGATGAGTTTTTGAATTATTATACCAAGTATGGTGTTAAACAAGTACTCAATATCAATCCTGGAAGTGTTCTTGTTGGATATATGATGCACAAACTAGGAATTGACATGGAATTCAAAATATCAGTGTTCATGGGTAATGATAATCCCTATGCTTGTCTCTGGACCTTAATGACAGCAAAGCTGTTCAGTCGAGATGATGGAACAAGTCCGCTCATCGGATTTAACCTCTCAAATGCAGTAAATAACGAGACCATCGAACAAGCAGCTTACATACGCGGCAACTTTGGATTTGAAGAAGTTGTGCGAATTGAGCATCATATTACAGAAACGTACAAACACATTGTTCGCCAACCTTATGATAGACTTCCAGAGTTGTTGGATCTTGCTGATCACGTAAAGAACATCAGTGCAAAACATGAAGGTGGAGTCCCCTCTATTGAAGAAACTCGTGAATATCCAAGTGATATCCTCGACTACTTCCGAGAGAAAGATGATATAATTAAAGCAGGGCACATGCCCTTTCATCTTGCCAATTACTTAGATAAGCATCACTCGTTGAATAGAACTGCCGAGGAACTCACTAAGCGTGGTCTGACCTTCCTAGCAGCACCTAAACTGCACAAGAACTAGTTTTTCGAGGAAATAGTGACGGAGAGCCGAATTGGCTCTCCTTACATTACATATCTGGCTGGAAGATATCGTCGTACATGTTCTGTAAGCGAGTCTTGTGAATTTCTTCTTCAGCAGCAAGAGTTTCGAAGACCGATCTATGGACTCCGCTTCCAGTAAGTTCTGACAAAGCCTTGTAGAAGCTATTTGCAGCAGCCTCTTTTTTGATTGCAACAATGAGTACATCTTGAGGAGTAGAATCTGCACCTAGTGGAATGTCGACGAGATACTGGCTTAAATCCAATTTCTCAATTTCCTCTACAGTATCGCATGTGAATGTATCACAAACTCCTTCATCAAGAGCCGCCATTAACTTCTCCTTATGAGTTACTTCTTGCTTTGCCAACTCATGGAGTAATTTAGTAGATGACTTGAATTTTGATTCATCAGCGGCTTTCATGTAAAAGTCGTACGCTTCCTCCTCTCTCTGAATGGCGAGGGAGACTAATCTCTCGAAAGTTTGTTGGACTTCAGTCAATGATATTCCCCATGTTCGACATACGACTCTACGTTTTAAGCTTGATGATAGAATATCTTCAATACCACACGAATGTTTTTCTATGGGTCATTTGCACCGCGCAGACTGGGCAATCAGAATGGAAGAAAACAATGGGCGTTCATTCAACTGCGCTGAGAGTACAATAATAGGAATTGATAGAGACTCTGCTCTCCCAGGTTTTTCACAACCATGTATGCGGATGGCTTCTATCTTGGGCGGTGGAATTAGCGGTTTTGGAGAAGTTTGCGGAGCAGTCAGTGGTGCAGTTCTTAGTCTGGGACTCATACTTGGTACAGACGGTAGTGAAAACATTGAGGAATTCAAAGAAAAGCGTACTAATGCTCGAGAGATTGTGAAGCAGTATATGCAGGCTTTTATTGATAGCTGGGGATCTGTAAGATGTCGGCATTTGGTAGAGATGGATGAAGGAAAACTTCCACCCGTCGGTTCACAGAGACCACTAGGTCTTCCTGAGAAGTTATGTGAGGAATATGTTGATTGGTCAGTCAAAAAGGTCCTCGAAATTCGTAAGACACTTGGTTGATGATGCTATGCCAAAGAATAAGTGATAACTGCGATTGGACCTATATTAGGAATCAGTTAGATTCGTCTTGAAGTAAATACAAAGGTGTCGATTTCGATGTGTGGGAATTTACTTGAAACCCGAGATTTACGAGTTGAGGTCAATGGTGTGCCCATTCTTACTGGTGTAGACTTAGCATTTGAGTCAGGTTTAGTATATGCGGTATTGGGTCCTAATGCTTCAGGAAAATCCACACTTGCCAAGACAGTTATGGGACTTCCTGAATACAAGACGACTGGTGGGGATATCCTCTTTAATGGTCAATCAATTCTCAATAAGACGATCACTGAACGAGCACAGTTAGGTATCGCTTATGCATTTCAGACTCCTCCAAGTATCTCCGGAGTGAAACTTGACGATTTTATTTGTAGAATCTGTCCAGACTACCAATGCAAAGTGGAAAGCGACCACTTGATGGGAGACTCTTGTGCATGTAAAGATGAATTGTATGATGATTTCGAACGATTGGGGATAAGAAATCTGGCGAAGCGTGACCTGAATGATGGCTTTTCGGGTGGTGAGTCCAAACGAAGTGAGCTGTTTCAGGTCCTTTCAATGCGTCCAAAAATCATGTTTCTCGATGAACCTGATAGTGGTCTTGATTATGATTCATTGAAGATAGTTGGTCGTGAACTAAAGGCGATTCGAGAGAAAGGTGATACTACCCTCGTGATAATCAGCCATCATAGGTATGTGTTGGAATTCCTAGAAGTTGACAAGGTCTACATTTTACAGAATGGTCGATTGGTGTATACTGGGGATATGAACGATATACCTTCACTGGAAGAGAAAGGCTATGAAAAATTCTTGGCCGAGGTGATTGGCTAATGCCATCTAAAGATATGAAGAAACGCGCTGAATCAGCCAAGGATAAACAGGCTCAATATGGTGATGACCTCGACCTTGACAAGTACGAATACGCTACAGATGAAGTTAGAGAATTAGAATCCATTGATGAAGTATCATCTTCTGACCGTTCATTGGTAAGTGAAGTCGGATTTGATACCTCACAAAGGAGTGTTTCTGCATCTTTCATTCAATTCGACACAGAAAGCATACTTGCAGATGTTCTACTATCACAAGAGGGATTGGAAGTACTTCCAATGAGTCAAGCTCTAAAGCAGTATGATTGGCTATGGGACTATCTATGGAACGCAGTCCCTGTTGACGTAGACAAATATACAGCAAGAAGTGAGCTTGAATCATACAATGGATATTTCATCCGCGCTAAGGCAGGTGCAAAGATTGGGATGCCAGTTCAAAGCTGTCTGATTATGAAGAAGAACCAAGCAGTTCAAAATGTGCACAATATCATTATTGCTGAAGAGGGTTCAGAGCTACATATCATCAATGGATGTGCAACTCCATCTGAAGTTGAGCAATCTCTCCACCTTGGTGTAACTGAATTCTATGTGAAGAAGAACGCTCAACTTTCCTTCACTATGGTCCATAGATGGAGTGAGAGGACAGATGTCAGACCTAGATCTGCGGCAATCGTTGAAGAGAATGGGACATACATTTCGAGTTATGCGCTCCTTAGCCCTCTCAAATCCATTCAGACATTTCCAAAAGTTCGTCTTGTTGGTTCTGGAGCAAAATCGGATCTTTACTCTATTGTCTATGGAAGTAAGGAATCAAAATATGATGTGGGAGGTCTCCTCAGTCTTGAGGCTTCTCGAACAAGTGGCAAGGTAATCTCAAGGTCTATTGCAACGGAATCATCGGAAATCATTGCAAGAGGGGATCTCATTGGGTTATCCGGTCAATCAAAAGGAAGATTGGAATGTGAGGGTCTTCTCATCAGTGACTCTGCGATTATTCGTGCAGTTCCTATGCTTTTAGCCAGTGCAGAAGGAGCAGAACTTAGTCATGAGGCAACTGTGGGTAAAGTTGGAGCGGAACAGCTAAGCTATCTGATGAGCAGAGGTCTCTCTGAGGAAGAGGCTACTTCACTCATCATTCGTGGATTTGTCAAACTAAAAGTACCCGGTCTTCCTGATGCTCTTCAGAATTCAATTGATACAGCAATCAAGATGAGTCTTGAAGGCGGTATGTAATGGGTTTCCCTAGTTCTTCGGGACTATTTCCTTCATGCTTGCTGGTAGATACTTGTGTAGAGCTTGAGGAATTTTCACGCTACCATCTTCTTGCTGATAGACTTCAAGAATGGCAACAATCGTTCTAGGATTAGCAACCATTGTGCTATTGAGGGTGTGTAGATAGTCTTTCTCTGTGCCCCCCTTCTTAATTCTATATTTGATATTCAAACGTGTAGCCTGATATGCAGTACAGTTACTACATGAACCACCCTCTCGATACTTCTGTTGTCCGGGCATCCATAGTTCCAAGTCATACTTCTTGGCTGCAACTATACCAATATCCCCTGTGCAGGTATTCACTATCCTATAGGGTAATTTCAGCGCCTGAATATATTCCTCCTCGTTCTTAATCAACTCTTCATGAATATTCCATGATTCATCGGGATGACTGAATACAAATTGCTCAACCTTATTGAACTGATGAACACGAAAGATACCCTTGGTATCCTTTCCATGAGATCCTGCTTCTTTTCTGAAGCATGTACTTACTCCTGCGAGTTTTATTGGGAGATCTCCTGGTTCAAATATGTCATTCATGTGCATAGCTACCATCGGATGTTCTGAAGTTGCAATGAGATAGAGGTCTTCTCCTTCAATCTTGTACATCACATCCTCGAAATCTGCTAGGTCTGTGACGCCTTCGTAGGGTTCACGTCGCATCATAAATGGTGGATAGAGTGGAGTAAATCCCTTCCTTAGAAGTTTCTCAAGTGCCATCTGTTGCATAGCAATATCTAGCATGACCAACTCATTCTTCAGATAGTAGAATCTTGAACCTGAAATTTTAGCGGCACTTGGAATATCTCCAATATCTAGTGAATCCAGAAGGTCAACATGACTTTGTACATTGAATTTAAACTCAGGTCTTCCACCCCATTCTTTCACAACCTCATTATCCTCATCATCTGCACCATACGGTACACTTTCATGGAGAATATTTGGAACACTCATTTGAATTCTTCTCAACTCAACTTCGAGAGTTGCAGTTTCTTCATCTATCTCTACTATCCTCTTATTCACTTTCTCAGCGCGTTTCATAACCCCTGAGGCATCCGATCCTTGTTTCTTCAATTTGCCAACTTCTCGTGAGAGGCTATTACGCTGAGTTCTAAGGTCTTGAATTTCCTTTTTCAAAGCCCTGATTTTCTCATCAAGCTCCAATAATCTATCAAATTCTGCAAGCTTGGCTTTGTCTTTTCTCCATTCGAGGTTCTTTCGAATAAGGTCAATATTTTCTCTGATGAATCGGATGTGCAACATTTTGTATATCACCTGTTGATTGTTGCGCTATATTCGAAGTTGCGTCTGTTGATAAGTTGTTTCCTACCTTGATTTTTCAATTGCTTTTCTATAGACACCTTCAATCATACCAATCTGTCTATCCCATGAGTACTCTTTCTCAATCTTCTTTCTACAGTTAAGTCCCATTGACAGGCGTCTCTTTCTATCTTCAGAAAGAATCCTCATTCCACCAATTACTGCTGAAACACTCTCAGGTTCAACCAAAACACCCTCATTTTTTCCGAGTAGTTTGACAGTTTCACCAATGGCTGTAGTTATTACTGGGAGACCACAACTCATTGCTTCCATAACGCTAAGTCCTAGCCCACCGATATTCTGAGGAATAACAAATGCATCCATTTTCTGAAGAATCCCTGGAATCTTGTCGTGGTCTATAGCACCAAGCCAAGATACTGATCCATCATCAGTGCATGCATCAACCTGTCCTTTTAGCATCCCATCGCCGATGACTGTCAGTCGAGTCTTTGGATTCTCGTTGTGATACTCACGAAAAGCGTCAACAAGGATGTGTACTCCTTTATCATAGCTAAGTCGTCCAACATAAATAAAATCCATGACATCATCATCTATCTTGTAGCTCTCTACAGGTTTGAAGAGATTCGTATCAACTCCATTTCTTATCACAGTAAGATTTTCCTCTGAAAAACCACTCTTGATGAAATACGGTTTTTGAGAGGGGTCAACAAGGATAACCTCATCATATTTTCTACTAGCAAAGAGTGATGCTTTCCATGCAATATTAAAAAGAGTGGAAATAAGTGAAGATCCAGCAGAGTATGCTAGATGGTAGGTCACAATAAGTGGAGGTAATGACTTTTTGAAGTATGGCAAGAAGAACTCTGTACTGCCAGAGTTCATTTGAATATGCAAGACTTGAAGGTTATATTTTTTGGAAACTTCTGCTACTGTTCGTGGTGATGATAGCGCATCGATTGAGAAATGTGGATTTAATTGAATAGCACGAAATCTATGAATCCTATCTTCTGTAAGCCCTTCAACCTTTTTGGATTGTGTAATAGCATGTACTTCATGGTTCTTCGAAAGAAGTCCTTTTAGGACCGCAACTGCTCTAATACAGAGACCATCGGGAGCTCCTATTTTGCTTACCTTTCCAATCCTCATAGTTATCACACAGGCTTAGCACAGGGTCACAATAATCTACTATTAACGTCTTCCGAAGGAATTCATCCTTCGAGCT
>JAEOUL010000037.1 GCA_016839345.1 Candidatus Thorarchaeota archaeon | reverse complement strand
CCTTATCGATTTCACAATATGCAAGATCTTCAATGGATTTCACACCAGCCTTGACTAGCAACTCAGCATCAGCCTTCGTGACTCCTTTCAGTGCTGACAGTTCAGTGACTGCATCAGAGGCAGCAGGCTTTGCACTTTCTTCAGCCAGTAGGGCTTCTACAAAGGCTTCCATTTCAGTGACATATTGCTTCAAGACTTCGACATTTAGTTCGTGTAGGGTCTTTCTTCGCACATCTACCATTAGACCCATATCCCTAGCATCCTTCACAGTTAGACCGGCTTCCTTGAGTTCCCCTCTAGTAAAACCTCTCCCTCTCTTAGGACGGAGATCTTTTGGAGATTTTACGGATGGTTCAACACTAATGTCATATCCCATATTATGTCACCTGACTCGGCTCCCACCTTGGAGTTGCCTTATTAGACTTTCGAGATGGCAAAGGTTGGCAGCAACTATTCACTCTTGTTCTTTATGTATCGATATACAAGTATTGAGGATTCAACCACAATAATGCACATTGCAAAAGGAGTGATAAGAAGCAATGCTGCTCCGGTTTCCATCCCTGGAGGAAATTGAAAAATCAGTACAGACCAAGCTATTAGCAGTATGAATATTGCTGAAAGCACAATGATGATTCTTCTACTACGCTCAATTACATTCTCTTCGGTTTGTGTCAAACTTACATCCCTCAATCAGCATACAGTCGCCAATGGTTATCAACATTAGCACAGGTCCAAATCGTGAGAATCATTCTACAGTCCACCCTACACACAATTAGTAGTCCTCTAGAATTGTCTGCCTTGATGCGAATGATTTATTCATTCGCTCCAGTTTTTCCTCTTGCTTTGGATTGATAGCATCAAGCATCTTGAGCATCTGTAGAGCATTAAATGGTGCATATCCAAAGAAGTGATTATTGAAGTATCCAAGAATTACATCAGTCTCATCATGAAGCATTCGCAATCGAGGAATCCATTGCTCCAATTCATTTTGAGAGTACAGATACTTATACCAAGGATTGGTACCATGCCCATGCCAGCGGATATATGAGAAATCTGTAGTGATTCGTGTGTTGATAGGAAGCTTGGGTTCATCCACAATCACATGTGCAATCCGGTATTTTTCTATTAGAGACCAAACCCGAGGAATCAGCCAACTCTCATGTCGGAACTCAATTGCGTATCGATACGATGTGTCAAGGGCGGCAAGAAATTGCTCCAAATCATTCATCTTTTCAATGTTCCAAGGGGGGAGCTGAATCAACAGAGCGGCTATTCGAGATTTCATGGGTGCCATTAGTTCGAAAAACGCCTCAAGTACAGCAAAACCATCTCCGAATGTGGCTAATCTGTTATCGTGAGTAACTGCCTGAGGAAGCTTGGCAGTAAAGAATTTCTCCGGTTTCGTTCCCTCTACGATGTGACGAATGAAACTTGGTTTTGGCAATGAATAGAAAGTAGAGTTGATCTCGGCTGTATCAAAGTATGAGAGATATTGATCGAGTAGAGAGGTTGCTGAATGATAGAAGATTCCTTTCCAATCTTCTCTGTAAGACCAGCCGCTAGTTCCAATATGCAATCCAGATTTCATTGTCACTAGGAAGTTACCCATCCATGCCGTTTGTATCTTGTGTTATTCAATTCAAAGCTGCGTAGAACAAAGAACTTCAAAAGGGAGTGAATGCATTTCTCTGATAGTGGCACAACATGATATCTGAAAACATCAAAGCCGAATTTGAGAACTTGGAGATTCATATGGGAGATTTTGGTGGCAAGAAATTCAAAATGAAATGTAACGTTACCTACGAGGATCTCATGCTGGTAATGGATGGCGGAAGGACAATTGCGCGATTGCATGCCAGAAATATCAACAACGTACACCTAGAGAAAAATGGTCTCCGAATAGCGGCAATGAATTTCGAAATTAAAGAAGGCGAAGATGTAAGTGTGGCAACAGGTTCCATTCGACTTGAATTTGGCAATGATACGGAAGCATGGTACAAGGAAATCTGGAGTTAGTTTTACCACCAGAGCAGGTTTTTAATAGGGGTAGTTGTGGTTTTCTTCCCCCGTCAAGGAAGAGGTCTGATGCTATGTCTGATAAAATCGAGTATCTTGAGCTTAGAATAGTTGATATCCTTGGTAGATTGAAAGCGATGATTGTCCCTTGCATCCCAGTAGATACACTTGAAGAACTCAAGAAAGATCCGGCTATCGAAAGTGGTACAAGTGTAGATGGAAGCTCTATTCTTGGACTCTCTAGAGTTGAATCATCAGATCTGAGAATGGACCCCGATGCTTCAACATTAATCGAACTCCCCTACATGATACGAAGAACTGCAGCAGTCATGTGTTTTGTGAGGGAGAAAGGAGATAAGACAGGAGAGGAATTTTATCCAACTGATACAAGAGGAGTACTACATCAGGTTTGCAAAAATCTTCTTTCAGAAGATATGATTCTCAAAGCAAAGGTTGAACCAGAATTCCATTTTGTTACACCAGAAGGGGAGAAATTTGACTATGGTGCATATGCCGACACATTTCCCTCAAGCCCGGGCATGGAAGTACTATTGAATATAGCAAATGCCATTCAGGAAGTCGGAATGAAACCTCGAGTGGCTCATCACGAAGTTGGTGAATCCCAACAAGAGATAGAAATAGCATTTGATGATATCAGGAAAGCGGCTGACAATCTTATTATCTTCAAAAATCTGGCACGTGCAATAGCACAGGAATCTGGCATCGACATCAACTTTATGCCGAAACCCTTCCAAGGTTCTGCAGGTAGTGGCTTACATTGTCATCTACAGTTATGGAAGGGGAAAACCAATCT
>JAEOUL010000259.1 GCA_016839345.1 Candidatus Thorarchaeota archaeon | reverse complement strand
TGGCTGGGAAACTGAAATTCTATCCTTTGACTTCGAATGGAGATTGAATGGAGAAAGACAACTCCAGAAACTTGTGGCTCGGATCTATCCTGGAACCAACGCTGAAGTAAAAGCGCAAAAGGAAGCATCCATAATGAAGCGCCTTCTGGAGATTGGATACCCTGTTCCTACTGTGCACATTGTCGAAACAGGAGTTTCAAATCTTGGCAATCCATTTCTAATCATGAATCGAATCGATGGTGGCAGCTCAACGAAACCAAAGAAAAAAACCACAAAGAAGAAGAAGAAATAATCAGTTTTGGGAGGTCTCTCTTTCGAGACATCCCTTTCCTTTCTTTTTACTATTCCATTCGGTGCCGCTTCTTGAACCTCTGAATGGCATCATGTCCTAATCTACCAACTGCCTTGTCAAGATTATCCTTCCTTATTCTGAGCATTGACGGCCGACCATGGCAGCAAGTATAGCTTCCCTTGGTTCTTGAGAAATCTTCAATCAGACTCCGAATCTCTTCCACACTTAATGTCTGTCCCGCTCTTATTGCCGAATGACAGGCAGTCAGTTTCACAAGCTCATCCATGAATGTGTCATGTGTTTCTGAAACGCCGATTGTGACCATTTGGTCAAGCAATGAGATGAGTTCAGTTTCAGATGTGACATTCCCAAAGATTTCTGGTACGTTGGATATGGATATCTCATTTCCCCCAAAACTTGAGATTGAAAATCCCAGCTCTTCGAGTGTATCTGCCAGCTCAAGAATCTGGTCACACTCTGTAGGACTTAGACTCAATACGAATGGTTGTAGCAATTCTTGGATAGCCACTCTATTTTCATTGACTTCTCTTCTCAACTCTTCATAGAGCACTCTTTCATGAGCTGCATGTTGGTCTATCACTATAAGCCCATCTTCATCTTCGAGGAGGATGTAGAGCTGGTGGATTTGACCAACAATTCGGAATAAACCACCAAGTAGATTCACAGGTTCTTCATCTTCGCCAACATCAGTGAGTGGTTCAAGTATTGTTTGTTCAACTAAAGAAACAGATCTCTCAGTTTCTCTGGATGTCGGAACCCCTTTGTCCTTCGTGCCTTTCACACTACTGGTTTCACTCTCGTTAAGAAATTCTTCTAACGATTGACTCTCTTCCTGTGGTTTCTTCACACCGAGAGCAGCTCTCACTGCCATTGTGACAATTGAACTCACTCTTTCGATATCAAGAATCCTCACTTCTCGCTTGGTTGGATGAACATTCACATCGACATGGGCCAAATTCATTCCAATATTCAAGGCACAAACTGGATACTGACCTTTCATGAGTAAGGTTGAATACGCAGATTCCACTGCATAGCTCAGACGTTCATCAGTTATTGGCCGTCTAACAACAGCAAAGTATTCGCGAGACCTATTTCCCCTCGATACTGGGGGCATTGCAACAAATCCCTGAACCAAGATGCCCTCTTCTGAATAATAGACATCTGCCAGTCCTTTTGCCACATCACGTCCCCATAGGTATGTTATCCTATCAATGGCATTCTGATTTGGAGGACAATCAATCACTACTTTTTCATCTCTGATTAGTCTGAAACCAACATCTGTTCTGATCACAGCGTGCTTCATGATGACTTCTTGGATTCTTTGTCCTTCAACTGTGGGGCTTGCCAGATGCTTTCGTCTTGCTGGGACTCTCTTGAATAATTCATATACTTCAACGGTAGTTCCAATTGGTCTGGAGGAATCAGACAAGATTGAGTGTTCTCCTACCTTCGACACAATAAGAGTTCCAACATCACAATCCTTAGTCTGAGTTGTTATCCTGACATCTGCAACTGCTGAAATGCTTGCTAAGGCCTCTCCTCTGAAACCATAGGTAGAGATGGCATCAATGTCTTCTTTTGTAGAAACCTTACTTGTTGAGTACCTCTTGAGACATACTTCACAGTCATCACGTGAAATACCTGTCCCATTGTCGGAAACTACAATCTTGTCAATGCCGCCTCTTTCGATTGAGATGTCCACCATATCTGTTCCAGCATCAAGAGAGTTTTCGATTAGTTCCTTTACTATTGATGATGGATTCTCGATTACTTCGCCTGCGGAAATCAATGATACAAGGTCATCACTGAGAACCTTGATTCGACCCAATGCATCACCTCATCTACGTGAGGCTGAGTATTCAACAATGCCGCCGACAACTGTCATCTCAACATCAATCTCGATGATCTTGTCTCCTGGGACTTTGAGAATATCGTCCGAAAGAACAACGAAATCTGCTCTTTTGCCAACGGTGATACTACCAAGCGCGTTCTCTTGAAACACAGAATATGCACTCTCCATCGTATAGCACCTGAGAGCTTCTTCAACCGTAAGTCGGACTCTCTCGTTATGATGAGTTACAGCAGACCATATTCCATATAATGGACCGTATGGCATGCCATCCGAACCGAAGCACAACCGGGCTCCATTGTCCAGAGCAACACGGAACATATTCATACCTCTCACTCTCTCTGCGTCAAAACGCTGATCATAGAGACCATCCACCTGCTGCCACCTACCAACGAAGTTGGGTTGCATTGACAGAATGAGGCCCAGACCAACTGCTCGACGTATCTGGTATTCATTTATCATTTCTGCGTGTTCGATTCTATGTCGCTGGTCTCTCAAGACGCTTTTGTCTTCAAGATCTTCAAATGTGGAGATGACCATTTCAATTGCTTCATCTCCTATTGCGTGTGTGACAGTTTGGATGTTATGCGCGACTGCTTTTCTCACAATGCTGGAATACTCCTTTTGGGATAGCAATAGCATTCCCTTGTTATTCGGATCGTCATTGTATCCTTTCGCAACATATGCTGACTTGGCGCCAATTGATCCGTCTGTGAAAATCTTCACACCGCCAATTCTAACTAGTGGACTTCCCAATCCTGAAGTCAATCCAAGATTGATCATATAGTCCATCTGTTCTACTGGAATGTTGACAATCATTCGAGTTGTTAGTTGTTGTTTTGTTTCAACCTCTCGAATTTGACGAAGAGTGCCAGCTGCTGCATTGTCTATTACTGTAGTGATTCCTTTCTCATTGGCAATTTTATTTCCAGCTTTAACGGCCTCTCGGATTTTATCTGAGTCCGGTTTGACACTCTCCCATACTTCATCAATGTCCACGAATATACCAGTGGGTTTTCCTGATTTATCTTTTAAAACTCCCTCTTGGTCTATAGGAATCCCTAATCGTTCAATACCAAGACTATTCACTGATGCAAGATGACCACATACTCTAGTAGCCATTATCGGATGGTCTTGACTGACATTGTCCAAGTCTGTAGCTGTAATGAATCTCTTTTTCTTCCAATCGCTTTCATCCCAGTCATAGCCCAGTATCCATTCACCTTTGGGGTATTTGGAGACTGCGTCTGTGAGAAACCTGATAGCCTCCCCGACGGAACCTACTTTGTCTAGAGGGACATGTGTTGATTTGAATCCTGCACTCGTCATATGAGTATGTGCGTCGATGAATCCAGGTACAACAGTCTTTCCTCCAAGATCAATGACCCTCTTAGCATCAGGAACAAGATCAACTACCTCTTCTTCTTCTCCCACAGCTAATACTTTGAAGCTCTTGACAGCGAGAGCAGATGCTATCGGTTTTTGTGGGTCCATAGTGATGATTTTACCATTGAAAACAACTAGATCCGCTTCTATTTTCATTGACACACACAATCTCCTTCTCAATTAGCATACCAATATCTTTCTTGTCATACAGTGCATCGTGGTTAGATACTTTTCCCCTTTGTTTCATCCAACACATCCTCATATATAAAATATAACAATAATACTATTCAATATATCATCATATTTATCGATGTCGCCTAATGTAAAATTCAGATATATCTGATGCGCCATGATGATGACTAAGAAACGCAGGTAGAACAAGAAGAGGGGCTTATAATCAGCCCCTCATTTTCTCTATTTTTTCTTTGGAACTTTTTTCCAGTCGTCTAAGAACTTCTTAATTCCAATATCTGTAAGTGGATGATTCACCATTTTATCAAGAACAGCTGGAGGGATTGTAGCAATATCTGCTCCAATCAATGCAGCCTCATAAACATGAATTGGATGTCGAATGCTAGCCACAATAATCTCTGTTTCGAACCCATAGTTAGCATAGATTTGAGCCGTTCCCTCAATTACGTCCATGCCGACATGACCAATATCATCCAGTCTCCCAATGAATGGGGAAACGAATGTAGCACCAGCTTTTGCTGCTAGAATGGCTTGATTGGGACTGAACACAAGGGTGACGTTAGTCTGGATGCCTTCATCAGCACAGACTTTCACTGCCTTGAGGCCCTCCCAGGTCATTGGTATCTTGATGGCTGCATTGTCAATCCAACTGTCGAGCTCTCGGGCTTCCTTCAGCATTCCCTCTGCATCCTCACTCACGACCTCAAGGCTGATTGGACCCTTCACAAAGGAGGCTATCTCGTCTATCACTGTCCTGAAGTCACGACCTTCTTTTGCTACTAATGATGGATTGGTTGTGACTCCATCAACCATTCCTCTTTCATGGGCTTTGCGAATTGCCTCCACATTCGCAGTATCAATGAAGAATTTCAACTCTGATTCTCTCCTCTATCGACCCTATTGTGGTTTCGACAGTTGCAAGTAGTTACTAATCTCGATTTAAAAAGTAGGGTTTAGTTGTTCATTGCATTGCTTTCTTCATATCGCGAA
The DNA here is from genome assembly GCA_016839345.1 of Candidatus Thorarchaeota archaeon. Next base: position 657 of record JAEOUL010000259.1, on the reverse strand, counting down.
CTCTTTGTTCAATATCTGGTGCTTTGAACACTGCAGAACCTGCAATGAAAAAGTCCGCCCCCGCCTTTCGAAGATTCCCTATATTCTCAAGAGTAACTCCGCCATCCACTGCAATCCTAACTTCAGGTTTCTGCTCATCAAGCAAGGTGCGCAGATCTGCAATCTTCTTCATGGTCGATGGAATAAACTTCTGACCTCCAAAACCTGGACAGACACTCATCAGTAGAACAGAGTCGATTAGATCAATCACACCTTCAACAGTATGTACTGGAGTTGCAGGGTTCAGTGTAATCCCCGCTCGAGCACCGTGGTCGATGATCATTTGGACTGTTCTATAGACATCGAAAGAAGCTTCCATGTGCGGATAGATGAGCTCCACTCCTGCATCAATGAATTTAGGGATGTACTCCCGAGGGTTTGTTATCATGAGATGGGCATCTAGTGGGAGATTTGTGATTGTTCTCATTTGCTTCGCAACCCAAGGACCAAAGCTGATGTTTGGAACAAAGTGTCCATCCATGATGTCCAGGTGGAAATAATCTGCTCCACCCTTTTCAGCAGCCTTAACGTCTGCTTCAAGGTTGGCATAATTAGCTGCCAGAATGGAGGGTGTGAGTAGAGGTTTATGCATAATCAAACCTCATACTGATTTGATTT
>JAEOUL010000082.1 GCA_016839345.1 Candidatus Thorarchaeota archaeon | reverse complement strand
GTCACATTTCCTCCAGTCCAGTACCCAACTACTGACGCTCCATCATCAAGGATATACAGTCCATTGTCAGCATCAAGAAACCTTAGGAAGATAGAAACAGGCTGACCAACAATTGTTTCCAAAATATCAGAGTAGACGGATTCTAGAATAGCAGTATGATGCAACGCGAAATTTATACAGTCATAGGCAATCTCAGAACCATTAGTCCAGAGATATGTCACACCCCACACACCAGCAGTGGTGTTTGTAGGACCAAAGGTCATAACTGAACTGCTAGTGTTACCACCAACCCCACCAGTTGTTGAAGATTCATACCATGATGTGCAGTTTGGCAAAACCCAAGTGAAATTGACTTCATCTGAGAGAACGGGAGTTTCAGTTGTAGTCCCAAGAGACACTGAAAGCCTACCGACATCATTGCTATGGAAGATGCTCTCGTTAGCCCAACCTGAGTCATATTTCTCAACCACAGCTGATGAAGCGTAGTTCAGCGAATCGCATGTGATCTTCCACCAACCCAATGTATCGAGAATGGACTCAGGAATTATGATAGACTGGCTATCTAACGTACAGCTTGATGTCACATCATTTAGGAATGGGTTGAGGACAGTAAAGTTCTGCCAATCACTCGGGTGATATATTCGAAGTGCAAGCTCCTCGTAGACACCTAGAAATCCTATGTACGTATATAATTCGAGTTTTCCACTCTCTCCAGATTCTATAATGTACGCAACACCTCGACTCGAAATATCAGTTGTAGAGCTTGACTCAAGAAATCTGTGATTTAGAAGTCGAGCATGATATTCGAAAGAAACACTTGTGTTCGATCTTATGGAGAAGTTAAGTGAATTCGTGTCCCAATAACTCTGGTTCACTATCTGACCAAAACCAGTCCCAAGAGTTCCGACAATCGGTTCTGTGGACCCATCCACGTTAAACTCGAGTGCTATGTCGTCACAATCTGGAGGTGTCGCAGCAACAAATGAAACATCATCAATGTAGACTGTGATTATTTGAGTATTGGTAGCTCCATCTGGAAATGAATCCATGTCGTAATCATCATCACCATCTACGACCATCGTGTTGTTTATCACCAATCCAATCATGAAAGGCATTGGTCCAGGAGAGGTGATGATAGTAATAGGGATCTGTCCTGTACCATACCAAGTACCCCGCTCAGCTAGTGATGGTAGATCTATAGTGTAGATTGATGTACCATCAACCAGGACTTGGAGGAAGAAATCTCCACTGAAACTAGGATTCAACAGACCTTGCAGATAGAGATAATTAAAACTCAATAGAAATTCGTCAGTATAGGGACTGACATCGATAGTCTGGTTCCAGAGTACATTTGTCCCAGCGTAGTGAGTGTATATATGTTGAGGATTGTTACTCACCTCAGCTTGGTTTTGAGCAGTTATATATCGACGTTCGCTGTCTACATACGAAACAAGTTGATTCTGATCTGGATCAGTATTGTTGCTTATCGCTGACCATCCAAATGGAAATCCGTCAAGTGTGTTATTGGGATTTATTGTATATCCAGGAATTCCTTGATCAAAGGTGCCATTCACCACATACATTCGTTCAATATTCCAAACATCAATCTCAGCGGTACTGGCTATCCAATCATGCTCCGAATCAATTATGAAAGCGTTTTCAGTTCCGACCCATGTATCCGTTCGAGCAGAAATGTTCCCCGTAGAATAATAACCCCTCTGCTCAACCTGAATAGGATCCAGTTTTCCAGTTGAAGGAGCAGGTGAATCAATTGTGTCTGACAAAGAGTGACCAGTATTTGGTTGTTGGAGATTAATCTCATTGATATCTTTCAGAGTTTCTTTGGATTCAGTCATAGCGATTTCATTTGCTGTAGAAATATGAAAGCCTATTATGGGCTGCATTGTAAATTGTGCCAATGGCAACAGAATGAGAAGCATAAGAATTGCTCTCAGACTGCGTGGCATTCTTGGCTGCATCCCCATTACGACCAGAGCTCTTTGAAGACAAAAACTCGGATGTTAGAATATAACATTACTGCGGATACACCAATTCCATTAATCGCCATTTGAAAGGACTCGACCCTGAGCAATCACATCGTGTTTGTGAATGCTCTCTAAAGATCTTGCTTCAGCAAACATCTCAAGGTCTCGATCGTTATACTTTTCCTTTGCATGCTGAAGGATGTTTCGACATACATCCTCTACGAGTAGAGGATTGTCGTGCATCTCTTTGGTGACATGTACTTCATCCTCAAGTTTCAGAAGCGAGTAAGTCTTGCTTGAGAACGACTTTTCGATTATCTCAATCATTGTACCATACGTTGGAATATCGTCAATTGCCCCAACAACACGTAGTTTTCCAAATGCGCGTTGGATATGTGTAAGTCCATCATTATTAGCCATGCAATGCGGACAGACAGTATTACCAATGACACTGACTTCCACGTCATGTTTGAATGGTTTGGTTTCCTCCATTATAGTAATGGCAGTGATATCACAGACCTCCCAAGTTCGTTTCTTTGAGATTGGAGTGTGACTTACATACCCAAACTCGAAATCGAACTTGACTTCACCTCGCTTGAAGCTGTGTTTCTGAGCTAATCCTTCAAGAATACGCATTTGTATCTGTTCAATGGAAGAATGAACTCTGAATTGATCACTGAGTTCCTCGGTCATTGATTCAACCAGGCGTGACATGTGCACTCCCTTTATTTCAGCAGGGAGGTCAATCGTGATATCCACGGTCGGAAGAATGTGATGACGCAGTCCGGATCTTTCTGTGATAATGAATGTCTTCAGATTCTTAACGCCTACCTTACTAAGTTGAATCCTATGTTTGGGTCGTTCATTCTGAGTGTCAATGACCAATTCCGTACGCCTCTTTGTTGTCAAAGAATGGGGCTATTTCTTATAGCAACCGGTC
>JAEOUL010000258.1 GCA_016839345.1 Candidatus Thorarchaeota archaeon | reverse complement strand
TCAGAATCAACATCTTCAGAATCCTTACGGATGGGCTGTCCCTCAGTCCTTTTCTTTCTTCTTTTAGCTAGACCTTTCTTGGTCACTTTGATTGGAACTTGGAAGGTATGTCGTAATCCATCAAACGTTGAAACAGTCCTAACATTTCGTCTTGTTTCAGCTATCAACGCTTCAAGAACTACCCTCTCTTCCACGTCTCCTGGTTCTTCCACAAGTGCAATCCTATGTATAGCATAAATTCCAATAATGGCTGAAATTACAAAGAGGAAATCTATCCCCGACAGACGGTATGCTGGAATTAGCGTGAAAAGATCTCCGCTTACTAGCCAAGAAATCGAAAATTCAATTGTATGGGGAGCAAAGAGGTCTGCGAGTATTCCTGCAGTGATTGGAGCAATTGTACCCACTAATGCTACCACGGAACCGCGTGCTGCAAGATAGGATGCAGACTCACCACGAGGAGCCAATCTCATACCAATATTATTAGCACTCAAATGAACACCAGCAGATGAGAAACCATTGAGAATGTGAATCATTAATATCAAGGGTATGAGAAAGCCATAATCTCTTGCTATGGAGCTGAAAGTCCATAGAAATGTGCCAATAACGAAAATTGGTAGGGTTACTTGAAGAATTGATTTGTTACTGAACCGATCAGAAAGACGCCCCCAAAGTCGAAGGAATATTACACTTGTCAACTGTGTTAATGCAACTAAACCTGCTACAAATGCAATTTCCAAACCAAGAATATTCACATCCAGAAGATAGACTGTGAAGAACGGCCCTGCAAAAGATGTACTCAATTCCCATGCTGCAGAGAATTTCAAAAGGTTACTATAGTTCTCATCTTTGAATGGTTCTGCTAGCAGTTTTGAGTAGCTTATTCTTTCATGTCGAGTCTTCATTGGTGGTTCTGGGGCAGTTATCGTGAAGTAGATAGCGAACATCCCCGAAAGGAACGCTATGAAGAAGATAATCGAATATCCACACAATTGGGCAAAAGTATCAGTGGGATTAACAGTTAACAACCAATTGTTAATGAACTGTCCTCCAAGAAGTGATATCACTATAGACATAATGCCCATCAAAGCCATCCGTTTTGAAAAGAAGCGACCAAGTCGATCAGGAGGAACTAGATCTGTCAACCATGAGTTCCAACTTGGTGCGCCAATCGCAGTGAAGGTGCTTTGAATGGCCATAGCACCAATTAGTAGTATCAGCCCAACTTGCCCAGTTGCAATAAATGGAATCAGCGCCATGAAGAGAACCCCAAGTCTGTTTCCTAACTGAGTGAAAAAATTCAGACGACGTCTGTTCCGTAGTTTCTCTACCAGAATAATTGCTGGAATCTGTAGGAATTGAGTGACAGAAGGAATGGCAGCCAGAATTCCAATCACTGTATTTGGAGCTTGGAGAAGAAGAGCAAAACCTACAAGGAAGACGCTTTCAGTTAGCGTAGTTCTAACCTGTACAGCGACACCTTGTTTTACCATCTTGTTGAGTGCTCTTTCTGTTTCTTCAGAAGTCAAACCAAAAACGGGTTCTTGTACCAAACTCCAGACTGTCTCCCAGTATCTTTATAGAAACCGAAATCGATGAAGGTGTCTAATGAAGCTTCTCTTGTTGTGAATTCGACTGATAATTTATCTCGTAAATTTCAAAATATAGTAGAACTTTTAGATAATTCATAAAACTATTAATCACAAAAATCTCGGAATAGGATATGAAATCTGTTACAAGCTTTTTTCCAACCTGGGTAAGAGGATTAGATACAATCACAGGTGTTGTTGCCTTGGTTGTTGGGTTTTGGATTTTGATTGATTTATCACTGGCACAAATCTCAATTCTTTACCTTCTCTCATTTTCATTGCTTCTTATTGGTTTCACAAGAATCGTGAAGGTAGCAACAACATCGGACGAGGAAATGAAAAGAGCTAGCAGAGTGTTCAATACAGTTGCTGGTGTTGTTTCGATAATAGCAGCAGCTTATGTCTTCATGTTTCCACTGCTAACTATTCTGATTTCGATTGCTATTCTAGCAATAGCATTATTGATGAGCGGGATTGCTAGACTATACATCGGAGCAGTTGAAGCACACTTACCAAGCTGGGTGAGAGGTCTGCTAGTAATTGTTGGTCTGATAACGATACTAGTATCCATTCTTGCTATTGCCTTACCCAGCTATGGATTTGTCGTTCTAGTCTTGTTTATCGCTATTACACTGATTATCAATGGATTCACCAGACTTGTTAGCGGCATAACTGGACGCTACTAACTTTATAGAAATCTGGAAAATCAGGGAAGAACGTATGGAGGAAATGGTTGCAGAAGCGGAAGTTGGTACGGAACAGATCGAAGAAGAGTTTGATTTCGTCGAAGATAATTGAACCTAGTTAGTTGATTCCACGGATATTTGCATTTCCCGATCTTTCCTATACTGGAATATCGCCAGAAAAAGTAATACATATCCAAAAAAGACACCAAGGTAGTTATGCAACCCAATTACGTAATAGGGTGAAGGGGGATGAGGAATGCTGAACATTATGACTCCTATCATTCCTCCGATGGAAAATGAAATTACTGAACCAGCAGCATACAAACAGCTTCTGGTCGATCCCTTCAGAGGGATGGCTAGCGCTATCAGCACCAATATTGATAGGATTAAACCAAAAAGACCTCCGTAGTATAATATGTATCCAATCACAAATTCTACCTGCAAAAGTACTCACCATTGATTGATATGCAAAATCGGACATAATCTTTTAGCTTATTCTGGATATTGATTCCCTCTCGCTCTCTCGAGATTCAGTAATCCGTTCCTTACTGACTCAAGGCCTGTTTAGTAGACTCTCTCATTACATAGTCACAATCGGGAAACATAGAGCAGCCGACAAAGGATCCTCCCCCTTTAGCTGATCTCATCACAAGTGGATGTCCATCTGGGCATACTTTGTCTGTGACCCTCTCAGAGAGTTCTTGTATCTTTTTTCTGAGGTTCTCTTTCCACATTTTTGTTCTAAGGGTCTTACTGCTCTTCATCACAGCCTTCCGGTTTCGATACATCAAAACAGTCCTTATTGCATCTTCGCCGCGACTCCTAGAAACTCCAGTCCTCGGAGGAACTGTCGAGTAAACCCAGATCCATAGGTCGTTCTTAAGTGGAATTCGATAGATAATTTCTCCTTCCTCTGATTTGATATACTCCCTAGCCTTATATTCACGCATCAGCTTGGAAAACTCTTCCCTCGTAATCTCTACATATCTCCCAGTCATATCTACCACCACAAGAGTCCTGAAATCATAAACCAACCGTCGGGGACTTTTTCTTATCCCATCCTAGTTTCCTTGCTTTCTTGTATGCCTCACTTGCATCCTCATATTTACCTTGAATCCAGAGAACCAGTCGAAGCTGGTTCCACAATTCATAGTCTTTTGGACGACTCTGCAAATCTCTACGAATTCCTTCCTCGGTCCTCCTATACCTGGATATCTCCCGCTCACTTTGAGTGTTCATCGCCTGAAGCACACCCTGAACGAACGGGCCAGGTCTTCTGAGGACATAGGACTGAAACTCGATGGGTGTTTCTCTGAGAAATGTGTTGATTGCTTCATTGGGTGTGTCTTTTTCACGTCTCAGTTCGCCATTTAGAAGTCTTCTTTCATAGTCCTTCTGCATGAAGTTCAGAAGCTCTTCAAGATGGAGTGTGACTTCATCCTGGTCTCCCAGTTCTTCACGAGCCTGCGTCCATTCAAAATATATGATCTCTGTCCCAACAGTATAGAGTGTACTTGGTGTCAGTTTGAGTTTTTTGAGGTCACTGAGCAAGTTCTTCACTGTGTACGCGTCGCGTACTGGAATCCGAAACGTCTTCTTCGCATCTGCCACTAAAGCCACATCCTAGTCCTCTAGCTCAGTTCTCCTTTTGATGCTGCAGCAATTCTAATCAGTCCCAAAACAAAGAAGACACCAGAAATCATTAATCTAAGTGTAAGGAATCCAAGGTCCGTAAAGATTGCCGCAATGAGCCCAAAGAGGAATACAACACCTCCACCAACGATGTTTGTTATTTTCATCCATGATGACATTGATTCCTCACCATAACCAACTACGATTCTGGACAACCCTACCAACATTATTGCGAACGTTAATAGTCCAACTAGAAATACAATGGCCAAGTTGCTGAGAGCCACTGCCATAAGCGAGAGACCAATAGCACTCAAACCACTAATTATTTTCATCGCTCGGCTTGTTGTCTTTAACTCACCAATGGTAATACCCTTCCCAAATCGAATGACACCAATCAGAAATAGACCTATAGCCATTATCAATACAAGTGTTGCTTCAACAAGGTCTGGACTAAACAGAATCCATGCGCCTAAGAAGACTGTGATCAATCCAATTAATGCGTCAACACCCCGCAGCCATTTGGGATATGTTTCCTCTGACATAATCTGTATTCTACACATCTTTGGATTAGAGGTTTGCTATTTTTCTCCTCTTGCTTCAGTTTGATAGGAAATAAGAGGCTGACTGGGTTGGGTGAATAGGGAATTCTCCTCTCTCTTCCTCTATTGAACACCCTGTTTCTCTTTGCAATCGATTCCAATAATCTGACTCTCATCATGAAACAATGATATTCTAGTCTAAACAACCCACTTTATATTGTCAATACAGACATTGTTTCAATTGGTCTTCATATCCATGACAAATCTAATCGATGGAGTATCTAGAATTGAGATACCCACACCATTTCCCGTCGGTAGCGTGAACTGTTACCTGATAGAGGGCTCACCACTCACTCTGATTGACACTGGTCCAAAGACATCTAACAGTCTGGCAACAATTCAACAAATACTTCTGAGCCTTTCCTATGAAATGTCAGATATTGAGCAGATTCTCATTACACACGGACATCTTGATCACATAGGTTTGGCTGCAAAATTTGTTAGAGAACGGAGGTGTATTCACGGTGATCCTACAGAGGTATGGATTCATTATAGGGATGCGAATGCACTAATCAACTATGAGGCGCATGCAGAGATATACATGGAGTCCTTTGAAAGGTTAATAGGAACTTCTGGTGTTCCAGAGGATGAAACACGAAAACTGAATCCAAAGAAACTTATTGAATATTACATGTCAATAAGAGAGCCTGTTCCAACAGCCCGTACTTTCAAGGATAACGCTTGTTTCAAGACAGGCATTGGTGAACTTACTGCAGTCTGGGTTCCAGGTCATTCTTCAGGGTCAGTGTGTTACGTTTCTGATGAACAGCAGATCATCTTCAGTGGAGATCATATTTTGGGAGATATCAGTTCAAACCCAAGCATATCATTTGATAGCCCTGAAAAAATAGGAATGCTGACCTACCTAGATTCTTTGGACTGCATCTCTCCAAAAGAAACCTACATTGCACTACCTGGCCACAGAGAGCCGATACATGACATTAAATCAAGAATCGAAGCATTGCGGGCTGAATATGAAGACAAATTCAAAAAAGCCGCAGAATCACTTAGCAGTAAACCTCAAACTGCCTACGAACTGTCAAGAACAATCTATGGAGATTATGATATGAATTCACTAGTCCTGGCTTTGGCTGAGAGTCATGACATTCTCAGAGTTTTAGAAAGACGGAATCAAGTGAAATTGGTCAATAAGGATGGTGTTATCCAAGCTTTCAGCATCGACAAGTGAGTTATCCAATTGCTTACAACCAAAACTCTACACACCAATGCTGTTGAGCACCCTTTAATTTTGTTTTGTGCATAAGCTATTCAGAATCGAATTTATCCACAAGTAAATTCAGATTATTTCTATTCTCGTCAGATGTCAATGGGCTGATGAATAATGAGATTCAGTTTTCCTGAGAAACTATTGGGACTTATGATAGCGATTATTGCAAGCTTTGTCGTTTGGTTGACCACAGCCGATGTTCTCTCTTCATTTTTGGTTGCATTAATAATAGAGCTAATCGCATTGACTGTAGAAACACAGATTGAACTCTCACACTCTACAAAAACCATTGCTGATATTTTGTCAATCTCTGAAGCAAGCGCAGCACATAAACCTCTGAGAGAGGTGGTTACTGATTATGACTTAATTTTGAGAACGGGAAGTCCACTTCACACAGGAGAGGCATATCGAAGGCTGCTTGAGTTCGGAGATATAATCAAAGATCTCAGAAACGGTCGAATCAGCATTCCAACTGAGGAGGCTTATGTGAGAGCAGGACAAATGCTTGACACCCTTGAGAAGAACATGCTCACAACAGATGTAGTCATGGACCCGAACAAATGGACAACCGGTGACCACTCACTCTGGCAGGAGGCAAATCTCAGAATAGCTAGGAAGGGACTAAAGATGACCCGAATCTTCATTCTCAAAGACAAGGATTTTCTGAGAGATGAATTTCCACTTGTCAAAACAATGAGGGAGCAGAGTGAGGCTGGAATTTCGGTCCGTTATGTGACTATTGATAAGTTAGAGCCAGAACTCATACGAGACGGGGCGATTCTTGACGATAAAATGGTTATAACCAGTCTGTTTACCGCTGCAGGCGAGTATGGACTTCTTAGACTCGAAACTTCAAGTGCTGTTGTAGAAGACTCTCTCAGGTGTTTCGAACGTACTTTTGCACGTTCACATTCTTTCGAGCATCTTGTTGGTTCTGACAACCCTGACATGTAAGGCAAAAAACCGTTGTCGAAAAAATTCGTGAAAATGGCTTATATGACTTCGAAACAACTCATTACTTGATGTTGATGAAGTCATCGCGAGAATATGATGAAGGAGTGTTAAAGGCACTTTCAAACTCCATGAGGAGAGAGATAATTCACCTCATTTCAACGAAAGGAAGCGCATCATATACACAGATTATGCAAGTCTTAGGACTAAATCCAGCCCTTGAGAGTGGAACGTTCAACTATCATCTTAAGGAGCTCGCGGAAGTAGGTTTGATTGAAAGCGTGAATGGCGAGTATAGAATAACCTCCCTGGGACGGAATGCACTAATCCTCATCGATCAAGTCCGAGAAGAACCTCGGGTTGACAGATACGGCGTACTCTCTGCAGCCCTCTCTATGACACCCCGAGAGGAACTTCATCTATTCAAGACTCAGATGGGATCCGGTCTTGGTTTCGCGCTCACAATTTTCAGCTTCATCGGGATGTGGATCACAATGGCATTCATGAATCAGCTTGGCTTTGTTGTAGCGTTTGTTACATTCACGCTCAGTCTTGGTCTAACAGCAACTTCGATCAACAAGCTGATACAACTCGCAAGGAAATATGACCTCGGACTCTCTGTTCTTCTATTTATATCGGAGAGTTGGTTTCTCTTACGTTCTCCTAATAGAGGGACTTTCCTGGCGCTTGGAGGTTTTGGAGTCATTTCTGTCATCTTCCCAGCACTCTATCTGTTCCTGGTGGGTACAGGTGCTATTTCATGGGTATCTGCACCCGGAGTCGCAATAATCATGATTATGATATTCGTGATTCCTTGCACTCTAATTCTTGCAGACACAGCTGTCAAAAAAGTAGAAGAACTGGAGTCGAAGGATCGTGAACAGAAATAACCAACAAGAAGGAGAGCTAGACAGGCTACTCCAATTATTATCTAAGCCTTTAACGAGGTATATTCTCTCTGTTCTTGCTGGTGTCGATCCTGGTTGCATCCAAAACAACCTATCGAAACAAGATAGTTATGATTGATAGTTCTCAGTCAGTTTCTTCCTTAAGGTCCAATCTACGAACACGATTCTTGACAGAGGCTTCAATTCTATCAATATTCTTGCGAATATTTTCAATATCTGCGAATTTTTTCTCTAGCTCATCTTTCTTACGTTTATCAAGCTCAACATGTTGATCATATGCCTCAGCCCATTCCTGTCTTGTCTGACTAAGTTGTTGGCGAAGATGTTCGTACATGATTTTCTTGACATGTATAGTGTTTCTAAGGTTGAGAAGCTTAGTTTCTATCTCTAGGGAGAAATCTCTTAGATCTTGTTCAGCATTCTTTAGTTTGTAACGCAAATCTACAAGTTCAGTCATATCCATTCCTATCTCTGCCTCTTGAGCAGACACGGGAGCTGCATTCGCCACACTTGAGGTAACATTATTTTCTACTCCAACTTCTACTGTACTCGATTCTGAGGCCAGAGCCGTTTCATAAACTGGTTTTTCCTCTTCGGCAATCTCTGGATGAATCATCATCTTAGTCAACTTGGTGAATGCTTCTTCGATATTCTCTCCAGTCAAGGCTGAGGTTTCGATGAATAGAGATGGCGTTTTCATTCTCTCACTAAATGTCTTCGTGA
>JAEOUL010000257.1 GCA_016839345.1 Candidatus Thorarchaeota archaeon | reverse complement strand
TTTAGAGCTCAATATGAAGCTTCTCACAATTAGTCTATTTTTGTTGTTAGCGAAGTCCAATCAATTCGAACAAGCAGATAAATAGCAACAATGACGAAAAGCAATACAACAACCTCCGTCACACGTGAAACTAGATTTAATGCATCAGTTCCTACAAGCAGTGTACCTACAAAGTCTAGTCCAATTCTTCCTGCCCAAGCGATTGCCATCATGAACATTGTTTTACCAATCAATTGAGGAGCTGCTACTTTCCACCACGGATATCGAGCTGCTCCTAAAGGGATAATGAGGACATCATCTGGAATTGGTGTAGCTGCAAGAAACCATAGAATGAATGGAGTTGTTTTCGGATATTTCTCTATGAACTCCCTGAATCTGTTTCTCTGATTTTGGTCGATAAGCATTCCTCCTCCATAACCAATGAAGTAACCTGTCATTTCTCCAATCATGGCTCCCAGACCTGCAACTAATCCAATAATCCAAGGATCAAAGACAAATGCAGATGTGACTTCATCCGTGAGACCTCCAAGAATGAAGGGAACTCCCACATAAGGAAAAGGAAACAAGATTGTGGCATTACCAAGAAACGATATGATGAAGGCTCCTGGATATCCCAAAACAAGTGAGAAATCCAGAAGCAAGTTATAGATTACAGCAAACGGACTCACCAAATTAGGGTAAAAGAATCCTATTACCAAGTAAACACTCAAAATAGTCACTGAGAGAATCAACAACATGTCCGATTTTCTCATCTTTATCGTGCCAACCATTTAGAGCTTTGATGAATAGGATAAGAAGGTTACTTCATGCTGGTAACTTTAAGTGGTTGGTCGATAACAGGACTTCAGGGTACACAGATGAGAGTCGACCTGAAATATGGAGAGGGATCACTCCTTCTTGAACTTGACACATCAGCAGAACTTGTCTTACCACAGACTGTAGATGTTCACCCGGATATATCTGCTGAACTCCTCAGGGTTCTTGAAAACCCTATTGACTCTCAACCTCTATCAAAGATGGTCGCGGAGGCAAACTCCATTTCCATAGTTGTAAACAAAATTGAAAACATTGAACTGGTCCAAAATTTGTTACATCATCTATTGAACAGCGTTGAAACATTTTCATTCAATCCAGATGATATCACGATAATCTATCCCATTGGTCCAAATCAAAGAGTTCCATCATCCGATATAGACGACTTGTTAGGATCCCCTGAATCAAGAGGTCATTCATTAATTCTTCACAATCCCCGATTAAAAGAAAATCTCAATCTGGTTGGAGAAACTCCTACCAATTCCACTCCAGTGTTTGTGAACGAGAGATTTCTACGTGCAGATATGAAGATTGGATTTGGCGAGATTAGACCTGATGTATTTGCTGGAGCGACTGGAGGTCGTATGTCAGTCTTACCTTTTGTTTCTGGGAATAAGACAATAATGAGAAATGCAAAACTCAGGACAATACAAGATTTTGGTCCTTTTGTGATGACAACTCCTGCTTGTGTTGATATGATTGAGGCATCACAACTTTGTGGTCTTGACTTTGTAGCAAATTTTGTTACAGATTGGCAAGGGAATGTTGCAAGTATTTACGCTGGCAGTCCTTATTCTTCCTGGGAATCTGGAGTTGACACTGCAAAGAGTCTAGCTAGAGCTGATTTCACTCGTAAAGCAGATATCGCAATTGTCAGTGCTGGTGGGTTTCCTAATGATATGTCATTATACGAGGCTATAGATAGTGTGTATGTAGCTTGTGAGGTGACTGAGCATGGGGGTGCAATCGTTCTAGTTGCAGAATGTAGCAATGAAATTGGTCCCAAAGGCTTCCTTCGTGGAGTGTCAGAGTTTTCTTCAGAGGATGAGGTTTCTGCTGCGTCTGAAACTGGATTTGAGGTTGGGTTTGAAAAGGCTCAGTTCCTTTGGAATGTCCTATCATCACGAAAACTAGTCATCTGTAGTCGGCTTCGTAAATCCCTTGTTGAAGAACGACTCCATTGTACCTCAGTTAGAGATCCCCGGGAAGGTCTAGAGGTAGCGCAAAGTATGCTAGCTTCAACCAAGAAAATTGCAGTCATTCATGATGGGATCAGAACTGTACCCTACTTTAAGAATCATTAAACTATTCGCTATCAAACAGTGCATCGACTGCATCGATTGCTCCTTTCGCTTCTTCAGGGCTGAATTCTGGAAGACTTCCAATCTTGGCAATTTTTATTGTGACTAGTGCATCATCATCCTGTGGTTCCATCACCCATGACATGTCTATCCCTGGTTGCTCAGAAATAAACTGGCCCAGCATTTCTAACCAAGCTTCCTTGACATCATCGATTTTGAGATAGATAAATTCCATCAGAGGTATGGAAATTTCGACCTTGAGGATGCGCTTGTCAATGATATGATAGTTACAGATGTCCCATGGCATCGCTGTGCACGAACTCCTTGGTCTTTGTGTTGTACATAAGTGTTCTTGGCTCAGAGGTCATCGCACTGAATGGAATTACTCCTCTTCTTCCTTCTCTTTCTCCTTCTCTGCTTCAGCCTGAAGAATTGACTCAACGTCTTGGACAAAAGCCTCCATTTCATCCACTTCAGATTCTTGTGGGGGCTCTTCAGAGGGTTCCTCCAATGGTTCTATCTCCTCATCAGGTGGTACAGGTAGCTCATATTCTAGCTCTTCTATTTCCTCCGGTTCAACAGGGGTCAGAAATTCGTCTGTTCCATCCACCAAGGCAAGACCCTGTCTCTGGAGAATTGTCTGAATTCCAATTGGTACTATCACACCTCTATCTTGAAGATAGAGAAGTCTGTCTAGGATTTGTGCTTCAGTCTTGTCTAACATCTCAGCAAGAGGAGTAAGGAGATTCCTGATGTAAAACTCACCTCTCTCATCTCTGACTGCTGCTATATAATCAAGGATCCTTGCATCTACTTTTGTCACCTTCTGAGTTGGTCCAAACCTATGTGGTAGATGCCATGCATAATTGAAGGCTGAATTCAGTGTTGATACTACCCATTCAGGATCAAAACAATCAACAACTCCTGTCCACCCGTCAAGGTCAGCATCATATTGGTTTTCGAATAGTTCAACAAAGAACTGTAATCTCTCTCTGAGAAGTGGAGTCATCTCCCCACCAAGGATAAGGATGCCAATGATATACTGACCACTGTAGCTGTTCAACCTAAGTCCATGATACTGGATTTCTTCGAGCGTTCCTCGGACGCCATCTCCCTTGATTTCACCATAGACACTTGTAATTGCGGCAATAAATCCGCTGATCAAATCTGGTTGAATCCTGTCTTCTGCAAAGGGATGATAGAAGACGCATGTTCCTCGGTCAAGATAGACTGCCATGAAATGTTGCACTGTTTCAAGATCTTTGAACATCTGTAACTGGTTCTCTAGTCCTTTCCTTGCCGCTCTCTTCTTTGGTTTGATGGCTCTATTGTATCCTGTTGCAACAATTCCTAGGAGTGTAATGGAAAGAATCATCAAAATGCCAATCTCGCTCATGAAGAATGCTATTAGAAGTGATAGTGGACTTACTTGCACACCAGTTTCTTCAGTCAATTGAACATTCCATCTAGTTCTACTACCATCGTAAATCGCACTTGCAGTCAGTCTATCAATATTTCCGAATGGGACCTCGAAACCAAGTGTCGCAATACCCTCAGTGTTAGTTGTATCAGTCATTGTTCCATCTGCGTAATGAATGACTGTGCCATTATCAAAATACACCGAAACCTGGAATCGGATTGCTTCACCTTGAATTGGTAGGTCTGTATCATTGGATTTCAAAGTCGCACGGATTTCCATGAATTGACCCGCAATCAAGTCTCCATCAAACGTAATTTCTAGATAGACAAACTCTTTCGGAAGTACTGTAAAGTCGGTCTGACTTGTTGCAGTCACAGCATATTGAGCTGAAGCAGACACATCAATTGTATAGAACCCTGGTGATGATACAAGTGTAATCTCTGTTGTATAGACTCCGCCCGAATAACTAAGGACATAGACTCTTCCATCTAATGTCATCGTGACAACTGCATCCAAGATATCCTCATTGTAAACAGAATCCTCATAATCCACCGTAACTGTAAGATTCCATTCCTCATATTCAGAACTGACATGCACGACATCTATTGTTGTTGTAGCCTCTACAGTTAAGTTGAGCGCTATCTGACTAGATAAAATTCCAATTCCAACCACTGAAACAGTAAATGACTCAACACCTCTCGTGTTATTAGGAGCAACTGTGAATGTGTACAGTCCACTTGGACCTACGTCTAGTGAATAGAATGTACTGAATGCTATAAAGGAAACAGTTGCATCACTGATTGGAGTTCCATTTGAGTATGTGAGCGTGATGGTCAATGGTTCGCTCGTTGCATAATCAGTAGTTTCAACATCTCCTACCCATGAACTGCTAAGAATTGGAGAGTCCTCGCGAACATAGAATATCACAAGATCGTATTGTGTAGTATAACCATCCATACTGGCCGTTACATTGATTGACCATGTTCCAACAGTGATATTCCACCCTTCCAGTGTAATCTCCCATTTCATTGAAACAGGGTTATATTCAAGGGTTCTAAGATCAGTACTATTAATGGTGACAATGACAGTCGCACCTATAATTGGCGATGAACTGAAGTTGTAAGACACACTGATAGTCATGGTTTCAATATAGAGAATATCTAAATCTGGTGAATAATCGGTTTCAAAAACCTCCCCTGTAGCACTCCGTACGTATATCCAATTTGTATCATTATATTGAGATTGATGACCTACCTTCCACGCATTGACTATCAACGTGAAATTGTATGGCACTCCAGTGAAATTCGCTCCGTGAAGCTCAATCCAGTATGTTTCAGTTGATTCATCCCAAGCCAACGGGTATGTCTGGCTTTGGAATGTCACATTAACTGTTGCATATGGAACTCTCGATCCATTAACAAACCGATAAGACACAGAGAGATTTGTGCTTTCTATGTACGCAATATCGTTAGTGTTTGACCAGCTCCAGTTGAGTGGCTGTGTTTCATAAGTTAAATCCACTGTGATGGTAAGGCTGAAGTTCTCAAGTGCATAACCCTCAGCATAGACATAGAGGTCATAGAAGCCATCTTTCATACCTGCAGTAGAAATCCCGGATGCTGTCCACCTTCCTCCACCCTGTGGAGTAAGACTGGCATTGATTGTAGCTCCAAATGTGTATGTTACATCAGCTAGTGTATCATCCAGTCCCCGTGCTGGGAATATCTGGTCAAAATCCACTCCAATGTCAAAGCTGTTGTCGGTGAAAGCAGAGATGAACATATTGTCTGCAACTAGTGTCGTTGCATAGAATACGAACAGGTCCACAACGAAGTATCCCGCCTCAGTCCCATTTGTCCAGAAAACCTCAACTGAGTGCGTTCCGTTCCCAGTGGTTGTTGCACTGATATCCCATGAGAATGATGCAAGTCCAGCAACAGCTGGTATTTCAGCAGGCGAATAGCTGGCTTGAGGAACTGTTAGATTCGTTGTCCCTCCGGTCATTGGATTGCTCAAATCATCTTCAATTGTGACATCTATATCCATGTCTACTAAGATGCTAACCTTGCCTGCTACTGGTGAGCTGTCTGACGAATCAGAAAGATCGATTGCTGTAACGTAATTGGGTGCTGAGGATGATAATATCCAAGTTCCATCCGTCATCGATGTACAATGAACTGTTGTATCATACTTTGTATTTGTACCAACAATTGAAGTTGAACCATTATACAAATCTGTGGGAAACCAGTCTGATTGTACAGTATAGTTCAAGAATCGATTGAGGGTGCCTGAAACATATGGATATGTGATTGAAACAGTTGAGTTCCATTCTATATTGGGAGTTGGTATTCCTGAATACCACTTTGTATTTGCAGTTACTGCTTTCTTGTACCAGATTGTTAGGTCGTATTCCAAGTAAACAGATTGGTTAGTATCAAGAATGATTGATGTGATATTTGATACTTCATTAGTGAATTCCCATGATAGGCTAGTCATAGCACTTGAATTTGCCTGTAGAGATAGACTTTCAGAACTATGAAATTGAAGAGGTGTGTTGGACGTTCTATTCCAAGGGATATACGTGTAGTTGAAAAGTGGTTCAAGAACAGCAAGCTGCCATACACCATTGAGGCGCATAAATGAGTCAAAACTACCTCCATCATCCTCCGCACCCCACCAGATTTTCGGGAAGGTGGGAGTCGGAGATCCAGCTTTCTTAAGCAATGATCCATTGATTATTGCCCAATATATGGTGTTAGCATCCAATGCTGCTGATTGCCCCTGTATGCTTTCCCATGAGAAAGCTGCATCATGAGCTGTCATGTTAACAGGTGTAGTGATTGCAGATGACGTGTTGTAGTTGCTCGATATGATGAAAGATGCATTTCCTCTCGTTGCTGGGGTATAATCATCTGTACTGTAGTAAATTGAGTAGTTTTGTAATACGCCATCATAAGGCTGGTTGTAAAATCCCTGAGAGAGTTCTGTATAGTTTATCACACCAATTTGTTGTATATAGAAGAACGCATTCTCATATGTGACTCCAAGAGTTTCTCTTTCTGGTGCAGCTTCAAAATTATTCACATCGATTGATACTTCATATATGTGCCAGCCTGGTATTAGATAACTTGTTAGGTCTACTTCTCCAGAATGCAAAGTAGTATCTGAATATGTATTGAGAATGTCTACTTGAAGAGAGTTTAGTGACCTTGACATGAACTGATATGCTGGAAGAGATATACCTGATGCACCAGCTGAGGATAAAACAACTGCAGTTTTTGGTGTACTGTTTAATACTGATTCTGAGTTCTGTTCTGCAATATTATTCTGGTTTGAAACATTGGGAAAGGTCAGCATTATCGCGACAATTACCAACGAAATCAATGCCTTTCGCATGTTGTAACCTCGATATCTGCAGACGGCACACGGCGTCTGATTAGTAAGTCACATCCTTGACTATTACATGTTAGTGGGACGGACAGTGTGACCTACAAATTTCGTTATATCAATCTATCCTGCTTCTTCCCTAATCACGGAAACGAATTCTTCGAAGCCTTCCATCTTTGACTTCTTCGAATCCTGCATCTGATTCTAGTAGTTTCTTAATCAAAACACCTGCCTTACTTCTTGAGATATCAAGAGACTTGGCAATCTGAGTCCGTGTCAATCCTACTGGGTATTTCTTGATTTCATCCCGAAGGATGTCCATTTCTCCTGCAGGAGCTGTTGGCACACTGGAAAGTGGAGTGATATCCCCAGTGATGGATGGTGTTGACACTCTTGATTTTCCACGCCTTCGCCGAAGGAGGATTAGTCCAGCAATCGATCCCCCTCCACCGCCCACAATGATAGTTAGAGTGATTGGGTCTCCAAACAGTGAAATGATGAACGAAAGAATATCCATAACTCCTGGAGAAACCTCCCTGATGACTACATTTGAAGTTGCAGACCATTCTCCAATGGCTCCTTCAAACTCTGCCCAAATTGTTAGTCTAGTTGCTTCATATGGAACAACGAATTCTAGCAAATCACTTGCTTCCTCTATGAATTCCTGAGGTGCTAATTCTCCTCTCTCAACAATAATGTGAACAGTGACTTGAAAGCCCTCAAGTGGACCTGATTCGTAGCTGGCCAGAATCGTAATCTGTATGGATTGTCCAGCTTGTACTACATCATCTACTTCAATCACGAGTGTGTAAGATATCTTTGGCACAATATCAAGCTGAATCTCTCCGTATTCGGTTTCACAATCAATTGCTGTAGCGGTAAAATTGAGAGTGTACTGACCCGGTGCCAAATCTCCAAGCCAAATCTCTACTGCGTATACTTGAGTACTTGATTCATAGATTAATTGATACAATACTCCTTCAAGCTCAATGAAAATCTCGCCCCAATCCACAATTGTAGCATGAGGGCCATCATAAATCTGAATGGAGATTGTGATTGTTTCATTCTCAAATTGTTCGATTTCATCAATAAATGATAAGACAATAGGTAATTCAATTATCTCAATATTCACGAATCCTGTACCATCTACATATCCGATTCTGGTGAAGGTCACATTGAGATTATATGGACCAACATGTAAAGCATCGTTACTGACCTCAATACTATAAGTACCATTTCCATGATCGTACACAGAGAACGTATCAGGCCAAATGACATCAGGTATGAAACCATCTATTCCAATTATATTCTTATCATCTAACCAAGTGAATGAAACAGTCACTGAATCAAATGGGTATATGATGAATGATACATCATCTACATCGACACTCGTTGGAATTGCATTCACAGTGACCTCGGAGGTATTTGATTTTGGTTCATACCCAAAGACGTCAAAATCAATCTCCACTGAATGTATTCCAAGACCCATTATTGTCCCACTAAGAGTGACCTCCCAGTGATCTATGTTCCATGAAGTCGACTGAATATTGCTATCAACAGTTACAATTGGTGTTGCACCTGGAACAGTGCTCGTATTCAAGAGTTGGTAATAGATGCTGAGTAATATGCTCTCATCATAATAAATCGCTGGACTTGATGCGATGACAGTGAGATTTGTCTGGGCCAAAGATATTGTCAATATTTGTGAATCCCAACCATCTGCGTATCCTGTCTTATTCGCAGTTACAGTGATGTTCCAGATGCCTAAACCAATATCACTCGCTTTAATACTGAAATGCCACATCTCATCGACATCACTGTACGTGAGAGGGTGAATTGTTCCATTGATTGACAACTGTACAGTCGCATCAAGTATTGGCTCATAATCCTCTAGGTATACAACTGTGAGGTTTATTGTATCAATATACGAGGCTTGTAGAGTCAATGGTTCCCATGTTGGAAAGAACATATTGGCAGCAACAGTTACATTGATTCCAACAGTCACATTTGTCTGAAACTGATACCCGTGAAGCCAGGCACTTATAATTGCGGTTTGCAATCCGACGCCGATCTCAAAAATCTCAAATCCTGGAATTGATACATTCCAAATTCCTGCAGTATAGGTCAGATTGTATATGCGTCCATCAATAGTAACATTAACAATTGCTGTATCAGGAACATCCACTCCAGAGAAAGTGTAATCGACACTCAGGTTCAAGGAGTGAGTATATTGTATTGTGAGATTGGATGGAACCCAAGTCACTACCAATACGTCTGTCGCTACCTCGTTTACAGTGAGAATGATTCCTAAGGACTCACTGTATTCATATCCATATACTTGTGCTCGTATATCAACAACATGACTACCCAAGCTAAGATTGGCATTGGTGAACGAAGTTATCCAAAAGCTTCCTTGGAGGGTCAGATCGTAAGTAATCGAATCGTCAATCGTTATATTGGCTACTACCCCTGTTTGTGGAACACTCGATCCATCTCCAATATAGTAGTAGTTCACTGTCAAATCAATCTGCCCAAGATAATCAATCACTACAGATGACCAGATTATGTCTAGGTCTGTCAGGGCATTGGTGATAGTGAAGTCGATTGACAAAGCTGTAACCGGGTTATATCCGAACTTACTGAAATTCGCCCAGACATCGTGTGTGCCAAGATCGAAAGTGTTGTTGAACATGATCCAATATGTTCCGTTGTCACCTTGAAGATTGTACTCTATAGTATCAACATAGACAAATTTCGTAGTAGCATCTTCTATCAGACTTCCATACGAATCCATGAAATCGAAAGACAAGATGACACTCTGAGTCCAGTCAATAGTGAACGTTGACCATGAAGGAATAGCAGTTGGATTATCATTGTTTATTATGAGTGAAGTATTCTTTGTCTGGGCGACGAAAACACTGCTTGATGCCTGAATTGTGACAGTGAAGGAACCCAAACCTGGAAGACTCTGGTTTCCAGTAAATAATACCTGATAGGCTCTCGCAGTTTCATTCCAAATAAGTGTCCACGGCTGATCATCTATAGTAGCATTAACTATAGCATCGACGATATCCGATCCGTTACTCATTTGGTAGGTTACTGAGAGTATTGTTTGTTCGACATATGAAATGTCATTTTCCCCAATCCAAGTGATTTCTAGAGTTGTGGGGTCCTTTGATAGTGTTAATGTGATATCCGATACTGGTAGGTGTTTAAATCCATACTTGTCCGCGTTGACTGTCAGGCTACATGTTCCCAATCCTGGGGGTGAATCCGAACCATTGAATCTCAACGAATACGCACCTTGAGTTGAATTCCATTCAAGAATCCATATTTTGGTGCCATCTGTAACATTGACCATGGCTCCTTGAATCACTGTGTCATCACTCATTTTATACTCAACATAGAGAATTGTGTAATCAAAGTAGGTCACGTTGTTGTAATTTGGTGCGCCCCAATAGATATCTAGTGTCGTGGTTTCTTCTTCAATTGTAAGGAATTTGGAAGAGTCAATCTGCGGATCAAAACCCAGTCTCCACGCACTGATATTGAGTTGATGATAACCTAGACCTGGTAAGCTATCACTTCCATTGAACTGGATACGGTATGTCTTGCTAGCTGAATGCCACTTTAGATCCCATAGATTTCCATTTATTGTAACATTGACCGTGGCTAGAGGAATTTCTGTCCCATTTGACATTGTATAATTGACTGCAAGAATTGTATAGCCAACGTATGTAATTGTGCTACCATTTAGAAACTGACTCGATATGCTCACCTGCTCACTAAGAATTGTCAATGACATTGAACTATTCACTGCTGTTGTATACCCGATCAGCACATGACCTTCAATCGTGAATCCATGTATTCCAAGTGGTAATTCAAAGCCGCTTATAGTTACTTCATAGAGCTGACTTGTTGCATTCCAAGTTAGTTCCCTGTAGAATGCGCCACTTGTGACTTCAACGATTTCATTTGGAATAACTGTACCATAACTATCTGTGAAATTAACAAGAAGAGTTGTAGATTGGACAGATGTAATTGAATCACCATTTGACCAACTTGCTTTAATTTGAGTTGGCTCTTCAAATATGTACAATTTCTGAGAAACATTTGTCAATCCTACATAGTTGATTTTCCAAGCTCTGATGGTCAGAAGATGCCCGTCTAGTCCACTCAAACCTGGTGGAGAATCTGATCCTGACCAAGACCACTCATATGCTCCTGATGTGCTGTTCCAGTAGACAACATCCCATCTTGTAAATCCAATGGTAATATTGACAGTCGCTCCCTGAATCGGCGTTCCATTACTCATGAGATAATATATTCTGATTTTTGTATGTTCAACAAATGTGATTGTATTGTTTGGACTCCACTCGAAAGAGATGCTTGTGTCTTCAAGCCGAATTGTGAAGTTTTGATTATTATCAAATATTGCATCAAAACCAAATTTCCAAGCTATAATCTCTACTGTATGTGTACCATAGCCTGGCGGGTCATCATCCCCTCTGAATGTTGCTTCATAAGCCTGACTTGTTGAATTCCAGATAAGGGTCTGAAAATTCCCATAGATTGTCACATTCAGAACTGCATCAGTGATGGCTGTCAAATCACTCATCAGGTATTGAACTGAAAGGGTTGTTTCGCTAACATAGGTGATGTTATCACCGTTAGACCAAGTGATTATTAGACTAGTAGGCTCTTCGTCTATGGTGAAACTATCGACTATGTTGATATGTGCTTCAAAGCTCGATTTCCAAGCACTGATGTAGGCTATACTTGAACCCAACCCTGGAGGATCATTGGTTCCGTAGAATGTATGTTCATAGACTCCAGTGGTTTCGTTCAAAATCAACGAGAAGAGGTCTAGTCCAATCTTGATAATCACTGTAGCGCCTTGAATTGTAGTCCCATTGAACATCGTATAATTAACCATTAGTGTTGTTTGCTCAACGAACGTGATATTATTAGAATTGGTCCAAATGACGTTCAAAACTGTTGGGATTACTGGAAGAGTAAGGTTTAGTGTATCATCTGTCTGGGACACATAACCGAATTTCGATGCCTGAATTGTCAGATTATGTACGCCAACACCTGGCGGCGAATCAGACCCATTGAACCTGATTTGATACATACCTGCAGTACTGTTCCATTCCATATCCCAAGTAGTTGCTTCGATTGTGACACTCAATGTAGCGTTGACAATTGTGGTGTCATTACTAGCCATGAGATAATCAACGAAGAGAAATGTATAGTCGAAATATCCAATATCATATCCATTTGACCAACTAATTTCCAAGTATGTTGGTTCATCATAAACTGTCAAGGTTTCATTAGTGTCAACTTGTTGATCATATCCAAATAGAGTTGCATGAACTATCACTCCAAAAACTCCTACACCAAGGTCTGGGTGAGTTCCACGCAGGACCAGTGTATACATCTTAGATGTTTCATTCCATTCTAAGATCCATTCTCTAGAACCTATTGTTGCATTGACATAGGCTCCTCGAACTGCTGATCCGTTACTCATCGAGAAGTTTGCTTGGAGCACTGTTTGTCCAACATATGATATAGTGTCTGAGATTTCCCAAGAGAGTTCTAGTGTGGTTGGTTCTATTTCTATTGTTAGACGATATGTATCATTATCCTGACTCTGAAAACCAAACTTTGATGCTTCTATAGTTAGATTATATGTTCCAAAACCTGGTGGATTGTAAGTTCCATTGAAAGTTATCTCATATGCTTGATTACTTGGATTCCATGTAAGATTTAAAAGCTGCAATCCAATCGTTACTGTTACATTTGCATCAGGAATTGGAGTTGTATCGTTCATACGATACGTAACTGATAGTGTTGTCTGTTGAACATAGGTGATATTGGTTCCATCAGACCATGATATGTCGATACTTGTCGGCTCTTTAGAGATCTCAAGATAATAGTCTGAGTTCGATTGCTCATGATATCCGAATAAATCAGCGAGAACAACCACACTATGATTGCCAAATCCTGGAGGGTCGTCGAATCCATTGAATGTGATTTGATATGTTTGCGATCCTTCGTGCCAGTTCATGGTTAGCGGTGGGTATCCACCGATACTCACGTTGACCATGGCATTACGAATTGCAGTTCCATTCTCCATTGTGTAATTTGCAGATAATATTGTCTGTTCTATGAAGGTTATGCTAAAGCCATTTGACCAAATAAGAACCAGTTCGGTTACTTCTTCTCGAAATACCATTTGGGTCGTGTTATCTTTTTGAGCAAATCCAAACAGATCTGCTTGAATGATGAGACTATGTGTCCCCAACCCTGGAGGAGCATCCGATCCCGAAAACAAAACCCTGTAAGTTTGAGTTAGAGCGTGCCATTCGAGAGTCCATGGAGGATAGGCACCAATTGTTACATTTACGACTGCGTCTAATACTGGAGATCCATCACTTATTGTGTAATTGGCAATCAGATATGTTTCTTCAACGTAAGTTATGTTGTTTCCAGTCGACCACGTGATGACAAGACTCGTTGGTTCCTCAGATATGTTCAATTGAACAGAAAGAGCATCCTTGTAATCGTATCCGTATTTGCCAGCAATAATTGTAAGACTATGATTCCCAATTCCTGGCAATGACGCATCCCCATCAAACACATACTGATAGGTTTCGCCGTTGAATGTAAGGACATAAGGTGGGTTTCCGCCAATTGTGACATTCACAGCCGCATCTACAACTGGAGATCCATCACTCATCGTGTAATTCACTATAAGCGTTGTAGACCGGAGGTAGGTGATATCGTTTCCATTAGACCAATCAAATGTCATGGTTGTGGGTTCTTTGGTAATAGTCAAGGGCACCATTGTTGCGTTCATATACACATGTCCATGTTTGTCTGCTTCGATTGTTAGACTGTGAATTCCAATTCCTGGTAATGACGCATCCCCATCAAACACATACTGATAGGTTTCGCCGTTGAATGTGAGGACATACGGTGGGTCACCTGCTATTGTGACATTCACAGTTGCACCCACAACTGGAGATCCATCACTCATTGTATAATTCACAATGAGCGTTGTAGATTCAATGTAAGTGATATCATTTCCATCAGACCATTCGAATGTCATAGATGTTTGCTCTTCATGAATATCCAGAGTCTGTGTAGTATCAGATTGGGCCTTATGGCCTAACTTCCAAGCTTCAATAATCAAACTGTGTAAACCGAAACCGGGTGGAACATCTGTTCCATTGAAGGTTATTTTGTAAGCACTGACACCATCCCATTCTAATGTCCAATTCTTCGCTCCAATAGTCACATTGACTGTTGCTCCAGGAATTGGAGTTGATCCTGTCACTCTATTGTAATAGACCGTTAGTTCTGTAGTTTCTACGTATGTGATATTATTGGTATTTGACCAAACTACAGTCAATGGTTCAGTGTCATGAATCAGATTTACATTGACCTGGATACTTCTGTTCTGTAATGCATATCCTTCTGCATAAACGTCAACTAAATATGATCCTGGATTCCTTCCTGCGGTAGATATTGATGCTATCCATGTCCCATTATTGTAATCATCCATGGTTATGTTAGATTCTCCATTAAAGGAATATTGAACCTCCGCGGCACTTCCGTATAATCCCTGAGGAGTAAATGTATCTTCAAAATAGACTCTTACCTCGATTGTACTCTCAGTATAACCATCAATGTCTGATTGTGCGGGAGTCAGAGAGGTAGGATAGAAAATAGCAATATCCTTGGTTAGGTACCCTGCATCTGTACCATTCGCCCAAGATACTTCAAGAGTGTATGCACCATTGTCCGAACTCGTACTGTCTACATCCCACAGATAATTCGCTTTTCCGCTATCTACGCTTTTATTTGATGGAAACCATACAACTGATCCCCCTTTGACAACAGTAAGATTTGCTAAACCGGTAGTCACAGGGTCTGAGTCTTCTTCTAGGATTGTAAGGTTGACATCAACATCAACGAGAATGGATGCGATATTGATTAATTCAATATCATCTGACGAATCATATGTATGAACTGAGGAAAGATGATTATACGAACTTGCAGCAAGCCTCCATGTTCCATCAGTCATGCTAGCACATCTGACTATTGAACCTAGCAATGAGTAATCAGTGTGATTCGTTGTGGGTGTTGCACTCTCATATAGTCCCGTGATTGTCCAGCTTATGGCCTTAGAGATATTAAGGTACTTAGCAACTTGTCCTGATACGCTCGGATACGATGTACCAACCCGAACACTCCAATCAACTAATCCCGCTGAGGATGTGATCTCCCATGATGCAGTTGCTGTTGTATCCTTGACATACGAGAGAGTCATGTTGTAATTGAAATAGACTGATTGGTTGGTGTCAAATGAGATGTTTGTGATATTCTCTGAAGCAGATGATATATCAAAATTTAATGATGTAATAGTTGAAGAGTTAACTTTCAGATCGACCTGCTGAACCGAAGAATAAGTCAATGGTGTATCTGATGTCTGATTCCATGGAATATATGTATAGTTCATCAAAGCTTCGAGAGGCAATAAAATCCAGCCACTCGGTCCTCTCTGATATGAACCGAACGTTCCTGCATCATTTTCTCCACCCCACCATATAGTTGGATACGATGGTTCGGGAGATCCTGCCTTCGAAAGGCTAGAGCCATCGATTACTGCCCAATAAATTGTGTTAGCTGAAAGTGAAGCATTTCCTCCTTGAATTGTAGACCATGAGAAAGCAGTATCTGAAGCTGTCATATTCACTGGAGTCGTAATATCTATAGCGCTGTCAAGATTTGATGAGCTACCAGAACGTATAACCAAAGATGCATTGCCTCTTACAGGTGGGTCATAATCATCTGTGCTATAGTAAATTGAGTAGTTCATAAGAGCTCCATCATGATCTTGATTGTAGAAACCTTGTGCGAGTTGCGAAAAGAAAAGAGGCTCAAACTCATAGATTTGGAACTCGAAACTCTCGTATGTGACTCCCACAACCTCCTTCTCAGCTGCAGCCATGATGCTCTCAGTTTCTATCCGTGCACTGAAGAGTTTCCACCCTGACACTTGATAATCTAAAAGATCAAGTTCTGCATTGTGTGTGGCAGTATCCCCATATGTATTCAATATCTCGAGTCGCTGACCAGTGATTGTGCGATCGAAGAACATAGTAGCAGTTTGACCACTCCCTCCACCTGACACGGATGCTGTACTGCTTTGACTGTCTGGTGAGAAGGGGTATTCATTCTGAAGAATCGTTGCACTATTTGGACTTCCCACTCCCTGAACAGCTGCGAGAACCAACACAGCAATGATCAACAAGACTGCAGATTTCTTCATGTGAACACCTCTTCAGCAGACGGCGGAACATCTACTCCGCAGTTGTAGCGCCCTTATTCTTAATTCCTATGATTTGAAAAAGAGAGCTACTATGTATCTCTCCCGAAAAACAGTCAAGCTCGTCATTATTATGTATAATATGACGGCCCTGCGTCAGTGGTCGGGTCCGGCTTGACTCCCACCTGTCCGGTTGTTTCATTGAGCACTGCTATTACCATATCAATTGCTCCATGAAGTTTCCGCATGGTCCTCCAGAGTTGATTCTCGGTGAATGCATCATCGTAGATTCGATCTGAAATAACGAATCCTGGACCTGGTGGTTGAGGTCCGGACTGTCCAGGGCGGGGTTGGATAAATCCCATATTGAAGCCCTCTTGGAAACTGAACTTCATTGCTTTCATCTGAAAATCGCGCATCATCTCAACTGTCAAGAGTTTCTGATGCTGAGGTGAGATCATAATCTGTGATTCAATCTGAAGGTATCTCTGCTCATTTGGGCGAACGACAGTGAAGAAGAATCGCATGAACTTTACCTTGAACAAAAATTCTGCTTTTGGATTTGATATAGTCTCAACTTTAGTGCCTTCTCGTGAAAACCAATCACGTACTGCTTCTTTGATGAGTTCAGTTTGATTCGACAATAAATACGCCTCCAAATCACTTGGTCAAATAACATCACTCACTTAACGCTTGTGTTCTTCTAGTTATTCTCGAAACCAATGAAGGTTGTTATAACCTGATGGTGAAATATCCGCATAACAGGTGATTTGTGACCTCACACTCTTAATCATATCAGTATCTCCTTCAGATACTATAATCCGCTCTTGTGAATTGCGTCTAGTCATAATCACTCCCCATGGATCAACAATCTGACTATGGCCGAAGTAAGTCTTGCCATCGAATCCAAATCCAATTCTATTCGCAGCTGCAACGTACAACTGGTTTTCAATAGCTCGTGCCTGAACTAGTGTGTTCCAATGTTCACTTCTAGGATCAGGGAATGCAGCTGGGATCAGTACAATCTCTGCACCCTCAAGTGCAAGTCTACGAGTGACTTCGGGAAATCTGATGTCATAACATATCTGGACTCCAACATTGATTCCTGAGCATTCGAATAGTACGATGTCCTTTCCACCAACAAAGACATCACGCTCTTCTTGAAATGGATGTATCTTACTGTATGTACCGTAGACTTCTCCATCTGGTTTGGCCATGACAAGAGTGTTATGGAATTTATCACCACTCTTCTCAATTCCAGTCCCAATAGTGTATGATTGATGTTCTTCTGCAATTGAACAGATGAAGTCTGTAGTTGGTCCTGGTACACCCGGTCCCATCTTGTTGTAATCTTCATGACGAAATCCTATCGAAAATAACTCGGGTAGTAGAATGAACTGCACTCCTTTTCCAGGTTTATGCTGACTTAGTAGGAACTTTGCACGTTCAAAGTTACTTTGTCGATTCCCTTCTTCACAAGGCATTTGAACCAAGGTCATTGTAAATTGCATGTGAAACCTCCTCTTCGGGTGATTTGCTCACGACTGATAGGTCTGATAAGATAACCGACTTGAGTAATTCCCAAATCAATACTATCATAACGCTTAATTGCCTGTCCGCGTTGCGGGCTTTTGTAGGCTCTCAGTGGACGTGTGTCTGTTGGTAAACGAGGTAAATACTGAGCCAAAGAGCAGGAAGGAAATGCCGAAGACATCTTACTCCAAACCCGTTATTGGTGCAACGGGTAAAACCGGTGATTGGCGAACTTTTGATCCAGTTGTCAATTATGATGAGTGTAATCGATGTCGAACTTGCTGGCTCCACTGCCCCGAGGCTGTGATTAGTTTAGATGAAGATGGAACTCCCCATACAGATTATGACTATTGCAAAGGTTGCGGTATCTGTGCTGAAGTCTGTCCCAAAAAGTGTATAGAGATGCTTCGTACAGATGAACGAAAGAGGAGGACTGGTGAGGTATGAAAACAGAACTCATGAGTGCAAACTATGCTGCAGCACATTCAGTGGTTTCTGCCAGAGTTGAAGTCGTTGCCGCGTATCCGATTACACCAGCCACAACGGTTCCAGAACAAGTGGCTTTGTTAAACGAGAAGGGAATTTTCAAGGGTGAATTCATTCGAGTCGAGTCTGAACACTCTGCGATATTTGCCTGCATCGGAGCAAGCTCAACAGGTGCTAGAGCATTCACTGCTACATCTTCAAATGGATTATTACTGATGGATGAGGGTCTTCATTGGGCTGCAGCTGCAAGACTCCCTATTGTTGTCAATAACGTCAATCGTTCAGTTTCACCTAGCTGGAACATTCATGTGACACACGACGATGCTTACTCCAAACGTGACACAGGATGGATTCAGTTCTATGTTTCAAGCGTCGATGAGTTGTATCATACTCTCATTCAGTCCTATAAACTGGCTGAGGATGAACGTGTTCTCATGCCCGTTTTAGTGAACTCAGATGGGTTTGTACTCAGTCACACGCTCTCAACATATGACTACCTTGAACCTGAGGAAGTAGACAAGTTCTTACCACCCTATTCGCCACCTCACTGGGTGATGGATCCAGAGAATCCAGTTTCTCATGGTAATATTGTATTTCCAGAATACTATCAAGAATTCCGATACATGATGCATGAGGGTTCACTAAATGCACTCAAGGTCTATGATGAGGTCGAGAAAGACTACAAGAAGTTGTTCGGAAAGTACTTTGGTGGTCCGATTGATTGTTACAGATGTGATGATGCAGAGGTTGTGTTCACATCGCAGGGTTCAATGGCTGCAGAGGCAATAGATGCAATCGATGAGCTCAGAGAGGAAGGGTATAGGATTGGGAATGCAAGGATGCGCATGATCCGTCCATTTCCTGTTGAGAAGATACGTGAACTCGCGAGTAGTGTGAAAGCATTCGCCAGTTTCGATAGAGGAGTTTCATACGGATTCGGTGGTCCGGTAGCCAATGACATTCGAGCCTCCCTTTACAACACAAAATATCGTCCAATAATCAAGAGTTACATCGGAGGTCTTGGAGGACGTGATATGACTGTGCCCGATATTAAAGCTGTAATTCTAGACACATTCAAAGCCGTCGAAAGCGGCGAGCTAGGTCCAGAAGAAACCTGGCACAATCTCATGGAGTGAGTAATGATGGTAGCAACAAAAGATATGTCTTTGAAGGAATATGTGCTTAAGGGAAATGCTGCTTGTGCTGGTTGCCAAGATATGGTTGCACTAAGGCACGCTCATAAAGCACTTGAAGGTGATGTGATCCAAGTCGTACCTGCCTGCTGTACAAGTGTTGTCCAATCACTCTGGCCAAAGAGCGGTCTCGGAATACCAGTCTTGAATACTGCATTTCCAGCTGCCGCAGCAACTGCATCAGGAGTCAAAGCTGCATTGAAAGCTAAAGGAAATGACCACACAATGGTCATGTGTTGGGCTGGAGATGGTGGCACGTTCGATATTGGCATTCAAGCTCTCAGCGGTGCCCTTGAGAGAAGAACCGATTTCCTTTACATCTGTTACAATAATCAGGTATACAGTAACACTGGCACACAGAGATCTGGTGCGACTCCGCTCCATGCACAGACAACCACAACCTGGTTCGGAAAAACTGAGCCAGAGAAGATGTTAGATCTCATAATCGCAGCACACGAACCAGTCTATCAATTCACAGCAAATTCTTCCTATCCGCGAGACCTCTATGAGAAGTTCCAGAAGGCTCGTGAGTATGAGGGTCCAAAGTTTGGTCATATCTTCCTACCTTGTCCACAAGCTTGGAATTACCCCGTTGAGAAGGGTGTTGAGATAGGAAAACTTGCTGTTGAAACTGGCTACTGGATCCAGTGGGAGCGCATAGGAGATGAGTTCATTCTTGGACGCCATAGTAAGAGATTCCAGGACCCGGCGAAGAGAAAACCGATTGATGAATTTCTGAAGATGCAAGGTCGCTTCTCACACTTGTTCAAACCAACACGTGATGAGAAGAAGATTCAGGAGTTACAAGACTTTGTCCAACATCGATGGGATTTAGTCATGAGGACTTTCACATAGAAGCCCATACTTTCAAGGCATTGGATTGACTTGAGTCGGCTTGGCGTGGGACAGACAGACTTCTTGATACTATTCATCGGAGGAGTTGGAGGTTTTATCGCGGTTGTGGTAGTAATCTTCTTTTTTAGAAAACACCAACTTCCTCGTACATGACTAAGACCTTCACTTGAGTTTGTCCTGTGACTGAAGTATTAGATATGTGACTCCTCCCGCATATGCCGAAACTATTCTCTTGATTCGATGTGCATCACTCAATTTGTTGATATCCCCTGACGAGATATCCGACCGGGCTGACTCCTCTGCAATGAATCTAGAAACCCATAGAAGATTCATGAGTGCATCCCCTAACTCAAGAAGCTGAATCAATCTGTAGGAGGTTTCAAAGCAAAGCGCCTGTGTGAATCTTTCAGCTTCATCATCAAGTGAGTCCAAATGGCTCTCGACAACCTCTACGATTGCATCGAATGCCTCCTCTACTTGGTCAATGATAGTTACTTCAGGGATGTTACCCAATTTCTTCTCTTCTAGACTCTGCTTCAATGAAGATAGAACAACTTTGAAGCGACGCTCAGGACTGATTCTTGGTTTCTCACCTATTTTCGCTCGTTGCTTGTAGTCACTCAATTCCTCAAACAATTCTTTACCCGCATTATTGGACTCAAGCAATCTTTGCGCAATCTTGTTCTTCTCACCACTCAACAGATTGATGAACAAAGAAAGTTCTCTGTTCTGGCCTTTACCATGACGGATACGCATGGTTTCTGTGTAGTGATCTGCAAGTTCTTGGATTAGAAAAGTCATGAAGTCATGATTACTCCACTTCTTTCTAGTTCCATTTGTATCAACTGAAAACATAGAACATGTAGTCATTTTTGTCGCAGATCTGGCTAGGACATCAAGTGTTTTGAATAGCCGACTACATATCTTCTGATTACCTATGAGCGGCCAGTCAAAAAGGCGATGTAATCCACCTCCTGTTATTTGATTCTTTAACATTGTTCGCGTATGCATAGTAACAATGTAGGCGGTGGTTTCCTGAATCATACTCTGTTTGTCTAAAGTAAATAGATGATCGAGATCAAATGGATACCCTGTTGATTTCATAATAACTAAGGCGATGAGTGCCCTGAGACGTTGTTCTCGCATTGACTCTTCTATTTTGTATCCTCTTCCAATAGGATTTGGCGTGAATACAATATCTGGTATTCCGCGCTTTTCCATATCCATCGATAATTGTCCTGTGAGTTTAGTTCGTGATTCATTGGATGACAATAACCCACCGATGAACTCGAGAATCCCTTCTGTTTGATAATTGTCGGGTGGTGTGGTAGGACTGATGATTATCTTGGGAAATGCCATCAACCAAAGCATTGCTATAGCTTCATCCTTTGCAGCACCAATTACCTGTTGACCTGATTGAAACCCATCTTTATCCAGACTAAAACCAACCCAATTTGGAATTTTCATCAAGAAATCGAGAGTTTCATCAATACGAATGGTCTTAGACAGAATGTGGTGCTTAATTTTTGTATACATCTCAATAGGATTAGATGAGGTCACCGAAAAATTACTGAAACCAAGTTCTTCTCGAATCTCCAAGGCATCTTTTCTGCTCCATTCCTCTATAGTTCGAAATAGCCATGTCTGATGAAGATTCTCCACGACTGTTTTTGTAACGAGTTTCCATCCTTCAGTCATCAGGAGCCCTCCCCAAACAACGACCGTAACACATCATTGCGTGACACTCTTCCCTCAAACTCAAACCTGATGTAAAGAAGCATGTCTAAGATTGCTCTTTCCACGTCAATCTCAACACCCGAATCTACAAGCTTTGAGAATGAGAGGCTACTCAACTCTTTCTCCAACTCTAGATCATCAGGACATTTTATGCCAGTTCCAGTGTCTATCTCTATATCATCCTCAAGACCGCGATAATTAACATCAACCACAGTGCCGTAAGGATATTTGACGTTCCTTACATAGACTCTCCTTCTTGGACTGAGTCCGAAGAACTCTATATCATCGAGAAGTTTTGTAATTCTTGTTTGCAAGAATAAGCTGGAAACATATGCTCTCTTAAGCTCATTGAGTGGAATTCTCTCAGCTAGTTCAGCAGCTATTTGAATCTCTCTCTTGTAGTTGAAGGTTTCATGTTTCAAACCTGAATCCTTGAGGAATGACTCCACTCCAAAACTTCCAAGAGTTTCAAGAGTTATCTCAATGGGAATTATATTCCCTTTGTCATCAAATGTTATTCCTCTACCAATATCAAAGGTTCTGACATCTTCTGGTCGAAAACTCGGAAGCATTACACCAGCAATTTCTTCATGACTCACCTCAATGAGTACACCATCCACAGATGTCTGTTGGGCTGAACAATAGAACAATCCAGGTAAGAAAGCATAGAGGTTGCTTAGTAGTTCTGGAGAATCTGGGTCATCTGCCACCGGCATTGAATAGCCAATGCCTTTGAAGTATCCAAGGTCTGATACACCAATAAGCCAATCGTCCTCAGGTAAAACACTCTCTTGTATTTCTACTAATCTGAGTGCTCGCCTACTTGGAATGTACAATCAATACTCACCGGTCCCACGAAACTCGTTAGTCCAGAGAATTTGAATCTTTGGCTGACAACTCTTCAAAATCCACTACGTTTTACATAAACACCAATAGATAGCGCAGCTACAAATCCAAGAAATACAGTTGGGATAAAGAGCCTTTCAAGCCGGAGTTCTGCATATTGTGGGTTGGTTCCTTCTAGATATTCGATGAGATTGGTTACAGCATCATTATCAGGATCTTCCAAAGCATCATTCAATGTTGGATCAAGATTGTTCTCTATCTCCCAAAGATCTGGCATTTCATCTTGATCTGAATCAGGAGAATGCGGATTACAACCGTATAGATATTCATCTTTGTTCAAGACGCCATCTGAGTCATAATCCAATTCCGCATCACTGGCATCGAGAGGGTTAAGACCATTATCCAATTCCCATGAATCAATCATCGAGTCCGAATCAGTATCTGCCGAATCTACTGAGGTTCCGATTATTATCTCATACGCATCGCTAATGGAATCAGAATCTGAATCTATTGTGAAATAGATTGTATCAAACCAAAACTCTTGACTATCAAGTACAGAATTGCCATCTACATCTGAATCGTGTTCAATTACCAATTCATATCCCGTTTTTGTAGATCCCGGATTGAACACGCTAAGTGTATATACTCCTAACTTCGTCACACTTGGGTTCATTACTATGGACGGTGTCCAAGCCGAGCTTTCATTGTAGTAGGAAGCTTCTATCAGAAGGTTATTTGGATCTCGGAGAATGAAATCTGCAGTTCCTCCCCACCAGCGACAAGAAATATTGACGGATGTTGGAGTACTAATGGTAACATAGACGATTTGCTCCTCCTCAGATCTTAGAATAAACTTGGCTTCTTCTTTGACAAGTTTCTGATATTCCCTGCTCATGGTGTATGCAAAGCTTGCGCCAATTGCTTTGACAACTTCAATGGCCACTGTATAGTTGTACATCGAATTATCCCATCTATCCTGATTTGAATGATATGCGGTATCGAATGAAAATCCACTTTCATGAGCAAAAAGTGAGCTTGTATATCCTTTATCTATGAACGAACTGTGATCTGACCGTGTCCAGCCTGAGAATTCACTTGATATGATAGGATAAATTAAACCATCTCCATATAATTTACTCATGATCTTTGTCTGTTCAGCCCAGTACCGACCCTCATGATAGCCTAATTCGGGATAAGCCATTAAGACTGAACGATAATCAGGTACATTCGGGTTCCTCACTAAGAGCATATCAATATTATAATGCACAAGGATGTCTATTCCCCTTTTTCGAAATTCCTGAGCAACCTCCGCTGATCCGCGTAATCCAATTTCTTCTGCGTTCCATGCCCCAAAATACACATCAAGAGGCCACTCATACTGGGAGAGAACTCTGGCTAGCTCAAGCATGGTTGCAACTCCAGTTCCATCATCATTTGCACCAGGTGAATCTATTACACTATCATAATGGCCGCCCACAAGCAACACTGGTGCATCGTAGGGGAAATATCCCGGCAATCTACCCACTACCGAATGATAATCTCCAATTATCTCAACTTCGATTCTGCCGTTTGAAACTCTAACAAGCTCTTGAGCAATCCAAGATTCAGCTTCTATATTCGCATCACTTCTACCATCTGTACCAAGTATCCATCTTGAACCATTCTCTGTTAGCTTGATAATGAAATCCCTGAAGGAGTCTTCAGAAACATCATGGAAAATATCCTCTGAGACATCCTTTCCATATATTCTGTTCAGAGATAGAGGTTCTATTGCTCCCTCAAATGCTGCAAACTCGTCCTGTATACTTAGAGCATTGGTGACTTCTACTGAGGTCACGAATAGCGACATACAGATGATAATCACCAAAATCTTCTTCATTGTTACACCACAGTTAGCTACATTAGAAATATTCCTTTCTGAGATAAAGAAACCCTACTATAACCGCAATTACTACAAGTGGTAGAATGAACCAGAACACTGGTATCGGCTCACTCTCTATTCTTTGAGGATCTGATTCCTCCAGATACTCTTGAAGATTACTCTTTCCATCTCCGTCAGCATCAAGCATTGAGTCATCGACTAATGGATTCAATTCATTCTCCACTTCCCAGAGATCTGGCATATTATCTGAATCTGTATCTTCCGAGAACATATCAAGACCCAAGGAATATTCTTGCGCGTTTGATAAGCCATCTCCATCTTCATCATCATTTCCATCTGAAGGGTCAGTTGGGTCTAGTCCATTATCCACTTCGAATTTGTCATCCATCGTATCGCCATCAGAATCTATTTTGGTATCATCGGTACCTATGAAGAGCTCGTTTGCCGCGGAGATACCATCCAAGTCTTGGTCTAATGAGAAATAGGATGAATCCATCCAGAACTCTTGGCTATCCAGAATTCCATTTGATTCTATGTCACTTTCATACCAATAAGTGAGCTCAAATCCTACTGGCCGATATCCTGGATTTGACAGAACTAGAGTATAGAGACCCTTGTCAGACACTGGAATATCAAATAGATCAGTGTATTCCCAAGCTGAAGCAGAGTCAAACGCAATAGTTCCAATAATTTGACTATTTGGATTTAAAAGCTGAAAGGTGGCGGGACCACCAAACCATCTACAGGTGACTTCAATGTTTGTTGGTGTTGTGATAGGAATGTAGAGTTCTTCTGAGCCCTCACTCCCAATAATGAGGGAAAAATCGATTTGTCTAGGTTCACCGTATCTCCTCCCCATGATATACGACATGCTCGAACCAATGGCGGCTGTCACTTCTCTTAATAGACCATAATCGTATCCCGGTTGTGTATATACATCATCGCCATTTTGAAATGCATCATCTATACTGCTACCCGACTCAAATGCACAAACCACTCCCGAAAAGCCTCTGTGAATAAAGGGATAGTGATCTCCCAGGTCCCATATGGGGACTGAATATGATGGAACTGGAACGATAGAACTATGACCGTAGTTATTGCTCATTGCTCGGGTCAATTCTGCCCAGTATCGACCCTTAGCATATCCTCCTATAGGATCATATCCCATCCATACACGTTTATCAATTGGTGCAGTGGGATTGGGAAATAAAACTGTATCAATATTGAACATAGCGAGAGTTTCTATTTCACGACGCATAAGCTCACTTGATACTTCGGTGCTACCTTCCATATAATCCTTGTACCATCGTCCATGAGGATATAGTCCATTGAATGCCATGAAGTAAATGTCTAATGGCCATTCATACTGCGACATCACTCTTGCTAGAGTTAGCATGGCAGCTATGCCACTACCATCACAGTTTGCTCCTGGACATCCTTCCGGTGTGTCATAGTGCGCTGATACAATAAATACGGGACTATCTCCAGGTAAATAACCTGGCAATTTTCCAAGTACATTCCTATAATCGCCAAAGACTTCGATCTCTATTCTTCCATTTGATAGTTCAATTAGTTGTTGAATGATATAATATCTCGCGAATGTGTTTGGTATTTCCATATCTACTTCTATTGCATCCTGAAGGAATCGTGAACCATTTTCTGAGAATTTCCGAACTATATTGCGCAGCTCTAATGATGTTATGTTTTCGTAGATTTCCGAAGCTACAATCTCGTCATATATTCGCTGAAGAGCAGGTTCTCTGGTATCAGAAACTACAATCGTGCTCTCTGGAGTGGTAGAAGTATTGAAAGTTATCGGAATTATAAGAAAGAATGTCAGAAGTACAGCAAACCACTGTTGTTTCACAAGATTCAACCACCACACAGCTTAGCATCAGAAAGTTTCTCTTTTGTAGTAAAGAAACCCTACTATAAACGCAATTAATACTGCTGCTGGGGTTATGATTAATAGTGTAAGAGGAATGGGTTCATTCTCTATGACCTGAGGATCTGTTCCTTCGAGATATTCCTGAAGATTGCTCTTCCCATCTTCATCTGCATCAAGCATCGAGTCGTCAAACAATGGGTCCAGTCCATTCTCTAGTTCCCACAGATCTGGCATACTATCTGAATCGGAGTCTGAGGAGTATAGGTTAAGACCCCCAGAGTACTCTTGAGCGTTTGACAAGCCATCTCCATCGGCGTCATCATTTCCATCTGAAGGGTCAGTTGGGTCTAATCCATTATCCACTTCAAATTTGTCATCCATCGTATCGCCATCAGAATCTATTTTGGTATCATCAGTGCCCAGAAACAATTCTTCAGCAGCTGAAAGTCCATCTGAGTCCTGGTCTAATAAGAAATAGGATGAATCTATCCAAAACTCTTGGCTATCTAGAACTCCATTGTTGTCAATATCACTGTCATAGGAGATATTCAATCTAAACCCGATAGATGCATGTCCAGTATTTTCCAAGGTTAATGTATACAATCCTTTGGTTGAAACTCCAATGTCAAACAAAGTTGTGTGCTCCCAAGCAGAGGCATCATCAAAAACTGCTGAATCAATAATCTGACCGTTTGGATTGAATAGTTGAAATGTTGCAGGACCACCGAACCAGCGGCATGAAACCTCAATCTGAGTGGGTGTAGTGATTGGAATGTAGACTCTTTCACTGTGTTCGACACTGGTCGTGAATGATAACTCGATTCGAGTTGGTTCCCCGTAAGTCCTACTCATAGTATATGCTATACTTGATCCGATGGCTGCTGTGACTTCCTTTCCTAGCTCATATCTAAATGTTGGATTGTCCCAGACATCTGATGCAGCGTGATACGATTCATCGATGCTCCAACCCGATTCATGTGCACATACAACTCCTGAGAATTCTCTCTGATAGAAGGCATAATGGTCAGTATATTCCCAGATCACAAAACTTGTTGAAGGAATCGG
Organism: Candidatus Thorarchaeota archaeon; assembly: GCA_016839345.1. Next base: position 11,629 of record JAEOUL010000257.1, on the reverse strand, counting down.
TTGTATGACGTTAATTCCATAATTGTTGCTCATCACTCTTGTAAGTTCAGCCCAATACTGGCTTTCTGTATAAGTTGAATATATGTCATAACCCATCTGAACTTGACTGTCGGACGGTACCAAATAATGAGGGACTAGAATAGTATCAATGTTGAAAAGAGCAAGAGTTTGAAAACCTCGATACCTCAACTCTTGAGCTACTTCTTTACTACCCTCCATGAACAATCCTGGACTAGCTGGGTGAAGTCCATTGAACGCCATGAAGTAAATGTCTAGAGGCCATTCATATTGTGACATTATTTCCACTAAAATAAGCATGGCTGCAATGCCGCTACCATCACAGTTTGCTCCAGGACATTCATCTGGTGAGTCATAATGAGCTGAAATAACAAAGGCTGGGTGTTCCCCTGGTAAATAACCCGACAGTTTTGCTACAACATTGTAATAGTCTCCAATCAATTCGATTTCCAATCGACCATTAGAGAGCTCATCCATCTGTTGCAGTAAATAGTGCCTCAAATACATATTCGGGCCCTCACGCTGTGTTTCAAATCCCCCTTCCAAATATCGTGACCCATTCTCAGTTACTTTTCGGACAATTCCTCGATAATCTGAACTAAAAACTTGGTCATAGATTTCTTCAACGATAAGCTCGCCATATATTCGCTCAATACTGGTCTGTGTTGTGTCTGCTAACTCAATAGGACTCTCCGCTAATGTTGGACTTGAGATGAAGAGTGGAAGGAAAAGCAAGAGTACAATAAATGTTACAGACCACAACTTGCTCATGAACTATCGTCCTCCTAATGGTCTTGAATAAGGTTGCCTATGGAGCAAAAGGTGTATTTGAAGCCTTTTTATAAGGTTCCTTTGACGTTTTATAGGCTGAACTCTTATGCCAATAACCGATTTGCCCTCTGTTCTCAAGATTAAGGATCCGATTCATGGGTACGTATCCCTTACAGCTTTGGAGAAGGAAATCATAGATCTACGTCTGAGTCAAAGACTGAGATACATTCAAGGTCCAGCTGGAATATCTTTGGTCTATCCTGGAGCAGCTATCTCTCTCATGGGTCGAACTTTAGGATTTATGCACATGAGTGAGCTCTTGCTTGAATATTTGGGAGGTGAGATAGATGAGGTGCTCAAAGGCCGACTTGCATCTCTACTCTTGATGCTAACGAATGGTCCTTGGGCTAATGTTTCTGAAGAGTATCTTTCTGTTCGCGGAGTTGATCGAGCAAAGATTAGTGAGATAATCATCAACCAATCCGAAGTCGGAGACTTGGTTGAGAACCACGGTTACACAAAATCAGAAGTAATCGATCTGATTAAGAAAGGAATCCCTATCAAAGGCGTATTGCTTGATTTGGTTCATTGTCCTATCAATCCCGAATTGATTGATGATTTAGAACGAGACTCGTACTTTGCTGGAGTGGAATATGCACAGCTTGAATTTAGACGATTGTTCGGATCAACTCGAATCGCAAAGAACAAGATTGCAGTAGAACGTGGGTCTCTTTTCACTCTTGAGTCATACTTGTCAGCTTCAGCCAACATGTTTGATGCAGTATATTTCCACAAGACTGTAAGAGCCGCAGAACTCATGCTGCTAAGAGTGCTCGACGAAGCAGGTTCACAGCTGATTCCCTTGCCAACCGAAGATTCTGAAAAATTTCTGCATTGTGACGACCTGACTTTTCTATATCGTCTTCTGCATGTAGGACCTGATGAAACAGAAGAGTTGCGTGCAGCAAATCGTATCTTCAGTGATTATAGTAAGAGGAATCTGGTAAAACTAGTCAGTACGCGAGCGCTTTCAGATCCGGTTTTTCTAGCCAAATTGTCGACAGCAGATGGATTGTATGAAATTGAGAGAGAGATTGCTGAAGATGCTGGAATTGATCCTGCTAATGTCTACATTGATTTTCCAGACCGTGCTTCTGTTACCTATTATCCTGGGCGCTACAATCTTGAAGACCTGGTTCTATTCGAACGTGGATCGGGGGGTTATGAGTTTTGGAAGTTGACAGACGTCAGTCCTGTGGCACGGAGCTTTTCGAGAATTCTGAAACCAGTTCGTGTCTATACTACTCGAGGATATAGATCAAAAATAAAGAAATCAGCAGATGCAGCCTTGGAGCGTGTTGATACTCCTGGAAGTCAGTAGATATTTCTCTTCCACAATACATAATATCTCCCCCTCGACATGCTACGATATTGGTGAGGACATTGAGTGATCAACTAGAAGTATTTGAACAGATTACATCATCACCGAATTTCTTGTTAATCTTAGTCGGAGCAGCAATTTGGTTTATAGGATACTTTGCCTGGTTGGTTTCACCCCTTATCACAGTATCCGGATTTGCACTAACACTGGTAGCTACAGCTCAGGCAGCTATGAGTAGACCAATAAATTCTGCTTTACCAGGATTTCTTTTGGGCGGAATAATTCAAATTGCAGGTTATTATATCCTCACAGTTCCGCTAGTGGGTTGGGTTGTAGGTCCAATGCTGATTGTGTTTGGTGGAGTCTTTCTGCTTTTCTATGGATTCTCAATAGCACTTCAGAGAATTGACATTCCTGTAGTCAAGAATCTTGAGGATTTCTTGGAAGAACAGCAGAAGAAGCAGACAACTCCCAAATCTAAACTTGAAGACGAAATCGTTGACGTTGAAGAAGAATCTGCAGAAGAAGAAACAGACTCAATAAAGTAGTAATTGAAGATACTCTTTACAGACCCACCGGAAATTCCCTTAATAGTGAATTCTGAAAACCACTCTCTGTCAACATCATCCTCTCTTCCAGTGGTGCATAGTAGTGTTCACATGCAATCGTTGTGGTGACCCACTCTTCATTCATACTGCAGAGTTGAAGGACAAAATCCTGAAAATGAACGTTCAGTGTCTACGAGGCCACAAGAGTGTTCGGCGTTTATCAGAACATCAAGCAAAAGAAATCGCATCTGATGTGTTCAAGAGACTCTACAACTGCACGGAGTGTGGATCTAACATGACGCACATTGAAGAAAGAGGTGATGGAAATAAGATTGAATCTCTTTTTCTTTGTCCAATTCATGGCCCTCAGAAACGTGAGTTTCCAAGAGCGTTTGGTTCAACAGTGGATCTTGTTGGGGCCGATGTAGATAGTCCTCGTTCAATAATCGACTCATTCAGATGTTCCCAATGTGGATTGGTCTATGCGGTCAATGAAGTTGACCAACGACGTGGAATTTTAGAAGTTGAGGTACGTTGTGCTAATGGACACAAGACCACTAGATACCTGCCTAGTAGTATTGATACATCACTACTCAAGAATATTCTGCAGAGAGTAGTCCATTGTGACAAATGTGGACTTCCTGGACATATCACTCATGTGGAGAACAGAGGAACTACTACAAGAGTCCACACCTCTTGTCCAATACATGGTGATGCAAAGAAAGACATTCTTAGTACGCAGTTGGAACTTCTTCAACAGGCTGTATCAGAGATACCGGAAGATGCTGTAGTGAAGTCGACATTGACCTCCCACGAATGCAGAAAAGCCCTTGCAATCAGAGGGATTGATGAAACCAAACAAGGCTATCGACTCAGGTGTGTCTGTCCTGGAACAAAGCATACCTCCGATCGTGTCTTGCCGCTGACTTGGAGTGAACCAGTGACTGATAGAATCACAAGAGCAGTATTGACTTGTGATGACTGTGGACATTCGACGCATATTCTGGACAAGAAGAAGAGCAAGAAAAGGGTAGACTTCAGAATTGTCTGCCCAGTTCATGGTGTGATGGCTCGTGAGTCTTCACCTGATGTTTTTAAAATCATTGAAGAGTATGAACCAACTATCGATAGAATGCCATCTATTGTTCGTAGTCTGAGCTGTGAGAAGTGCAGCATGCCGATGAATGTTCGTGATGTCGAAGAAAGGAGAGGACTCATTGAGTTTGATACTGAGTGCCGAAATGGCCATCGGAGCAAGAGACTCTTCATTCCAGGTTTGGACCAAGAAACCCTCTCAGGTTTGTACAAACGACTTTACCAGTGCCCTGAATGTTATGAATCACTTGACCTTGTTTACATAGAACCACGAGGTCGCGAGGACAGGGTTGTACTTCTATGCTCACTTCATGGAAAAACAGTTTTGGACATTCCTCCTGATCACGCAGAGGCAATGCAGAGAGCGTACAATGAGATGCAGGAGGATAAAATCAAACCCCCTGCAGAAGCTCCAGAGTTTGAACCTCCAGAAACATTGGAAGTTACAGATGAATCTGCAGACTCAGATACAGGAGTCCAAGTACTTCGGGGTTGCGAGATTATCGGTGGGAAGTTCGATTACAAAGTTAAAATCAAAAATGACAGTGGCTATGTCATAACAACTGTGACAGTTAGTATTGTTGCTTATCCTCAGGATTGTATGGAGCTTGCAGGAGAGAACGTGAAAACCATTTCCCGAATTGAGGTTGGCGGTTTTCGAAGCCCGCTGTTCACTCTATACCCGACGAAAGATTGCGTGCAGGGCAAGATAGTCGCAACAGTTTCGTATATTGACTTCCTTGATCAACTGCACACTGTTAATGTAGAACCCTACTTGATTCGTTCAGTGTGTGACCTTCTTCAACCATTGAAGAAGACGACTGAAGCTTTTGAACTTGTGTTATCTGGGTTGGAAAAAACACAACAAGAACAGACCTTGGATTGGAATGCACAGGTCTTGTATACCAAGGCTGAGAAGATACTCCCGGCTAAGAATTTTCATGTTGTTGATTGTGAGGAAACAATTGTTGGTGGAGAATTCATTGGCACAATCAGAGGGTATGCTGAGGGTAAATACACTCAGCAGAAAGTTGCAGTTGTACTTCTCATTAGTGGTCCCGAAAACGGTAGACATGCAAATGTGAGGGTTGAAGCCCTGGGTGAAGATGTTTCAATGCTTCCAACGACAATCGATGAATTAGCTGATACAATGGATTCATGGGTTTGTTTAAGATGTGGAGCTCCTTTAGAGCTTGAACAAGTTGACGAGTTGGGTAAACGTCTTCCAATTCGTTGTAAGTATTGTACTTCCACGTTGACAATTGCACTTTATCTACAATAAAACAACTGGATGCACTTACGATATACCTTTTAGGAACCTCCGCATCTGTGGAATAGTTTCATTGCCGCGTGCCCAGGTGGAGAGGAAAATTGTTCACTTGTAAGAAATGCAAGGAACCATTCTATGCCCTAGCTGGTGAACTGAGAGGGCAGACACTTCGTGTCTATTGTCAGTGCTTGAATGGTCATAAGGGGAAACGTGACATCTCGAGATATCAGGCGGATAGTATGGCTCATGAGGTCTTTCAGGGGATTTTCACGTGTATTGAATGTGGTTCAACTATGTCTCTTATGAATACAGATGTGGGTCGATCGAAGGCTGAATATACTTTCATTTGCCCGATTCATGGACCACAGATAAGAGCGATTCCAGCATTCTATCACACAGCAATAACAGGGTTACAAGGGAGTATGAATAGTTCAAAATCCATACTTGACTCTTTGAGCTGCCCGAGATGTGGTGAAGTTTTCATAGCGCATGAGATTGCAGATAGGAAAGGCATCCTAGAGATTAAGGCTCGATGTTCCAGTGGACATAAAGAGATGCGTTTCATTCCAAAGGTTGCTGATGAATCAGTTCTCAAAACTGTAGTTAAACGTCTCATCCATTGCGATGAGTGTGGTTTACCATGTCAAGTATTAGAAACCCAGCCCAAAGGAAACAAAGCACGAGTTGAAATTTCATGTCCTGCTCATGGTAAAGCAAAGAAGGAGCTGCCAGCAGAGTATGCCTGGATGTTCGAATCTATCGTAGAAGCAATGTCTGAAGGAAGTATTGTACGTTCTATGTTGAACTGTCGTGATTGCGGAAATCCTGTGTCCATAAAGAGTATTGAACTAGATAAGATGAAGTTCAAACTCAAATGTAGTTGTATGAATGGTCACAACATTGATCTGTCGCAACCAGTGGATTTGGATGAAGAAGCAATTGACTCGATTGTCAATGGTGTCTTGAAGTGTAATGATTGTAATCTGATCACAGATATCGTAGATACCAAGGTAAGTGGTAACAACGTAGAAATGAAACTAGTTTGTCCTGTTCATGGCGATTTCAAGAAAGGGGTTGCTGTTGGAATCTACAAACATGTAGAAGAAAGAGACAAACACATTGATCGATTACATTCAGCAGAAGAGAGTCTGAAGTGTGAAAAATGCAAATCTCCTATGACAATCAATGGATCTAAGGTTAAAAACGAGCTTGTTGAACTAAAGATGGAATGCCGAAATGGTCATGGAGATGAAAGATATCTGCATGTTGGCGCTGAAGCTCCAATAATTGAGCGGTTCTATCAAACATTGTATGAATGTCACAAGTGTCACAATCCTCTGAGTTTGTCAACAATCGAAGGAAAAGGTGACAAATCAGAAGCAATCCTGAACTGTGATAATCATGGCGAGAGTAAAGTGGAGATTCCAAACGAACATGCTACAGTTGCTCGAGATGCATATCTCTCTACAATGAGTATGACTGATCTAGAGAAACTCCTTGAAACACGATTACAAACAGAGAGAGCTGCAGAATATCAGATAGACCCAGATGCAGATGTTCAAGAAATGCTTGATATCGTAAATGATGTTATTGAACAACAAAGTGTGAGGTTCATTGGAGAGAAGAGTGGAACCAAACACGGCGAGGAATCGTGGTATTATGGAAAAGCCTTGGCTGGTACACAATATATCGTCATTGGTTCTGTTTCTACGGAAAACTTGGCTATGCGTATCTCTGTTACGAGTGACGACGAGAACAAGATGGAAATTCTTCTATCAGAGATGCGTGACAATCTGAGAGAGGTTCTACTCAAACTCCAGGCAAAGACTGGCGACATCGCCCCCAAGAAAATTGAGTGCGTTCAATGTGGTGCAGCATTACGCAAGAGAGCACTACCAGGTGAAACTGTCATTTGCGATCATTGTGGAACACCATTGCATTGGGGATAAGATTATTCACCAGTCCATGTTGCAGCTGAATCCTTTGAAATCTCTAAGTGAGCTAGCACTCTCTCTATTACTGAATCTACAAGCTCTTCGATGGTCTTCGGCTTTGTCCAAAATGCTGGACTGGCTGGGATTACAACCGCCCCTGCTTCAGTTACCGTAGCCATATTTCTGATTTGAATCAGATTGAGTGGCGATTCTCTCGGCACTAGGATGAGCTTGCGTCTCTCCTTAAGACTACAGTCTGCTGCACGTGCAATGAGATTGTCTGCATATCCATGAGCGATACCTGCAAGTGTCTTCATTGTACATGGAATGACAACCATTGCATCAATTTTGAAACTTCCACTTGCTGGTCCCGCAGCTAAATCATATTCATCATATGTGAAGTCCGCTTCCTTGCTCAAAGATTCTCTCGTTATGCCTGTTTCATACTTGAGTGTTTCTTCTCCCCATTTTGACAATATTAGGTAAACTTCATGGCCTTCGCTTTTCAGCGTACGCAGTAGTCTAACACCATATATTGCGCCACTAGCGCCAGTCAGACAAACGAGAATTCTTTTCGTCATATTTGCATCCAGCTAACTAGATTCAGAAACTAATGCATATACTTCTATCGCATTGGGTCAGAAAAGGAAAGCTAGGAGGATGTAGAGGAGTAATGACACACCTCCAGCACGAATTCCAGCTTTCTTAGCAATCCCTGCGGCTTCTGCAATATTCTGTGTCAAAACATCAAACCCTTTCTCTCCAAAGGTTCGAAGATCCTTTGCTTTCCCAAATCCCAAACCCACCCTAACGGGTTGTACTCGTTCACGTGCTTTCACTGAAGCTGTGATAATATGGTCAAGAATTTCTTGAGGTTTGTTTCTCCCTACTGGTGGATATCCCCTACTTGAGAGAGATATCGCATTAACGACATGTGTATCTGTTGTGATTACCTCAGCACTATCAAATCCTTGACTCTTCAGAAGACCCAGTATCCTTTCTCTATATCCTGGTTCCATGTTGTTTCCATCAATACTGATGAGAATCATTTCATTTTCGTCACTATTTAGAACAACTGCGATTATTCCTCCAGGGCCGATACCTTCATCCTGACTTATGTCATCTGGCCGTACTTGATATAACCCAATCTGCACACGAGTCTTTGGTTCGTTGATTGTAGAGAATACAGCTTCTGAAACTGACCCAACATATTCTGCTGCTTCAGGATCTCCTTGATTCACTGAAATGGCGGTGTCATCAATACAATTGTGAGCGTCAACAACAGCTACTCCTTCTACCTTTGGTAATCGTTCTCGAATCATGTTAGCAACATCATAACCAACATCTAATGAAATATCATCAGTGAATTCCGGTGAGCTGGTGCTTATTGTCATGACATCATTTCCAGCAAAAAGTGTCCAGACCTTGTACTTACCTTCATCTGACCAATGTGGTCCTGAGATTTCATCATGAACTTTTGTGTCTTCGATGAGTCTATCAATCTCAGCAAGCACAATTGGATAGTCCTCCTTTGTGGTCAAGTTCTGTTGGTGTGTACAACTTCCATGCATCACGAAGGCAGGGATACCATGTTTCTCCTTGATGTGGTCAATGATAGTTGAGGGAAGACCGCTACTTCCAATATCTCTGAATGGTCCGGGATGAACATATTCAATCACACCACATGCAACTGGTCCATGTTCATCCTTGAAGAGGATTATTTCAACTGGTATGTCCTGAACTGTAGCAATTTGCGTTAGGATCTGCTCCAATGGTGACGGGTTGCCTGCCAAATAGTCATGACCAAAAGCTCTCAGGAGCTGTGGTCCATTAATTCCGAGGTCTCGTTCAAAAGGAACACTAACTGCTCTGTATATGTAATGAACAGTTACAGTTCCGACAATAAGTGAACCAATTATTGGCACAAACCACATTGCGGGAAATACTGGTAGTGATGAATTCTGTGGGGCTATGAAGAGCATTACGAGAATCCAGAGCAATGGAGGCATCAGTGCCGCAATGCTATTCCTGACCGGATGATGATCGCTCAGTCCATTCACCAGAAATGCGAATGCTAAGTATGCAATAGCAACTCCAAGAATAGAAAATCTGATCTCAAAAAATGAAGAGCCCACTGCAGCATCAATTAAACCACCAACAATACTTAGAGTTATCCAGAATATGAGACCAAAATGAACCAATCCCCCAGTTCTTCGCCCATCTAGTGGTGAGTTTTCTGCTGTCGCTATGATATACAAAAGGCCTGAGCCCACAAACACAGGAGTTCCAAGTACCACCATATAGCAGATGAATGTTGATAGGAGAATCTCTTTCAATACACTCAGAAGGACTGATCCAATAATTACGAGAAGGATCATTCTCAAAACTATCTGATGATAAGAAGGTAGTTGCCATACCTTGGAGTATAATCGGACAGTTTCCTTGACCTTTGCCTTCTCTCCCAAAATTACATCACTCGCTATTTCGTTAGAACGGCTCTGGAGTTCTTATCAAACTTCCCCTTGCTCTTTCCATGTCATATCCGAAGCCTTTATATCGCATTCGATATCGATAAATATCGTATTCGATAATCGCATCCGATATTATTGAAGGTGATCATCACGAAAAACGATTCTCAAAATAGGGATTGTGAACCTCTGGAGATGCCTCAATCCGTACCACGAGGTCTTCTCCGTCATATCATTCCTCGTTTACTCAAATCACAGGATATGACTGGTACAGAGATCATGCAGTCTCTTTACGACTTGACTGAAGGAGAGTGGAATCCAAGTCCTGGGACTATCTATCCCCTCCTAGCATCTCTAGAAGAATTTGGCTTCATAAAGACAGTCAAGACGGAAGGTCGCAGTAAGACCTATAGTCTCACAGAAAAGGGTCGTGAACACATGGTGATGATCATAAAGAAACGAAGGGGTGCAGTAGGCCACAAAACACGTCTTGGGCCAAGAATCTGGGAAAAACTTCTAAACCCCTCGGAACGTGTTCAGTTTCATATTCACAGCGCAGATTTTACCTTGGACACATTTGAGGAAATCTCTGGCTCACTGAACACAAGAGATCGACAAAAACTACTAACGCATCTTGAAGAGCTGAAGGCTAGGATTTCATCTCTCATTGACTTGCTTAAATCCGGAGGAACATAGATTGTCTAGAAACAACGGTGGCAAAACCATCAGAAAGAGTCCTGCTAGATACATGCTTAGTGGTCTAGCAAGAAACAAAGGCATTACGATGTTTGCATTGATTCTTACAATCATTTCAACCATTCTCACAATCATACCCTCGATCATCATTGGTATGGCTGTGAATGAACTAGTCCAAGCAGATGGCCTTACACCTGCACTTATGCTGTCCCCATTATTCATATTCTATGTGTGGTTGATAATTGGACTAGCACTTATTTACATGGGACTTTATTTCATAGTCGGATACGTCTGGGCAATTGTAACACTTCGTTGGGAACGAGACGCCCGTCAAGATTTCTTTGAAGCTCTGCAAGACTATAGTATGACCTTCCATGATGAGGTGGACAGTAAACGACTCCTCTCTGTAGCAATGCAAGATATCTCGTGGGTACGTTTCTCACTTAATCCTGCTCTTAGAAATCTTGCAGGGAGCTTCATCTCATTTGGGATAACTGCCATTATACTCATTCAAGTGGATTTCAATCCTGCCTTGCAGAATTTTCTCGTTTTATCCTTCGGAGGTTTTTCATTACCTATCTATGGGTTCACTTTGATTATGCTTATTGGTACGCCACTCTATCTCATATTCTCTTACCGATATGCTAACGCCGTAGAACCAGTTCGAAGAAAGCGTGCAGAGGATATGGAACAATTGACTGCAATAACTCAAGGTGTTTTCACTGGTATTGAGGTTGTTCGAGCATTTGGGAAAGAAGATTATGAAAGGGCGAAGTTCCATGATATCAGTAAGACTTACGAACAGTCAATTGCAAAAGAGGGTCGGCTCGCTGCCTTCTATATTCCTGCATTAGTTCTGATAGCAATGATTACTATTGCATTTCTCTACTCATCTTACGCTTTCATCAACGGCGCAATCAGCATTGGAGAACTTTTTACAATCATGACGCTTCTAATGGCCTTGGAAGGTATGAACTTCCATCTTCCCAGAATGCTCCTCGTTTTGAGAGGTGGATATGTGAATGCACAACGAATTGTTGACATTCTGAATTGGAAAGAAACACTCATTGAACCAGATGAAGAAGCAACTGAGATTGATTGGCTCGGTGACATTGTCTTTGAAAATGTCAGTTTCAGATATGGTGCAAATAATAATGAGAATGACCACTACGCGTTGAAGAACTTCACTATCACAATACCTGGAGGTTCTCGAGTTGCTCTCATCGGAGGCCCCGGAGGTGGAAAAAGCTCTATCCTGAAACTTCTCCTTCGACTCTACGATCCAACCGAAGGAACCATTCGGGTAGGTGGAGTAGATCTCAGAGATGTGACTACTGAATCAGTTCGAGATGTTGTTGGTCTTGTGGAGCAAGATATCTTTCTGTTTCGGATGAGTGTTCGCGACAACATTGCTTTTGGTAGACCGGATGCTACTCTCGAGGAGATAG
>JAEOUL010000110.1 GCA_016839345.1 Candidatus Thorarchaeota archaeon | reverse complement strand
GGTTTCTTCGGAAGCTGATAGCCAAGTCAACCGGTGTGTTCGCACGCATGAGTTCAAATCTCATCCTCGGCGCCATTTTATCATATACTGATTGACATCTGAAGGCATTGTAAATCCTAAATTTCATAATAATTCACTGAGATTGCTGGGTGGTTTCTTATGAGCTAAGCCTTTTTCTTGCTGAATAACTCCATCCCTGATATTGTTGATGCGATTACAATCATAGCAGCCAGCATGATATACGCCATGTACGGGATATTGAAACCGAGGACGGGGAAGGTCTGGACAAGCTCCATGATGGAGATAACGATTGAACTGATTGTGGCAAGCAACCAGCCTTGTTTCGAACTCCTCCAGAAAATCAGGTAGACCATATATAGAATGAACAGCTCTACAATCATAACAGCAATCCCCATCATCCGGAGGTGTTCTGATATCAAGTATGCAATATTGGGATAGGTACTAACCAGCTCTTCCCAGGATATCTCGCTGTACGCAAGATCATCAAGAAAGAACGAGCCCATGATGAAATATGATGAGTAGATGGTGATGTGAATCACTACTGTGAATACCCAAAAGAAAACAGCAACTTTGCTTGAGATTGTTAATCGATTCATGGTATAACACCTACCGCTTACAGTCGGCCAAATACAAATCATTCCGGATATTTAAAGAAATCTTTAGAAAGTTCCAGAGTTGTAATCTGTCAGACCTTGAACGCAAGGCTCACGACAACATCTCATCCTCGGCGCCATTTTCTCATTGTCGGAACATATTTCCAATGACAAAAAGTCGGGATAGGTCTTTTATATGAGAAATTCTTCCTGTCAGGATATACAGGAGATTTCGAGTGGTTTTCATGCAGGAGTTAGATTTACAGACTGTTTCGATAATTATAGCAGCAGTAAGTGTAGTTATAGGAGTAGTTATGAGTATCCTCTCTCTGAGAAACTACGCAAAGTCAAGACGAGCATCTATATTCTTGGATTTTCATAAACAAGCCGACCAGGAGTTCCTTGAGGATATATTCGAAGTAATTGGAGAGTGGAGTTGGAGCAACTATAAAGAATTCCTAGCTAAATACGGACCAACAACAAATCCAAAAAACTGGGCAAAGTTCATCCATGTTGGCTCCTTTTTTGACTCGATGGGAAAGCTACTCGAAGACAAGATTACTGATGCCGAACTAATTCCTGAAGCAATGGCAGTAATTGCTATGGCATGGTGGGAGAAGATTGAATCTATTCAAGCAGATATTGCAAAGCGTTGGAGATATTCAGGATCACTTGACTCCAGCAAGTTCCTCTATAAAACTCTCAAAAAAATTGGATACCAATCCCCAGTTCAAAGTGAACAGGGTAGCACTAATCCTGATGGAGTACAGTTAAATTCCAAGACCATAAATGACATCCTCAGTCCACTAATTCTGGTAACATATGTGTACCTGAGATTTATGGGTGACCAGTTACATTTCGAGCTAGTTTAACCCAACCAAAACCATCCTATGGGATTTGAAACCTCAATGGAAGCCCAATCTCATCCTCAGCACCATTTCATTTTGCCTCTATGGTATGTACTAATGTGTGATCAAGTTCTATTTTCAATCGATTTTGATGGAAATCCCTGTCGATTCATGGTATGATGCAATTTTCCTACGACACTCTCACAGAAAATATTCTGGAGAAGTTCCAAATGACGAAGTGACTTCGAAACTTGAAAAAGTCTGCAACGATTTTAGACCATTTTCTGGTGCCAGAGCAGTGCTTGTCAAAGACTCTGGAAAAGACGTCTTCAAAGGTGCAGTTGGAGAGTTCTTTTACAAAGTGACACAGACACCTTACTACATTGTGTTCATTGGCGATATGGATGCACCGAATGTTCAATCTATCACTGGATATCTAGGAGAAGGAATCATCCTTGAAGCCACTGCTCTTGGTCTGAATACTTGCTGGGTGGGAGGTTTCTATCGACGTGATGGCGTCCTGAAACAGGTCAATCTGGAAGGGGGAGAGCGTATACTCGGAATCACTCCTATTGGATACTCAAAGGATGAGGCTGATCGGGTAGGTGTGTCTTCCAAGCAGTATCGACGAAAGAGTCTCGAAAAGATTGTTGCGATTGGAGATATCGATGACGAGAAGTGGATCAGAACTGCAATAGAGGCTGCGAGGATTGCACCATCAGCGGGGAACAGACAACCTTGGAGATTCGAAATCGGAGATGATTCTGTCACTGTATCATCGAATAGTAAAAGAAAAGACTTCAGGGTTTCTAGAAGATTAGATTGCGGAATTGCCATGCTACATCTCGAGCTGGGTGCACTTTCGTACGGTGTGCATGGTAAGTGGGAATTCCTTGATTATCCAAGAGTTGGCAGATATAATTTCTAGATACCTTTCTAATTGGTGAGAAACACCATCAAGGCTAAAATGAAGTAGTATATCTGATATGAACTGACCATGAACCGCTCCACCAGACCTAGATAGTTGGTTTTAGCGGCCGCTGACGTAGCTATGACCAAAATAAATGATGCAATTGCTGTGACAAGTGAAAATGTAGCAAACACACTCCATTCTGCCACAGATTCTAGTCGAAACCACAATGCAACCATACCCACAGTTGCCAATATTCCTGATATGGAGATAAGAATTAGATGCAGTTTCCCTCGTGTAGTCACTAGTTCTCCACCAGGGTCAAGAGGAAAGAACAAAGCTACAAGTACTCCTAAGAGCCCACTGATTACAAATAGTACAGGACCTACGATAGAGCCTACTCCATTGTTTATTCCCCAATGCATTCCAATATAGAAGATGAATAGTAGAATGCTAGACGAAATGATGAACTTGTCAAGCAGTTTCTTGTTTGGTGCATCAACTGCAATGAGTGAACTCACATCCTGTCGAATGTGACTATATTCTGGCTGTATGATTCCTCCAATAATCCACATCAAAGTGTAGATGACGGGGCTGAGCATTCCACAGATTGCTAGAAGATGGATTAGATTCATGAGTACCACTCAAGGTCCTTCTTGTGTGATTGGGACAGACTGGCTTATACATCTATATTCTCAATAACGGTTGCGACTCCTTGTCCACCGCCTACGCAGGCATTGGCAACGCCATACTTTGCTTTATTATCTTTGAGGATTCTTGCCAGTGTCCCAGTCAGTCTGATCATTGTTGAACCCAGAGGATGTCCAATCGCGGTTGATCCACCCATGATATTCACCTTCTCCTCTGGAATGTTCAATTTGTCCATGCAGTTGAGAGCTACAATGCAGAATGCCTCATTGATTTCCCAGTCGTCAATATCCTCAACACTTAATCCAGCATGTTTGAGGGCTTT
>JAEOUL010000109.1 GCA_016839345.1 Candidatus Thorarchaeota archaeon | reverse complement strand
TCAACCTACTCCAGAAGTGGCAAGAAGGTTTGGTCTACCTTATCGGAGTGAGATTCCGGATGTAGATATATGGGATCGCAGTGATCTTCAAGGAATAGTAGCAATAGCCTATGAATCGATCTTGAATCGTCTTACTGATGTATTGCGTAGACGATTGGGTGAAGTTATTACTAGGACACCTAGAGTAGCCAAGAGTTCAGTTTATCGTGGTGTTGTTCTTGGAAAGGATGAGAAGACTGGACAGACAAAGGTAGATTTGGGCACAATTTCAGGACTGCTTCCAGATAGAGGATTCCAGCGCGGTCAACAAATAATGGTACAAATTAGGGCACATGATTACGGGCGTAAAGCGCCGGTTCTTTCCTCGAGTATAACTATTCCTGGACGAGCTGCAGTACTATTACCGGAACCTGTAGTGCGTCTAAGTACAAAAATCAAAGATCAGGATACTCGAAAAGAACTACTGAATCTTGGGCGGAAGATTCGTGAACATACAGATAGTTGGGGGATACTTTGGAGAACTGCAGCTGAAAAACTCACAGAAGAAGAGCTTCGCAATGAAGTTGATGACCTTCTTGATACAGCACAGCAAGTTTTCAACAAGCATAACAAACTTGACACAACCGGTCTTCTTTTTGAGGGTACAAGCAATGCAGATATTGAGTTTCCCTCAGAGGTCAAAGATGCGCTTGATAAAACGCGTGCTAAGATTAAACCAACTATATCGAGGCATCATTTTTTCAAGAGTGCGGGATATGGTTCTCTTGTAGACCTTGCAGAGATGATAATTGAGGAACGTCCAGAAGAGCGAGGTTATGTCACATCAAAGCTTGACAAGGTTATTTCTCGGGATTTGCCCCGAGTTGATGAATCAATTAACATTGAACATGTCAAACTCGATGGTAGAAACATCATACTTGCTAGAGGTCGAATCACTGAAGTAGATTCGAAGGGATTTGTTATTAGAAGACAGTTCCGGCACACAAACAGGAAACTCAAACTGATTCAAGACCCTACAGAGCATGTAGATGTTGTCAGTGATGAAGGCGATTATGCATTGACACGGGTTGTTCCTGGAAAACTCACATTGGTTACAGATTACTATTCACGTGAAGGGCAATTAAAAGGCAAATATGTGAATATCAATACTGGTGTTGAAGTCTATCCAAGTAATGGAAATAGTCCAGGAAGAATTCGTTATGTTGATCTTGAAATTGATGTAGTAAAAGCACCGATAACAGAGAAGCCACGGATTATAGACCAACATCTTTTGAAACGTGCCGTTCAACGGGGCTTTATCACAAAGGAGATGGCAGAAAAGTTTCGCTCTAAGGCACAGACTGTATGTGATCAGCTCGAAAATTGACAAATGAATGGTAATATTGATTCTAGCCTATTCTGTTTCTACGGAATCTGATGTTCTCATTGAGAGATCGATTGCACTCATTAAATCCTCCAATGTGGCACCAAGACTATCAACACCACGATTTGAGCGAACAATGATTGTCAAAAAATGGTGATTGATTGAGCACTCAATCTCAAGTCCAGGTGGTAATGGATAGTTATCTGGAGCTATAGCAGAAAGTGTTCTTCTTGCTTCGTCTTCGGACTCGAAATGTAACTGAATATGTGCAATCATAAAACTCACCCCTTTTTCTTTCTGCGGTCTATTATGAGTTTGAAAATCTCGGATATTTGTTCTGGAGTCATACCTTCAAATTTGAGTGATTGTTCGGAGGTTGTGTGTAGATTCACATTTTGTTCCTGTATTATACGCATTATTTGATTCACATTGACGTTCTTGAAAGTCCAGGCAATAACGCTTGATTCCTCATTACTGATTGCCAATGGGCGGTCTGTGTTTACAAGTTCGTTCTGGAGAACCACGCGGCCAATATCTGTAAGGAGTTCAGTACGAACTCCAAGTAGTTCTATTGAAGTACCGGTTTCGCTAGACACAGCCTTCGTTTTATTTTCAAGTCTTAGAACTGTTGATATAACATCCCTATTGTGGTTCAAGTAGGTATCAATCATTGTTCTTAGTGCCCTTCCACGGTCTCCAATCCAGATGCTCATTGAAGCTCCTAACTCTTGCCGTGCCCATACTGTATCAGCTATTGCTTCTATTCCGGACAGGTATCGCAACGGACTACTCTCATTCTCTCTGGTTAAGATGTAGTCGGTTCCAAAGGTAAGAGGGATAATACTGGGCCCAGTTTTCTCCAATAGTTTTGATGTGAGATGTTGTGTGAAGTGTTGGATTTCCGAATTGCTAAATGAACTCAAAGGGTTTCGTAGTTTTGTGATGGGGACATCTGCTTCATTGAGAAAAGTATCACACTCTTTTTGGTTCCCGCTGATACCCTGTATGTAGGGCCGCGTGCTAAATAATAACACTTCATCTAGAGGTAAGAAACTAAAGCCAAAGAGCTTGATTCCTCCTCGTTCTTCTAGTAGATTCTCATCAAAAGCCTGTTTGACAATGGATTTGTTTGCAGGGCTTGGTTTCTTTGGTGATTTATACGATTTGTCATAGATCAGTGTAGCTGCAGCTGCCATTTGTAGCTCATAGTCACCTACTATCAGATGCTCTTTTGCAAGAACATAAGCGGCCGCTGGAACAGTCTGCGTGTTTCCAAGTGTATGTGATATTACTTGTTCTGATTCGGAGGTTCCACCCACAAAAATCGGATAACTCTTTCCTTTACGTAGTTTCTTCTTTCCTAAGGTTTCAATGCCCACAAAGATAATGGTTGTTGACTCATGCTCGGTTCTAATTGCGTTAACTGTGTCTAGGTTCATTATTGGTTCTTCAAATGATACATGGAATGTTCCACCTGACTTCATAATTGCTCTACAGAGTAGTGATGTTGCAAGTGTGGATTCTGGATTTGGGGCTGTGGCTAATAGAATATGCTCACCGCTCGTTAGTATAACTTCATCGCATTTGTTCTTCAGTGACCTGAGAGATGGAGAGCTGTTTGTCTTCCTACTCATTTCATGACTAAGGTCAATTGACTCATGATAAAACTATCTCAAAAGGACTGCAGCTTGATCAGGACTGTACTTCCAATCTGCTGGGAGTACCTTCTTCTTGCGATAATATTTTGATAGTCTGTGGATCTTACTCTCTACAAGTTGTAGTCCACGTTTAGAAACAAAATCTTTCTTGTTATCTTCAAGGTGTCTCCGAATTGTGACAGCCTTAGCAATCATATTTCGAAGATCTTCTGGCACCCTTCTCTGGAGATTGTTTTCACGAAGAGTGTCCATTATGCGTTTGTTGGTAATCACTCTTGCAAGAGGTATGCCATACTGGTCTCTGAGTATCATTCCTATCATAGAGGGAGTATTTCCAGCTTTGGCAAGCTCAACGATTTTGTCTTCTACCCACTGCGCGTTCTTTTCTTTTTCCATCCAATCTGGAATTCGTAGTGTGGAGGGGCGTTTGCTACCTGATTGGCCCTTGCGCCTTGTGTGCATTCTTGCCATTGTGACTGCCTCTAAGTGTTTTATCACCCTCAGAAACCGGGTCTGCCCCACGGCCTAAGGCTGTGGATATAAACATTACCTTGTGACGGGCTAAGATTTTGGCCTCTAATGATATCTCCCGCGTTCACGGATTTCCTTCATCCTTGACAATATAGTTTCGGCAGAATCTTGTTGAACTTCTATGTATCCCTCAAGAGTAGCTTCAAGCATAGCTTCTTGGAGATCCCAGTGCGTAGTTTCTAAAGTCCTTTGGATAAGATGAAGGTCAACCCCCTTCATTTCAATTGTAGCATTCATTTCAGAGAGTCCAAAATCTACAAGCCATAATCTCGATTTCTCGTCTACAATCGTGTTGCTGGTGGTTGGGTCTCCATGTACAACATTACCTCTGTGAAGTAAAGCAATAATTCGACCAAAGTCATGACAAAATGATACTAACTGTGATTTTGGCAACTGTCCGGCAAGCTGTTTGAATTGAGTCCCTTCAATGAAATCCATTGTTATTGTATGATTGCAAAGATCTACAGAATGAACTGCTGGTGTACGTACTCCAAGAGTTCGAGAAATTGTCAACATCTTGGATTCTCTGTTGATTCGAGACCTCCTGAGTTGCTGATCTATTTGGTTCAGAAGATATGGCTTGCTTTGGCGCCACTTTAAAACGTAGTACTGTCCCCATTGTTCTATCTTGTATATGATAGACTCTGCACCCCGAGCCAACATCTCCTTCATGAAAACTCCCTCCATACGATATCTTGGTCGTCGGTCCTCCATTTCGGCAGAACATGAGAGTCTTCAATCCTAATTTGATGACCAGTATTGTACTGAAGAATTCCATTCCATGCAATCATAGCACCTTGATCACCAGCAAGAGAAGGTGACACCCGATGAAATTGAACTTCGTGTCGTTCAGATACACCGGTAAGAATTTCTGTTAAACGGTTATTACGAGCGACTCCACCTGTTAGAAGGATTTCACTCTTCTTTGTGTGTGCAAGAGCTCGTTCTGCTATCTCAGCAATCATTCCAAATGCAGTTTCTTGAACGCTGAAACAAATGTCGGGAGTGGGAACGTTTTCTGAATGTAGTTTCTTTGCAGCTGTAAGCATTCCGGAATAGCTGAGATCCATTCCTTTCACTGAATAAGGTAAGCTATGATAATTCTCTCCATCCTTAGCTAATGTTTCAATAGCGTGTCCTGCTGGAAATCCCATTCCAAGCTCACGACCAAGAACATCTAACATGTTGCCAATGGCGATATCGAGAGTTTCTCCAAAAGTTCTGAAACGACCACCAGCAAATGCGATCACCTGAGTATTGCCACCTGACACATACACAGTTACGGGATCGCTAAAGCCAGACTCTAGACAACCTATCTCGATGTGAGCGACACAATGATTGACATCAACCAACGGGATATCGAGTTTGAGTGCCAAAGTTCTAGCTATTGTTGCTGTAGTTCTCAGGCTTGGACCCAATCCAGGACCTCTTGAAAACGCAATGATGTCAATATTTTGGAATTCGACTCCGGCTTTTATGATGGCTTTCTTTATTATAGTGGGTCCGAGTTCCGAGTGATGCCTGCTAGCTTCGCGTGGATGAATTCCCCCTTCGTCGGGTTTGAGCATATCCCATTCATTGGAGAGAACCTGCCCCTTACTAGTAACTATACCTGCTCCAAATGAGTGAGCTGTTCCTTCGATTCCTAAACAGATTATAGTCATGAGGGTATACCCTATTGTTTTATCTGAATAAAATGAAATGCACATTGACCAGTTGACTCTTACGCTTTGGACTAGTGACTGATTCAGGTAACAAAGGCTTTATAATGCACTCAAACGGCCACTTTTGAGAGGTGTCCTGTAATGACAGAGAAGATGCCAATAAAAGCTCTTGAGCAACAGCTCAATGATATTGTTTCAGTGAAATTAAAGGATCAAAGAATTTTTCGAGGGCGCCTGACTCGATGCGATATGTACATGAATCTCACACTAGCTGATGCTGAAGAGCTCGAGGAGGATAATACAAAAGCCAAGTATGGGCAGGTCCTCATTAGAGGTAACAACATTCTATGGATTCAAATTCCTGAGTAGTATTTGTGATATTTAACGTTCAATCTCACGACGGTAGCGTTCAACCATCTCGACTAGTTCTTCTTCACCTTTACGTCGAGCTTGTTCGCGTACTGTCTTCATGAATGTTTGAAGTTGGTGCTCGAATTTCCCTCTGCTTATGAATGCAAATTCACCAATTCGTTGGAGCTCAACCTGATTTGCATCAATTACAGGTATCAAAGCTTTAATCAGCTCATCCCTTGGAAGATGTGATAGGGGTGTGTCTACTACAACAGCTCGGATTTCGTGGTCAATCAATATTCCTGCGGTCTGTGGACCTCCACCTGACGCATCTTCAAAAAGAACTATGTCATTACTCTTTAGACCCACTTTTTTGATATATTCATCAATACTCTCGCGTGTGAATTGAGGAATTACCTTCACTGCGAGCATATCACCCCGCATCTCGAGACGTTTTACTCCTTTGAGTCGCTCAAGATGCTTGCTTAAGTTTTCCACTTGGGTTCTAAGAGCGGCAATTTCCTGTTTGGATTTTGTCAGTGCAGATTGGGTCTTTGCTACTTCGCGGTCACGTTTGACTTTCCAATAGTTCTCATTGTTCATAATTTCGATGCTGTCTGTGAGCTCACTTTCTCTGAATTTCAAATATTCTACATAACGTTTCAAGTCATCAATCTCATCAAGAAGCAATCTGTTGTCATTGTAAATCTGTTCAACTTTTGTTTGCAATGCATCGTAGCGTTCTTGTGTCAGTGGTTCTTCTTCGATGGGGAGCTGCTCAGGAACACTTTCTATAACCTCTGCTGCTTCGCGTTCTAGTTGCGCTAGAGCCTCATTTATAGAAGTTCCCTTAATCACTTGAGCTTTGAGATAATTCCGATCTACAGAGAGTTGTTGTTCAAGAACAACTCTTTCAATCTGCTGAAGTTTTGGAAGAAGTGACCGATAGGCATAGACAGCTGCTGTCAATGCATCACGTTCATGAGCATTACGTGTCCTTTTGTCAGTAGTATATTCTCTAGCAAGTTCTTGTTTATCCGCCACCGCAATAGGTTTCTTGGGTGTGTAAACAGGAGCGTTTACCGTGCTTGCAATCTTCTCCACAAAGTGAGGCACTTGTGGAACATCCGAGGCCACTATGGCTGGAATACCATTTTCATATACCTCGCGAATCAAATCTGCTCGTGTAAGCCCCTTTCTGCTTCTCAATACTCGTACTCGACCATCTAAGGTTAGTAGACAGTATGCCGCAGTCGTTCCAGGATCTATACCCAGAATGTAATATTTTGGCTTGATTTGTGCAACACGACGCGGTTCAAGAGGGATGAACTCGACTCGTTTGCGTACAGGTGATATGAGAATGTTGAAGTCACCACCACGTTTTGCTTCAATCAAGCCCTTAATGGTTGGAAACGGCGCATAGGTGATTATTCGAGCACTTGCATATCCGAAATCAGATGTGCGGACATCAATATCATAATCAATTCCTGTGGTTTTTAGCTCTGATTCTATAAATCTGGTCATTTGTTGAATCTGTGAGTGAACTCTACGTCTGTATCTGTTTGCACTCTGCCCTCCACGACCGGGTTTACGCCCTCTAGTCACTTTAATCTCGGTTTGTTCACTGAAACATTCCAGTGAATGGCCAACGCCTCTTGCTGCAAGTTGTGCAGCAATTCGGGCAGACTCTAGGGGAGTGGGTTTTCCGCGTGCAATGAGATTGTGACGTTTTGCAAGTATCTTTAGGGGTGTTTGATGAGGAGGGACTCCTGTGACCTGTACAATTTTGGTTTCTGGTGGAATCCGATCTGCAAGATGAAAGAGTGACTTTGTATCAGGAACTATCTCAAAGATATTGTCTGTGGATAACCACTTGGGAGTGATATCACGGACAAGTCTTAGTAGAGCACCCCTTGATATCTCAGGATACTCGTTCAGTACATTTTCATCTCGGGTGACTACACAAGCAAATTTAGGTACTCTCTTGGAGCTGGGGCTGTGTGATGGTAGTATATCGAATCCTATAATGAATACACCTTCGTCACCCATCTGGCTCAGCACTCATTAATAGAGAATCCAGAGGACCTATGAACCTATTTGTTGATTCAATTTCGTGTTACTGGCTATATTGAGATTCCCCAAACAACAAGTATAATAAAGTCATACTTGAGCAATCAGGCAACACTCATTCGAGGTGTAATAATTGTCCGAAACATTAGAGATTAACAACGACGACGCAGTTTTACGCATTGGACGCGCTCTTTCATCTAGAACTCGATTAAAGATACTAAAACTTCTGCTTCAGGGCGAGAAGGATGTAACACGGGTGGCACGACACCTCGGTGGAACTGAAGCAAACGCCAGCGCTCAAATTAAGATACTTTTTGATTCAGGACTGCTTGAATGTAGATATGAACCAGGTCAGCATGGTCTGAAGAAAATTTCAAAGACCAAAGTGAAACGCATAATCATTGATTTGGAATAGATTTCCAAGCTAGTCGTCTGGAGAGCTAGATTGGACTACTAAATGAGCTTTCCAGCGACGAATTCTTTTTAGTATATTATCACGCTCATCTGGACGGATTGCCTTTTTTCCTCTCGCTTTGAGAAAGTTTAGTACTATATCCATGTCTCTAGCAACTTTTCCCTTTTCTGAGGATTCATCAATAAGGTACTCTCTGGCAGACTGAAGATATTCGTATATTATCTCAGCTGAAGCCTCACCGGTACGTAGTTCATGAGAGATTGGATCAAGGACCCGGTTTACCTTAGCGTTGTTCGCTGTGTGTTCAACTTCAAGGTCCTCAACTTCGTCTGGCTCTGTATCTACAATTGGGTGGACTGATGTTTCTTGATCTGTTGTAGGTTCCGAGGATGTGACAAAAGAATCAATGGGGTCTGAATCAAGTGCATCTGGAGATGATGTCTTGACTTCTGAGAAAAGGGGAAGAACAGCAGGGGTTGATGATGTTTCCGAGGAAGATTCTGATACTAGATTCAGACGAGTTCTTAGCTCGCGGAGTTGATCGAAGAGTTCAACGAGTCCTGATTGCATTGAATCTATGAGTTTCTTTATCTCATTCATTTCGTCATCTGACATCTATAGAAACCCCCGTTTCATTGATGTATCTGTTCGGGATGAAACTCCATCTTTCGTCTTATCAGGATTGTTGGGAGCAATAATATCATTTATCAGCTTTTTTTATTGCGTCCGTCAAATTTTTGACTGTGGATTTTGGCTCGAACTTCCTTTGACGAATTTTCACGAAAGTGGGTACTGAAACAGTTTCACCAACAAAAAGTGCCTCTCCGATTTCGAGTGTTGTGATTGCATCGAGAGATGGACGGTCTATTCCTTCACTTGATCGGCCAATGTGGTCTAAATCATACGGATTTGTACATCTTAAAATTGCTTGATTGCTGCACTGACTTAGTACGGTGGTAGAGAGTTTCACGGGTCTTTGTGAAATTAGACAAAGCAGTGCATAGAACTTACGACCCTCACGAGCGATTGTTTCAATGCGACTTTTGGGTAGTGCAAGCTCATGGCGACTTTCAGGACAAAATTGATGCGCTTCTTCAAGGATGAACACAAATGGTGGGATTTCTTCTCTTCTCCTTAGGTGAAGAAGTTCATTAGCCAAGAATGATACCACTATCTGTTTCTTCTTAAGACTGATGAAGTCACTCAGATCTATTAACGTGATTTTACCAGGTCTAACGATATTCTTGACACTTGGAACTGCCTCTTTTCCAAAGAGACGTGTTTCATCTAAATTGACTAACCATCCAGTAAGGGCTTCGCGTGTGTTCTTGCTGATAGAAGTGTCATCCCGAATAAATTCTACCAGATCAGCAAGGGTGTAGCCGCTCTTCATTGTTTTCTCAATACCGGTTATTACACGTCTCAAATCACGTACTTGGATCGAACTCATATCCGCGACTAGAGCTCCGATTGCTTCCGCAGAAAGCATTTGAACTGGTATTTGAAAATGTGATCCCCTAATGTGCTCGATTTCAAAGTGTCCAGAAGGAAGCCCAAAATCTTTGGGAGTCAAGTCTTTCAAGTATGTATATTCACCGTGAACATCTACTACGACCACTGAAAAACGGCCTTGTTCTTTTGTACGACTTAAGAGTTCCTCTAATAGTACAGACACAAAGTATGACTTTCCGGCTCCACTCATTGCAAGTATTGCAAGATGTTTTGATAATAGACGATCTACCGACGGAGAAAATTCAAGATCCTGATAGGCAAGTTGACCTAAATGGAGTCCATCTTTTAAATCCATTTTCAGGAATGCTGCAAGAGTTTCTTCATCAACTCTCCTTACAACAGCT
Source organism: Candidatus Thorarchaeota archaeon (assembly GCA_016839345.1). Next base: position 1,597 of record JAEOUL010000109.1, on the reverse strand, counting down.
CCCGGAGATACTGCAAAATATGGTCGAACAGTCCTTCCATTGGACCAGAAACCAAGAACCCTTGCCATAGCAATTGTATATTGCCATCTGTCTGTCGGAAATATTGACCGGAGTGGTTCACCGCGTGACTGATATTCACGCACTGCTTCTGCATGTTGATAATAACGATTTGTTCGAACAAGGTCTTGGACTCTCGCAATCACAGTCCCTGCGTCAGTAATTACCGATATGAACTCGCCACGCCTAGCAATAACCTCTTGGGGGCCTCCTTCTAACACAAATGAGAACTCCATTACATTTGGACCTGAGTCTGTGGATACAACTGTGCCAAGTCGAGTGTTTGCGGAATATTCTGTCATAAGTTAACCTCCAAAGGGGTTTCGAGATCTTCTTTTTTCAAGGGACATGTATGTCAATCCTGACAATGCCATGAGTCTATCAATAATCAGTCGTGTTTCATTAGTGGATATTTTTGCCCTAGCATCAGCTTCAAGGATAGGAGCCGGGATACCATATTCTGGGTGTTGTGAAGAAAGTGGAAGTATCGCGGACAATGCTTTGTCTATTTTTTTGATATCAATATCATCCTCATCATCGGAGAGATATTCGATTCTCAGGGGTAGGTCATCACGTGCGGTTTTCATATATGTGACCCATATTGAGGGAGCCCAGCTAGAAAGACCATCAGAGGGATTGTTTGTATTGAGCTGTAGTTCTGATGAATAACGAAACACAAACGAGCGTTCTCCTTCTTCAAGAAAGGTATCAAGAAGATCACAATCTCTTGAGATTTTCAATAGCCACCTGTAATCGACTCCTTGCATCATTTCAAAGATATCGGGTTTTCGAACGATATGTGGGAGTATTTCACCCATTGTCGTGGCTACTCGAGTTGACCGGCTATCTTTGACTATACCCACCAGTATAGTCTGTTTCTTTCTGGCTTTGTTGTACAATTGTTTGTAGAGTGCGAGAACCTCTTGGAACTTCTCATAAACAATGGATCCGCTTTGTGGCCGGTCACGTGGATGATAGAAAAGCGATCCGTCGAGTAGAATGAGGTAAGGTCGAAATTCTTCCAGAACTGATAGAGTCACTCGAAGTTCTGCAGCAATCCGCTCTAGAGATGCTAGCTGGTCTAATTCTGTACTTGACAGGGTTAGCATCAGTGGCATGATTTTCGGTTCTGGAAAGGCATCTGGATAGAAATCGACAACAGGTCCTTCTTCTGGACCAAAATGGAATATGACTGCGATGCCTCTTGTCAAGACTAAATCCATCGATCGAAAACGTTTTCGTACAAGACCTCCGTCAACTCCAACGATTCTAAGACCAGGTAAAGTGCTGGCTTCTATTTTTGTTGTAAATTTTGAATCAATGATGTTAGAGGCAATGGCAGGAAATTTGTCTAAGTCTATCCTTTTCTTAACAGTTCGAAGCACTTCTCCAAACTTCTTTCTAGTGACTTCAATATGTTCTATTTCTTCGACTAGTTTGGACAACATCTTATCGAGATTGCGTTCCACTAGCTTTTCCCTCTCATCTTCTTGTATTCCAATGCAGCTCTTATTAGGCCCAAGTAAAGGGGATGCGGTTC
>JAEOUL010000256.1 GCA_016839345.1 Candidatus Thorarchaeota archaeon | reverse complement strand
AATATCCCAGATCTCAAGATTGGCGTCTTCAATAGGGATGTTCAGTTCCGTTGCCTTCAGTCTTCTAAGCTTCTGAATTTCCTTGTCACTCAATGGGTCAAGTTTGTTCTTTAGGTCATTCATAAAATCAAATACTCTCTGAGGAGTTTTTGCCATCTTCCTAGAGATTACATACTCTGCAAAGTTTTGATGTCCCAGCATTTTTGCCTGTCGTTCTCTGAGAGTGAGTATGTCTGAAAGACGTTCACTATTTTCTTGACCACCTGCTTGATATTGGGTAATCATCATTTTCTTCCTAGTTTCAGGATTCTTTGCATAGTTTACAACAGGGAAGTAAACAGGATAATCAAGAGGGCAGAGATATTTGTCACCATCTTTCTCTAAGTTTTCATAAACTGGAGGAGGAACACCTTCAAGCTCCTCTTTGGTTAACGGAACTGTAGTTGTTATCTCGTTTAACACTCGACTAAATTCTGATTGAAGTACAGTTATGTTATTAGATATTTCAAGAAATTCTTTCCTTTGTTCGTCGTCAAGAGCAGCCCCCCGATGCCTAAACTCTTTGAGAGTCATATCTAAGAGAGTTCTTTCCTCCGGTTCAAGAGAATCCATTTCAGGCTCCAGTTGCACCATAACATCATAGAGATCTCTACGACCCCAAACTTCATTGTAGAACTTACGAACCTCTTTCTCGATATCATCAGCCATGTCCCTTTGATCCTTGTTTGGGGACACGTCTTTGATGAAGATAAAAGGACCGAGATAGTCATCTGAGCCCAACACCTCTTCAAAATCCTGGAGTGTCTTAAGACTTATTTCACTAGGGGGAGTCTTGGCAATCTCATCAAATTTCTCTTTTGATTTTTTCAATTCCTCATCCGCAATGGACCGCATTTTTGCAGGATCAATGATCCAATCCGGTTTACGGATTTTTACCTGCTCCGTCATAGTTTCCGAGCAGCTTGCCTCCATATTTAAGCTCAGTCATGTACGCTACTCTGTGTACTCAGATTAAGGCAGAACACATTGTGACATGTTTTTTAAGGACTCAAGTATAGTCCCATGCAGGTCAACCCCACAAGTTGTAACGGGGTTGTAAACACTCAGGAGAATCATTAGCATGGGTAAAATAACTGACCCTATTGCCAAGCGAATCAGAAAGAAGGCTGCCAAGGATATCAAGGGAGGCTTCTTCGGCAAAATTACTCATTATATTCCAGGTTGGCATGGCTATCAAGAGAAGGAAGAAAGGCGCGCCGCAGATAAGGTTCTTCGAGAGTTCGTTGCAGATCAGCTACGTCTGGTCAAGCAGGACTTAGAGAAGCTCCAGATGATGGCCGTCGATTACAACTTGACTAAGACCTGGGAAACGTTCGATAGGATGCTTGCACTCACTGACAAGATTGAGTCAGCAATTCGGTATGCCGATTACGGTTATGCCGCATGGGGTTCAAAGGAAAAAATCAATGAGAGAGAGCTCGACCAAGCCTACGAATTCGATGCAACAATCATTGACGACATTGGTGACATCAATGACGTTGTGGAGGAATTCCAAGACGAGATGAACCAGGGCAAGTTTGACGAAGCTTGGAACTATACCTACCGAATGTGGACCATCATGCAGCGCCTCGAGGAGAAATGGAATCAACGCGAGGGCTATATGAAAGGCTATCAAGACTAATCTATTTACATCATTCCGGAGCATTCGCTCCGGAATCAGCTTCTTTTGCAAAATCTAATTCCTTATAGGAGAAAACAGAAACACTTCTGACATGGGTTTTGGGATTCGGAGAGTGTACTTCAGTTCTACCAAAGAAACACATGCAACCATAAAAGGTGGAACCATATTCGGTTATGATGGGTGTATTGACTCCTCAACTCCCACAAGTATTGACATTACAGATAGTGGAGTATCTCCGCTTGGAAGACTGTCTGATGCAGGTGTCGAGTATATCAATATTCAGCAATGCGAGAATCTGGACACCATCGACCTCAGCTCACTAGATGGATGTTTAACTCTCCAGGGTATCAGAATATTCAGGAACAAAGGAACGTTCAAGCGCTTGGTACTTCCATCAGGGTGTCCTGTTCTTTCTGAAGTCACCATAGAAAGCAACTATCCTCAAATCAAACAGGGTACTTATTCTCCAATGTCCCCTGTCGACCTCAGTGTCTTAGACGGGAGTCCAAACCTACGGTACCTCAGATTGAATAAGAATGGCTGTAGTTTAATCCTACCATCGAAATGTCCAAGCCTTGAGGTGATAAATCTCACCAAGTCAAAGGTCGAGGACTGGCGACTGGATGGATGCCCCGAGCTTAAACTTGTCATGCTCACTAGCTTGGGGCCTGAAACAATCTATAGTCCCTCTCATACTGGTAAAATTACCCCTCATACTGGAGAAACAATGACGCTAGACCTCAATCCGCTTCTCAGACATTATATGTCGGCAGAAGCACCCCCTATCATCTATATCAGTGACGAGTACGACCTCAGAGTTGAGGACAACATCACTGATTACGATAGACTCCCAAATAATGTCAGGGACCGAATCATACAGTATTCCTATGGCACTAGATACGGTTATTTCATCTTTCTTGAAGTAGGGGAGAAGACTGGAGAAGAAGCTCGCAGTGACCCTGTCTATAAAGAGTACAGGGAGATATCTTATCTCTATGGTGAAGAAGTAGCCAGTCGCTATGCAGACCTCAGACCTCCTCCTGACAAGAATTTATGATTCAGTACGGGATTTGGGCACCAGCCATAATCACTATTAATGTTAATTACAGCAGCGACCAACACGAGGGCTTTTACTCCGGTATATTACTTCTTTTCTTTTACAAGATAGCAAGAACTAACTACGTATAGAGATAGTAAGGAATATGCAGAGCGGATACCTAGTCATCACACTTGGATTCCAATTCTTCCTTCTAGTTGGGTATCTGTTCTACTTCATTTTACGAAAGTGGGCGGCAATTGATGATCAGATAGTACTAATGACTTGAGCAGCTCGTTTGGTGGCAATACTTACAATTGGACTCTTGGCACTCGTTGTGATTGTACTCCCAAGGATGTTGTTTGTAGAGGTAGTTGCTGCATCAGCTATTGTGCTTGCAGATTTCGTTGGACTCTTTTTCCTAGCAAGAGAAACATGGAATAGAAAGATGACTATCGAACATGGGTTTATTGACGATGAAACTTGACGTGAAGTCTAGTTCCGAGAATATTAAAGACTCATAATATTCTGACCTCATTGAGTAAGGAGAGGAAATATTGCAGGTTACAATCACAGGTGATATTGGTGTGGTCATCCTTGTTGGGTCAGGAGTGCTCCTCCTTCTTGGTTCAATGCTCTTGGAGAGAATAATGAAACGATATTTCGAGAAATGTATCAGGATGGGAATGAAAGAGTACTCAGGTCGAAGAATCATACATCTCTCCAATGATGAGATGGAAACCTGGCAAAGTGTGTACATGCTCTTCGTAAAGAAGCCAAGAAGAGTAGGAATCTATGTTCAACTTCCATACTACATAGCGTTTACATACTTGGCCATTGTTTCATATGTTCCCATTACCATGGGAGGGGCTCCATGGTGGATACTCTTTCCAATCTGGATGATTATTCTAACAATAGTTTCCCTTGGAAGGGTTAGTCAAACAGTGAGAGAGTTCAAAGAGTAGAAGGAATGAAAATCTCCTCCCTCTAATCAAACAGACTAGATTTGAAATCATCCCAGGTCATCCCGTCGTACTCACTGAACCATGATGGAAACTTGGCAATCGTATCGTCAGCATTGAAGACCCTGATTTCGTAGTATGGAGGACCGTCGAGTTCCAGTTCTACAAACTTGGCAATTACTTCAATCTCTTCCTTCTGAAGTAGCCTCTCAATGAGAATACTCAATCTCTCATCAGTCATGAACTCTGTTGAATCATCATATTTTTCTAGGAGGTCCCAGAGATCCTCCAGAAGACGAAAGACAACTTTCTTCTTATAGAATGCTTCAGAAATTTGATTCAGTGTGATTTCTACGGTACCTCTGTCTATTATCAGAGTCCACTCATCTAGGACGTCAAAGAAGGATTTCTTCATACATAGCCAAGGAGAGAATGCCCTTTCAAGGTAGTGATACAGATGTCACATCTCGGTAATCTCAAAGGAACGCATTTTCAGGTCTCGCAAGGCGCGTTCGATGAGTCTCATACTCAAGAATCTATTACAAGAACCACAAGTGAAAGTGTCAGGTCCATACCATTTCACTGGTTTGTTGAAATCAATAACATTCTTGCATGAAGGACACTCGATATTATTACTCATTGAAGATGTTAGGAATTTCTTTGTGAATGATTCGAAATCAGTAGGTATTTCTTCAGTTGATCTTGAAAGATTAGATTCAGGATTAGGCGCGTGATCAGCCATTTTTAACCACTACTGAGGGATATGTTGGTTTTTCTATAAGACTGAGCAATACAAAAAGAAAGAGAGTGGAAAAGGAGGAAACCTCCCTTTCCGTTATTCTATGTGACTATTGCTCGAACTTGTCTGCAATCTTGCCCATTCCATAAATGAATAGAATGATTAGAAGGATTCCTCCAAGGTTCGAATTCCCTAGCAGATAAAGACCTGCAAAGAAGTCAATGGATCCTGATGCAAATGGGGCAGCACCCCATGGATCTGCAGGACCGAGAAGTCCCACTATGTAACCTGTTCCATTGTATACAACGCCAAGCAGGAATACAAGAACCATGAGCATGTAGAAGATCTTCGCAAGATCTCCAAAATATCCTCCAATTGTGTCACCTGTGTACATCTTGAAGATGTTGAAGAGACCGTACAACAAGAGACAGACAGCAAATGCAACCATTATGCCTCCACCCATGTAGATGAATTGAGGCATGATGTGGTTAGCACTTGTATCACCAATCATTGCATCAAGATTGAACATTGGTGTGGTATACATGCCAACGGCCAATAATAGGAATAGTCCCTTCAAGAAATGGAACAAATTCCTCACAAGATCCCAGTTTCCAATTCTATTCTCAAGGAATGGTCCAATGAAGAAAAGGAGTCCTACAATGAGAATCATGGCTGCTGCAGCTGCTTGCGCTGCCTGCAAAACCATCCATATTATGGAGTTGAGAATCAGGGATAGACCTAGGCAGATCCACGCCATGTTTTCTTTCCCAATAGCATAATACATCGGGAACAACAGTCCGATTACAAGAGTAAAGTAATACACCCATGTTAGTGCTACATCAGCAAGTACTGCACCGGACAAATATGTCCAAGGAAGATAAATCAAATAGAATAATGCAAGTGCTATCGCTGATAAGTACTGAATGAGTGTCTTCATGTCATACTCACTCAATTTCATACACTCCTGGCCTTAAGGCCCACGCAGTTGTTTAGACTATGACATGCGAGTATAAATCGGTGTTGCTTTTGAAAAAATGGCATCGACAATAGCCGATATTAAGGCGCGAAATGGAAATTATTCTGCACATAAGAATTGTACAATTTCTAGAACCAGTCGTTCAAAGATTAGATTATTGTTTTCGTGTAGTATTAGGTATGGTTGCAGTGGAATATCATTCTATATGTGTGTAGAGGAGCACAGGTGGAGGTTTATGCATATTCCTCAATAAGATTGAGGGGAGTGGATTGTGTGAATGAAAGAGACCGCATCTTAGTAGTAGCAATGATAGTCATTATACTTCTAGGAGTATTTGGCTTTGAGAAACAATTGATACCGGATTCTATCTCAGGACAAAACAAAATATTGTCTGACACTGGAAAGATTGAACCATTTGAGATATCTATTCAGGGAAGTATTGTTGACAACTACGCAAATGTTAGTTATCGAATGCTATATGATAACTATGCATCGACAGAAGCACAGGAGATTGAATGGTTCCTTGGTCTTCAAGCAGGTCTGAGACTGAGTAACATTTCAGTTGAGTTGGGAGGCGAGTTCTATTGGGGTAGAGTCTACCCAGAACTGCAAGCAGTGCAAATCTATAATGAGAGTGTTGAAGCAAACAAAAGTGCAGTTTTAGTTCAGAGGTATGCAGATGGATATACCATCAAGATGAATGTAGAGAGTGGCGCCCAAGCCACACTGTCAGTTTTTGTTGAGGGTCTTCTTACACGCCAATCTGGGTTATACACACTTGGACTGCCTGTTGGACGAGCTGGAATTGTGAATACTGGATTTGCTTTCGAGCTGGAAATAATCTCGAATTATGCACCAGTTACTGGTTACTCAGTCAGAGGGCTTCCGAGTCAAACTGTTTCTGATTTGTCCAATGGTATCAAGCTAGAATATTCAACAGGTTTACTAACCATTGAAGAGAGAATTGAAGTTATTTACACATTAGATCGACAAATTGGAGGTGCACAGCTTCTAACTCATTCAAATGGTTCCGATAATTTCTTTGTGTACTTGCTCGCACCTATTATAACGGAGGATACAGATAGTGCACCAAGACAGTATGTCTTTGTCCTAGACAGGTCAGGGTCCATGAGTGGATTGAAGATACAACAAGCCAAGATAGCATTCAATTCGATGATTGGAAGTCTTCGGTCGATTGACACATTCAATGTGATAGCTTTTGACCATATTATTGATACTCTATGGATAGAACCGCACTCAGCTTCCACAAATAACATTCAGGAAGCACAGAATTGGATAGCAGCACTTGCTGCAAGAGGGTCTACAGATTTTCATGGTGCTGCAATAACGGGATTAGAAATGTTCATTGAAGGTGAAAATGTTAAGGCGATGTTGATTCTATCAGATGGATTACCAACCGCAGGGGAAATCCAATCTGCTAGTGAAATTTTATCTGCAATTCAAGAAGCTAACACGCTGGATGTTTCAATCGCTACTGTGGCATTTGGATCTGACTCTGATGAAAATCTCATGGCAAATATCGCATCACAGAACAATGGATTCTTTGTATTCATCGAACCAGATGAGGATGCTAGTACGAAGTTAATCGATTTCTATAAGACGTTTTCAACTCCTGTTGCTGACAACTATGACATTGATTTCAATGGAGCAATTGAAGTCATATCACTTTCACCATTAAGTGAATCCCCATTTTTCAACGGAAGTGAGATTGTCGTGTCTGGAAGATATATTGAAGGAATGACAGTCTCGACCTCGATTGACTACATAACAGGACCTGAAACGTATTCAGATACGATTGGAGCTGCATCAGAAGAACACGAACATGTTGAATTCATATGGGCACAACAAAGAATCACATACTTGTTGATGCAAGTGTCGATTCATGGAGATAATGAGATTCTAAGAAGTCAATTAGTGAATATCGGAATGCAGTATGGAATCGCTATTGCTGGTTATACTGCAATGGTATTGACAACATACTGTGAATATTTACCGCAGGACGATGCAGATGATAGTGATTCAATCTATCCACCACCATCCTACATTAATGCACCCGTAACTGCCACAGCTGCACCTGGTACACCACCTCCGGTGGCTTTTGACACATCTTTGAGATTGTCACTGCCTAGTTTGGCAATCATCTGCATGGTCGGATTAATTGCATTAGTTTTCATTATCTCCAGATCGAGGAGGAGCTAAACCCACACATAGAGTCAGAGTAGACCTACCTATCTGCTCTGACTCACCTTTTTACTGAAGAATACTATGAATTGGGAGCGTTACTCACCTCAGCATAAAAATCAATCAAATTGAAAGAAGTGCAAGTTAAATAGTGCTTTGCAGAGTGACTGTAAGGTGAATAAGACTGTACCAGAAACGTGCGAAGAAAATACAACACTCGGATTCTGGAGAGAATCTTCGCACTCAATTTGTTTATGAAACAAAGAATATGACTGGACTTGTTTTGGAAGATGCTGACAAAGGACTGGACAGAAATGTACTCTTGAAACAACAAGAAAACATGACGCAAGCCCTAGAACGTCTCTGGATTGGTGTGGAAGAGGGAAGAATCAAAGTTGATTGCATGCCTTTACTCAGAACCGCTCGTAATGTTTCTTGTCCAGAGATACATCGTAAATTGAGAGCACCAGAACTTGATCATATGAGAATTATCCGGGAATTGCGATTGATGGTGAACACATTCAACTATGTGATTAAGCCGAAGGACCCACGCCACCTAAGAGAGTTCTAATTTTTGCTCTCATTCCAGAAGACTGAATACACACCAGCAATCATGCATCATTGATATATATGAAAGCAACATTACTTGGTACTGGAACATCATTTCCAGATCCTACTAGGGTACAGTCAGGAATCCTTGTTGAGATTGGCGATAAGCGTGTTCTTTTTGATGTTGGTTCAGGAGTTCTTCATCGACTTACTCAGTTAGAGATTGATTTGAGAACCCTTGACTCCATATTCCTCAGCCACTTTCATATTGACCACTGTTCAGATTTTCTGACACTTACTCAGAGTCTTTGGTTATCGGGTTATGATAAGACTCTCAACCTCTACGCTCCACGAATGATTCGAGAGTGGTTTCGAGGCGTGTATGATGTTGCATTCACGTACATGCGTGACAAAGTTTTGATTGAAACAACAATTCTTGACGAGGGTCTTGCTGTTCATCAAGGTGACTTTGTAGTATCAAACACTCCTACTGTACATAGTACCATGGATACTCGAGCCTTCAAGATTGAGCATGAAGGTAAATCTATGGTGATATCCTCAGATACAGCTCCCTGCAGGGAAGTTATTGACCTTGCGAAAGATTGTGATGTACTAATCCATGAATGCAATTGGCTAGACGGAACACATCCCGAAGGAGTTCATACAAGTCCAAGCGAACTAGCATGGGTAGCTGAAGAAGCCACTCCAGAAAGACTTGTTCTGACTCACGTATCACCAGAAGTGGTTGCGAACAGGAAAAAAGTTGTAGATATAGTGCAGCGTCGGACTGATGCAAAGGTCATCTTTGGTGAGGATCTTATGGTTTTGGATCTATAGATTAGGGAAAGGAGAAAGAGGTCTGTCGTGGACCATACATTCTCTTGATATTGGCCACACCAAATACTCCACCCAGTATAAATAACGGAGACAAAGAAGCCAAATCAGTGAACTCTGGCCAAATGATTGGAGGTAGACCCTGGCTAATGGAAATCCCATTAACTACTAGTATGACAAAGAAGGTCAATGAATAGATGAGATTAATCACTGCTGCCTTTCTCGCAAAAGAGATTTCATATGTCTTCACAATGTGATAGGTTTCGCGGAGAAGAATGATTACGAAGAGCATTGTGAATGTAATAAGAGCAGGATAATGAAAGGCCCAGAAGAGTATATACCCTACTAACACCAAAGCGGCATAGATTACATACGTAGCGAGAGGATTGAATGGTCTCCCATGCTGCCACATAGGTTTGTCAGATTCTTGCCCAGATTCATCTTCTCCCATAGGTACTCACACTTTGCTATCATACCCAGTTCATATAACTGAGTGCTTAGGAGCAAATACACATTTTCTGTTCAAAACTGTTCGCGGAATTTGCCATGTCAACGTTTAAAACATATGAGAACTCTATCCATCGTAGAGCTCGATATAACAAAACCGAGTCGATGAATCATGGCCGATGCAATAGAATGGTCAAACGCCAGTCCAGACCACATTGTCTGGCGTTATCCGGATAACAGAATCAGGTGGGGTTCGCAGCTTATAGTTATGGAGAACCAAGCAGCTATCTTCTATAGAGATGGAAAAGCTTTGGACACATTTCTTGCTGGCCGCCACAAGCTAACTACGAGTAGCATGCCAGGTCTTGTGGGTTGGTTGCAGAAGAAGGTGAAGGGCGACGTCTTTGAAGCCACTTGCATCTTCATTTCGCGCTCACAATTTCAAGGCAAATTTGGAGGCAGGGGACAGACAAGTGATCTGGCACCCCTAATGTTCCATGGCAACTTTTGGTTCCGCGTAAAGGAACCCAAGATTTTCGTGAACGAGGTTGTATCTAATCAGAATGCCTTTAGCACGAAGAAGGTCAATGACTTCCTACGTTCATTCATGAACGAGAGAATAATTGACGAGTTCGCCCATTATGATCTCCAGGCTGTATTCACACAGCTTGATGAGACCTCGCTCAAGGTAAAAACCAAGGTTCGAATGAACTTCGAGAGAATTGGTCTAGAGCTAGTAGACCTGAAGTTCGAAGGCATTGACACCACGGAGAAGTACAGAGAGAGACTCTTCTTCATGAAGACTGGTGGAGTCAGTGGACAGCAACTTATGGGTGCTGAAACAATGAAGGATGCTGCCGAATCTCTCGGTAAGAGTCCTGGTGCAGGCTTT
>JAEOUL010000008.1 GCA_016839345.1 Candidatus Thorarchaeota archaeon | reverse complement strand
TCGTCAGCATTCAGTCCCTCGAAAAATGCAGGTCCGTCCTGCGATGCAGGTGACATTTATGATATCCATTGCTTGAATGGGTGAAGCATGATTTGAACCTATCTCTCCGCAAAAAGGAACGATGAGGGAGCTTCGAATCACTCACAGCAAACATACACCTGAAAACTAACAGATATGAGTAAATTCGGACATCATAAACCCCGATTCATAAATTAATGGTTTTATTATTTATATATACTAGATAATACAAGATGCGATAGCGCTCCTTTTCCTAAAATTACAGTCTGATATTTGTTTCAAGGGTGAGGGGAAAGCAGTTATTCTTCTTCCGTGTTCATACTATTGTCGGTATGTATGAGTCACATACTGGTTTGCAGAAGTTACGAAAATAGAATGAAACTCAGGAAGTGTGATATTGCTCGAAACTATACCATTGGTTCTAGAACGATTGGAGGAATTTGTTGCTTTCATGGCAGTACCTCTTGTCGTTATTATCTGTGTCGTTGTCCTTCTGTTAGGGCTAATGGCCCAAGTGAAACACGATTGGTTTGATGGGATTGCACCGCATTGCTTTTGATCAATCTCATCAAATCCTGCTTGTACAGACAACGTCAAAAAGAAGGATGAGTGAGTTCGAAGTTCTCAAAGGAAAGCAAGATTTGGAGTTGCTTCTCTCTTATCTCAATAGCAGATAATCAGGGCCAAATATCTCACAAGCCGTGACTATTTTCTCAAACGTACAAAGCAAACTATTGTGGCCATGAATACTATTGCACCTACTACTCCAAAGAGGAAATATGCATAAGAATAGTCATTTTCATGTATAGTTCCTTCCCAGCTGTAGTAGAGTTCTGATAAATTGTAGATTCGTGTTTCCAAGTCACCAAGAGTTTCAATCTCCTCTAGGAGGTTGAAAGTGAAGACTCTACTGTAATCATGTCTATAATATGCATAGATATCCAGAGTACATGGATTGAAGATGAAACTATGCGACGTTTCCATAAGGGGATCAGATGAACTCTCTGAATGAATCGCATCAAGAACTTCCTTAATGCTCTCTATTGTTAGATTGGAATTCATCACTATGTCTTGCAACATATCAGTTGCAGTATCGAACCTCTCATGGCTCTCTTGATAATGTCCAGAGTAGTAGTTGTCAGGAACCGCAAGATTGTGGTTGGTCGATACCAGGAATTCTGAATCATTCATACGAGTGAAAGCGACATCTCCATTCTCATCGCCTCCCACAACAACAGCATCACCGGAAGCATCTGCATAATGAAGCTGGACTCCCCATACTGGATTATTCCCATCAGGCATGTAGTTATACTGGTTGTAGAACTCTATGACCTCCTCTACAGAAGTACAATCGTGTATCGGTCCTCCTGCTCCACTTCCCGCAGTATAGTTCTCCTTTTCAGCATCTATTGTCATGGGGATTGGCGGAAGCCCATTAGATGCAACGCACAATCCGTCCTGATTCATTGACGCCTCGGTACTTGTTGGCTTTCCCTCTGCGGTCATATAGCCTGAATAGCAGATAGGTTGATCAAAGACCCAGAGACCCCCAATATTCCAGTCGACTGTTCTCCCAAAAGCGATGTATGGTGTTCCTCGAATCCCATCCTGATTGTTTCCAAATAGTACAGAATCGTCAAGTGTGCATGTCAGTACAGAGCATGATCTTTGATTCGTCGATGAAAGATGCAAATCGTTTGACTCAATAACTGGATTTGCATCTGAACATGGTGCCATTAGCAGAAAGAGGATAATACACCAAGCAGTCAACGAATAATCCCGGCTACTCAATCACTCTCACCTTACTTGTCAGATAGCACAGCATTGAATATTTTAAGAGAGGATATTGGCGCAAGTGGGAGTATGAATCAAAAAGATGAACGATGGCCGAAGGTTTTTTCCAATAAGTTGGGTTGAAAGGACTAGAGCAAATCAGTGATTCATATTACAGAATGGTATGGTGATAATTGGATGGATGAACATGATGCAGAGTTCTGGTTCAAAAAAGCTGAGGAGCTAGAAACCCAAGCCGAGATGCTGGATGAGATAGACCAGATAGTTGCGCAACAGGAAAAGAAGGATGCGGCAATGGAGGCCTACTCCAGAGGACTTGAACTCCAGCCAACCCACTATCACGCATTGGAGCGCCTCCTCTACCTCTGCAGACGTGCCAGAGATAGTAGCAAGGCCGAAGCGTCAATGAAACGCGTCGTATCGGTGCGGCCAAAGGATGAGGAGCTTCTCACCGCACTCATGTGGAACCTTCGAGGGCAGGGCAAGAAAGGGGAAGCTGACACCATTGCGGCTAGGATAGATGCCCTGGAAACTGAGTCCGACCCCTTGAACCGGGCGATACGACACTATGACACGGATTCAGATGAACTTGACCCTATCACCCGACTCATGGAAGAAGAGTTCGCAGACGAGGAGGTGACTGCTTCCAGACCTGCTGCCACAGAACCCAAGAGGCCTAACATCATGGACATGTTTGAAACGGATGAAGATGTCGAAGAGATTGAGGGACCGCTCTTCGATACTGATTATCCAATAGAAAAGGATGAGCCCCCCGACACTGAACCGACTCAAGTAGATCGGATTGTCCTCGATGCAATCCTGAACTATGGAAGTGATGATGAACCTCGAGAAGAGGGGAGTGGTGAAGAGGATGATGAGGAAGACTTGGACGATCTCGAGGACCTCTTTGGTTAGGATATCTCTGCGAGATTAGCAATCGTAGAATTATCCATCTCACTTTTAAAACTTGAAAACAGAATTTGATTTGAAAAGAAGAATGAGAGGGCTTTTGGCTCCTCTGAAAACAAGACTTGGAGTTGTTTGAGGGATTTTGGTGTTGACATAAGATAGATATCTTCTATCGCTGGCTCTTCTCTGACCATAGAGACTTCAAGTTGGTAAGCAAAGGGTTTAATTCCACATTATTCGAGGATGATATAATGACTCAAGTACAACTCACCGTAGTAGTATGGAACGAAGGTGGCGTCTTTGTCTCCAAATGTCCAGAGATTGAGGTTTCTTCTGCTGGCGATACAGAGGAGGCAGCAATTGAGAATCTCAAAGAAGCAATTGAGTTGTGGTTAGTAAACGCGAGAAATCTCGGAATAATTGATGAGTACTTGCCAATCATGAAAGCGGATAACAAATCAACACTGATCATTGAACTTAGTGTCTAAAATCCAATAATTAGATTAGCTATTTAAGGCAATTTTTGAATCGTCTTATTGAAAAAGATGACTCGCTTACCGCTAATCAACAGCAAGAAACTAATCAGACTGTTGTTGAAAGCTGGTTTTGAATA
>JAEOUL010000255.1 GCA_016839345.1 Candidatus Thorarchaeota archaeon | reverse complement strand
TGTGCACACTTGAAGGAAACCTCATCACTCTCTGAATTATACGATGTCACTCTATTGGGTACAATTGAACCCTTTCCACCGGACTGAATTCGTCCGCATTTTGAACAGATAACTGAAGCAGGATACCAAGTTTTCATGGATTCTATGTACTCTACTTTCTGTTTCTCATCAAAATCTCGTGCAACATATTCAATCAATATCTCCCGGATGGTTTCGGTGTGGTTCAGACAGATGCGAACTGCATCAAGCATCTCTTTTGTTTCGTAGAGCTTTGCCTGTGATACAACCTCAGGATCTACTCCAAATTCTGGAAAGGTTTCAACAAGCTCATTCGTCCAGTGTGCAGCTACACTCTCACAACAACCATTTGGGTCTGGAGCATCTGAGTAGGGAACACCCATGTATTCATCAGGAGAGAGAGTCAAACTTGGTGGAAATGCCCGAATCGGATCATAGTCATCTGCGATGAATACTGTCCTTACATCTTTTCCTAATTTCTTGAGTTCTCGTTTGATAACATCTGCAATGATTATCTCTTTCATGAAACCGGAATGCACGCTGCCACTCATGCTCTTTCCTGTCACAATCAGATATTGATCAGGATCACGTTCCAATACTCTATCTACGATGTCTTGAATCCAATGAATTGAGAATTCGTCTTGAGGTTCCGCAGACGTCATCAATCACTCCTCAGGTATCCCCGAGGCTGGACACTAAAGAACATTATCCTCAAGATGAGAATTCAGATACTATGAGGTCATTTCTTGTAGCGAAGAATACGTATGTTGGGATTGAAGCTAAAATAACAACAGCCAGCATTGCAATGAAGACGGTTCCAATAGTGAGAGGGAGATAGGCAATCGATGAAACAGCTGCCTCAGGTATCAATGCATAGATACTAAGAAATGTGGCAACAATTAGGGCGGGAATCCCTGCTCTGAGCCCCATTTCTAAACCCTCAGCAATCATAACCTTCGCAATGAATGAAGGTTTCGCACCTATTGAACGCATTATAATATAGTCTCTTAGTCTTCCAAATACTGAAACTAGCAGATAGTTCATCAGACTTAGAAACGCACTAATCAATGTTACAATAGCCAGTGGACTAAGAAGAGCCCAGATAGCTGAAATTGCTCCCAAGTTTTCTTCCAATACTTCTTGCTGTCGATAGATATCGAATCCATATGTGATCGCTAATGATTGGAGTTGCGTAATGATAGATTCGTCATATTCTTCAAGCTGAACCAAAGCCAGGTTTGCACCTGAAACACCCCAGAATGATTGCAGTAAAGAGAGGTCCATGATTGCCATCATTCCTCCATTGAGAATGTCAAATGCTTGAGCTTTAATCTCAAGGGAAGAACCCAAAACACCCAAATTTTGGACAAGTGGGTCTACAAAGAAATCACTTGCCATCTTACCACCAATCCAAACTTGATTGGTTGCATCAATTCTCCGGCCTTCGTAGTACCAATCGGAGATCGTATCATCCCAATCAACCCCAACAAGAGCTGCTGATGAAACTCGATCAAGCCCAATGCGTTCATACTGCTCCAATTCCTCGTTCCAAATAATGGCGGGCAGCTCTTCTATTGAGGAGTATACTACAAGACGGGACTCAACATCGTTTACTCCTAATACATCCTCAAGATCCGTAACCAATGCATCAGGTATCATATTTGAGCCTTGTACATAATTGAAAGTTGCATTGAGTGGTGAGCCGTACAGTGAATATGCATCATAGTATTGATCCAATAGTTCAGGACTCCCGATTGCTACGACATTTTCCCCCATTGAACGAGACACATAATCATTTGATGTTGTGTGAACTACCCCCCCACCAATCCAAAGTAGAGATGCAATTGTAAAGCTCAGGAATAAGGAGAGGATGGTTCTACGAGTGCCTTTCATCCGCCTTCCACTCCCTTTTGTTGCTATTCGAAAGGATAGTCCAAGGTTGTCTAGATATCCAGCAGCTCTGACTTTGGTACCAACCTCAGGGTTTAGTGCAAGTGAAGGTGGTTCTTGAACGGTGTCGTAAATTGGCTTCTGAGCTGAGAAATATCCCGCAAAGATAAGAGCTACAGCTAGTATAGCAATCTGTAGATAGGGAAAAACCCCAGAGAGGACCATACCAGGTACAACATTACTCAACCAAATCATCCCAAGAAGATAGAGCCCTGTTCCAAAGGAAAGACCAAGAAGGATACTCGCAAGGAGAATAATTACTGATTGAGCCATGAAGAAGTCAAAGATTGTATCGAGGAGTGTGCCAATCGCTTTCATGAGGCCAATATCACGGCGTCGAGTCACCATTTCGAGAGATACCGTAGTAGATACAACAATCACACCGAGTAGAAAAACTAGGAGGAGAATAGTCCAAACAAAGGTTGAGAAGAATGTTCCAAATGAAGTTGACACTGCATTGGCAACAGCAAAGGAAGTCACATCGAGAAGGACATTTCCAAACAGGAAGACGAATGTAGTAGCAGTCACAGCACTTGTCAAAGAGAACAATGTGAGAGTTGTCCGAAATGGACGCCGTTTGAGGTCTTTTGATGCGTAGACCTGATGCTCAGACATTCTGATTTAACTCTCCATTTTCCATAATGAAATGACGTACTTCTTCTCTATTGATAATACCTTCATCATGGGTCATCACAATCACAGTCTTCCCTTGTTCGTTCAACTTTGCTAGCAAATCTCGAATCATTTGTCCACTATCACCATCGAGATTAGCTGTTGGTTCATCTGCCAAGATGATTGGAGGATCATTTGCCATAGCGCGTGCAATGGCAACCCTCTGTTGCTCACCCGAACTAAGCTGCCAAGGAAGGTGATCTATTCTATGACCCATCTCAACATCCTCCAGTAATCTGATAGCCTCCTCTCTCAATTCAGATTGACTCTTCGAAGAGAGTTGCATTGGAAACATGACATTTTCAACCGCGGTCAGTGTTGAAACAAGATTGTAACTCTGAAAGATGAATCCTGTATTGTCAAGTCTGAAGGTTGATCTAAATGATTCATCATAATCATTGATTGGTACATCCATGACGAACACACGACCTGAAGTCGCTATATCGATAGCTCCAATGATGTTCAGCATGGTTGTTTTACCGGAGCCAGATTTTCCAGAAATGACCACATAATCACCTTGGTCGATTACAATAGACACTCCCTTTAAAGCCACAATCTCTTCCTTGCCAATTTTATAGGTTCGATAGACATCCTTTAGCATGACTGCATGTCGTATCTCGGATAAGTCCTCAACATCAAGGTTGTCTTTAGTATAGTCAATCGCATCAAGATAATCATCATCAGCCATTTTTGACCGCCTCAGGGTAATGGCGAATGATGTTATTCCCAAGATAAGGATAGGGGTCGAACAATCATTGTACCAAAATGCCTTGAACATCAATCGCTGAACGAGCCCAATCAGTCAGAATCACTGGTTTTTCGCGACCAAAGACTTTGATGGAACGCAGAATATCAGCTTTCAGCAGACCACTAATGTAGTAAGATATCAGACTCTTGTCTACTTCTAGTGTTCTACTAATCTCAGCCTGAGTTGTCCGTCCATTTTTCGCGCATTCAATTAGAATTGATCCCACAGTAGGGTTGCGAGCGATAGCGGCAAGTTTCATCACATTCTCATCAGAAGAGAAGTCTGGTGAGAATAGGTGTCTGACATTACCAGAGCGAAGTGAAACGATTTGATCATCCTGTTCTAGGAATTTTAGGTGATATTGGAGTGCTCCCATCGCACACCCAATTATTCTATGAAGCTCACGTAAATGAATACCAGGATTTATTGTCACCTCATACATGATTCGGTCACGGAGCTTCATTAAACGACGATCTTCTCTTCTATCCAGTGATACAGTACCTATGGCTAGTGTAAACAAGCCTACTTCTAATGCAGTGTACATTGAGTTAGACCATGCAATATTGGTCCCACCCGAATTCCAGGTTGTTAGCTGAACGTCTACAGATACATTGACACTTGTGGCACTGGAAATCAAGAATGAGTATATTTCCAGAGATTCTCTATTTATATCCAGAGAAGGAGAAAGATCCATAGCTGCAGACTCAATTTCACCAACACCAGAATTAGCTAGAACTACACCAATGATACCCCATGTAAGAAGCACAAGGGATAGTCCAATGAATATTCTTTTGGTGAATCGTCTGTTCATGAACGTACTACCACCATCAAACCCTATTATGGTTTTGTAGTTAAGCACTGAGTTTGTTGAAAACTTGCACTAATAATCTATGATGGACCACGAGCTGGGTAAGTCATAGTAATCTTAAACGTGCATGTTTTTTCACCAATGGATTGGCACGTGTCTTCAATTACTATCAATTTCTCATACTCGATTCTATTGAAATCTGTCAAGTACTCGAGGACAGCTTCGATAAACCCTTTCAAAAAGAAGCAAGAAGGCTCATCAGCTTGGTATCCAGAGGCATAAGGATTGTCATCGATTTCGATGATAGCTTCTTCATCCAACCATAACTTGTACAGCTTTGCGATTTTAATATCACCAAATGGGACGATAAGAGTTTCTAGAGTCATCTTGATGAATTCAACTATGCCTTTGAAATCACCCGGCGGTTTTTGCTTTCCTACTTTGAAGTATTCTCTTTGAGCCTCTAGCCCTGCAAGACGCCCTGCAGAGTAGTATAAGTCGCGGACTTTATCTGGAAACATAACAGCGATTCTGCTACCAATTGTATTCCAAGTCTTTGCAAAAAAAGCAAGCATCAATTCGCGTTCTTTTAGACGGCGACCTTGCCACCAAGGTATTACTTTCTCTGATTCTGACATTTCCTAGTCCCCGTTATTTTTGAATAATCAAAAATACTTGTTAAGTGCTTTATTGTGATATTACTAAACTAAACGAACATTCCAAATACAAGCATCAGCTCCAGTGGCACGACTCATCTCTTGGAAAACCTTCGCATCTACACCCTTGAACTCAAGCACAGACTCAAGAATTCCACTGAATACCTCACAATAGCCAAAACCACGCATTCCCTCAAGATTTACTTCTTGACACCAAACACAACTGTCATCAGTGATTCTTACTGAACCTCTGGCTGTTTTCATGTCAACATCGTTTGGCTTTTTATCATATAGCACTCGATGAACTACCTCAATTAGTTTTGCTACGTCTTCACGAGTTGTCACGCTTTCTTTTGCTTTTTCAACAATCTCTGTGTTGAGATAGACCTGTTGACCGATTTCACGTCCGAGATCTCTAAGTTTCTGGTTAGCCTCTTCAATGCTCTCTGTTTCTGAAAGAACCTTGTCAACATAGTGAGAATAGAGGCTAATCAATAGGGGATTGTTAATCTTAGGCATAATGATCTATCCTCTTTTTCATACTAGACTGTTTTGCCAATCAACTTGAGTCCATATTTACGATATTTAGCAACAGATTGTACAACCTTAGGTACGGGGATATTCAATTCTTCAGCAATCTGTTCAGTTGTGCGAGTGCCATCACATAACCTAATAATTAGTTGATCGTTGGTTGCTACTTTAGACATATCTCCATCGTAATGAGGGCACTTAACATAGCGACCCATTTTACTCGGTTGTGCTGCAGATTCATAATCTTCTTCAGTCACTTGAGGCACTTCAATAATTTTTTTGGATGCACCCCATTTTAGAAGCTCAATAACTCTATTATTAGGCTGAAACATGGAATCTGCGATTTTCTCCACACTATTTGATCCGTCAACAAGCATGAGAACATCAAAACCAAAATTGCGATAGAGGGTTTTCATTTCTGAATATAGTGTTGAATCCAAAGATAGAGCTGCTGCATATGCAGATCCTCGAGCAGGTACTGTGCTTGGTTGGACATTGAAGTCATCTGGGGAGAGTTCTGGTTGGACTTCAATTGGAGCTGGTTCTTCAATGGGTTTTTCTATAGTTGATTCTGGAATAGGTTCAACTATTGGTGTTGTTGTAGGTTTGGGGACTGCAGGGGATTCAACAGAGGCGGCTTGAATAGCTATACTCTCAAGAACTTGTAAATTAGATTCACTAGATTCTTCAAACTCCTCAGGAGGTGGTGGGAGCTCGATGCCTTCAAGCAATCTCAAAACATTCTTTGTTTTTGCAATTGCTAGCCCAAGCTGGAGCTCTGGAACATAAAGAACTGTGAGAATCCAGTTTTCATCTACTGGTGAAAGAACAACCAATCCACGATCAGTATCAATTGTCATGAGTCGTAAATCAGTCTTGTATAATGATATGCTATCTTTCACTCGTGGGAATAATTCATCAGGAAACGCAAAACTGACAAATGGTCTTCCAACCTTTGTCATAAGAGAGTAACCTAATACTTGGTCATCAAATCTCAGTTTGGAAAGAGCTCGCTCCAAATCTTTTGCCATAATTACCATCTCACAGACTCAATTCGGACCATAACCTACCGGTACATCGCTTTCTTCTGAGAGTCGTCGTAAAAGGATTGTGGTGATGGAATGATAAATTATGCGAATTCACTGTCAATAACTGTTAAGAGGAGAGAGTGTCCGTCGAATCAATAGAATGAGAAACAGTCTGAGTGGTTTTGCAGCTGTTATCGTAGGCTCATACATCATAGTGGGTTTTCTAGGACTAGTACAACCAATCTATCTTAGCCCGGTTGGACTAGCATGGCCTCTTTTAGCTGGTAGTTATGCACTCCAATCCACATTTTCATCAATTTTGAATCCTAGTTTCACTCTAGTTTACGCTGTATCGTGGATAGTAGTAGGTCTTATCATTGGACCTTTTTCGAAAGTCGGATGGAATACATTGCGTTCTACACTTTGGGTTGGTCTAATCCTTTCTATATTTGCACTAGCATCATTCCTTCTAGACCCTGCTAATTCTTCATTTTGGACAGATCCTAGTAGAAATATTGGTTTGCTCTATCACTTCACTACCTCCTTGATTGCTTCACTGCTTGCACTTCCTTCAGCTCTTCCCAGTGCAGTAGTAATTCGCAGTCTACAGAGAGAAACTGAACAACCAATTCCTGAAAAGATTGAAACTATCTGTGAATGTGGGGCTGTCTTCAAATCTAGACCAATGATATGTTCTGAATGTGGTAAACAATTAAACCAGAACTAGCGATCCCGAGATATTCCGCCACCAAGAAGTCCACCAATTGTACACGCGATTGCGGGGTAAATTGTACCCTCAAGTGCAGCTTGCATAAGATACATTGACGCTGGTTGAAAAATTGCTGTGATATTGAAAGCGGGTGATATCATGAAGAATAACAACCATGTCAGAAAAGCACCGATAACAGCAGCAATAACTGCAGCCATCACACCAGGTAAGAAATCCTTTGCAGCTAGTCCCGCGATAAGTCCA
The DNA here is from genome assembly GCA_016839345.1 of Candidatus Thorarchaeota archaeon. Next base: position 14,130 of record JAEOUL010000255.1, on the reverse strand, counting down.
CCAGTTCCCCATGCAAGGAACATGAGAACACTCCAACCTTCAGCACCATAATCGACGAGCGCTCCTAGACTGGGAGTACCCAGAAAGCCAGGGGAAGGATACAGAACTGTACCCACCACAGCAAGTCGTATTTCAAGATCATTATAGCTCAGAAAGTCATCAACTATGATTCCTGAGATGAGATCGTTGGGCATGTAGGTTCCAAAAGTAAGTACTATGAACGTAATTGCAAATGCAGTTATGAGACCTAATAGCGTGCCTAGACCTTGACCCAAATGAGGTCCTCCATTAATGGTTATTCTACAAATCTATGTTGGGTTATTAGGTTTTATACCTATGCCATATGAGCTGTCGATAGGATATGCGATAATAATCGCAGTGTCCTACCTAAGGGTAAGTGTCCAAGTACAGACTTCGTCACCCAGAGCTCTGCAGGACTCTTGGAAACTTTCAGCCTGAAAGCCTCTCAATTTCATGACTGCATCAAATACACCACTAACGATAACACAATACTGCAAACCTGGCATATCTGTAATATGAACTCCTGCGCAGATTGGGCAATCTGCATCAGTGAATTTGATTGTCCGTCTATCGTCACTAACCCAGACGTCTGAAAATTCCTGACCTGAGTTTACTTTGTATGCAAGTTGGAGTGTATTTGCAAATTGATGGAATGATCCTGCATGCTCGCGTATCCGATCTGCATAGTCCATGAGTAGCGTTTCACCAACTCGAAAACCAATATCCTTCATCTTGAAGTTAATCATCTCAACGGTTTCACTTGTACTCATTAGAAGATTCATCAGCTCGCGGTAGTTGGCTTGGAAGAGCACTCTACTCACTTTTGGTGTCATGAACGACCAAGCAATTTTGCCTTTTATTCCCATAATTATTTCAGACTCCGTCAATTGTTGCAGAATAAAACTGATTACAATTTCAACGATATAATTCTTATTCAAACAGCTATCTCAGCAGTCTATCTTCTGAAAGATGTAAAGAGATGAGTTTCAACATCTGTTCTGTTTACAATTCTAGTATCGTGAAACCTTGTCAGTTCTTATAATCTTGAGAGATTTTCCTCGATACGGAAGTATACTCTGTAGAGCTTCAAAATAGGGTATTCCAATCTCAGTTGCAATCTCTTGTAAAGTCCTCTTTCCGTCGCATAATTGTAGAACAGGCCGATGTTTTTTCTTTACCTTGTCGATATTACCCTCGAATAGAGGTAACTCGATAATCTCCCTCTGACTCGGCTCCTGTTCCTCTGGACATTCTATCCAGAGAATTTTCCTTTCAACACACCATGCTACAATCTCAGTAATCTTCTCCAGTGAGCGAGACAAGTGTTCAGCGATTTTATAAACTGTCATTTTCTCGTCAACAACAAGCAGTATGTCTATGCCAATATTAGCGAACTTTTTCTTGATTTGATTATTTAACTCTGAATCAAGGGTCATACTATGACTGTAATTGTCACCACGGTGAACAACACAACCATGTTGAACAACTATTTCTTCTTCAGGTAATGTTTCAATTGGCTCAGAAGGAGTTGATATCTCAGATTCCAATGTTAGGAATTCTTTGGGAATGACCTCTGGTTCTGGAGGTATAATAGCCTCTGCTTCATCAGCTGCTGCGGTAACTGCTTCGGGCTCGGGCTCATCTTCAATTGTAATCGGTTCATCTGTAGTTTCTATTGAAGTTGGTGGAGGCGGAAGATCCACTTGTATAAGCAAATCAACCACAGCCTTGGTCCTCGATAATGCACCACCAAGTTGAAAATCAGGTTCAAAAAGTACTGCAAGTACCCATTTAGGATCAACTCTAGCTAGTATAACAGTCCCCTCACCAGTCATGATGTTTACTAGTTTCAAGTCCGCACCATGAATCTTGAGTGTGCCTTTGATTTGAGGTAAAACATCATCTGGTAGAGAAAATGATAGGAAAGGATGACCATCACTTGTAATGAGAGCATATCCACTAACCGATTCGTCAAACTTTAGCTTGGTCAGTACACGCTCTAGTTCCAATGGTCAGACTCCTTGTAAACGATGCATATATTGATGGTACGACTATCACTGCAATTTAAGTAACTTTTTACCATCTCCTGAAATCAAAGGTTGGTCCTCTAAAAATTTCACGATTTCTTTTAGGTGAGGATGTTTTGCTGAAGCGGATGAAACATAAAGAGCAGCAACGGCGTTTGCTAATATTAATCGATCTTCAGGCAGTAGGTTCTGAAGAATGCTGTAAATGTTTCCTGCGTTCCAAGCATCACCTGCGCCACAAACGACTCGACTCTCCACAGAAAAGGATGGTACAGTTATTGTTTCGTCTTCCTTTATTGTTGCTGTGAAATGGGGAGTATGTAAATCGATTTGAACTCGTGTTTCTGTTGATACAAACTGGGCAGCTTTAAGCCAGTCAGTAGGATTCGATTGAACATCTCGCCAATGTGAGGAATCATCTGAAATCGACCGAGCCACCCAACCAACTTCATTTTCATTCAATCCAAAAACATCAACCAAATCTTTGGATACTACTTGAGTGATGAGCTTCTTCACTAGTTCAGGATTGCTAGAAGGGTCGCCCATATCCATGAACGTAATAGATCTAGAAGATTCTTTGACAAGTTGAAACAAATCATGTGCTAGTTCTGAACCCTTCTTATTGTGGTTCAAATTGACTAGAGCAACAAGACTAGACCCACAAATGGCGTTGATATCCTCGCTAGTGAGATTTGAAAATGAGAATTCTCTTGCAGAGCCACTATCGCTAATCATAAGATTGACATTTCGACCTTGGTATTCTGTTTCTATTGAAACAGTAGAAGACAGACGACCATCCACATGAATATGGCTCAGGTCCAATTCGGGATGAACAAGGGCTTTTAGTAGGGAGGCTCCATGGCCATCAGTAGTAGCAATTAGTTTAGGCTGAAGGCCAAGAGTGTGGAGTGCTGAAGCTGTGTTTACAGCATTACCACCTCTTCGAATAAATTGCTCATTCCCAAGCAGATTGCCCCCTCCCTGTTTTGCTAGCTGCTTCAAACCATCAATTAACTTGTCAAGCGACTGGACCATCACGAAATGATCCACAAAGAAATCAGGTAAAACAACAGGATAGCCAACGTCTTTGGGATTGTTCAGAATAGAGATGAGTCGAGTGTAATCCAACTCGCTCAGCTCCAAGTAAAGACCTCTGATGCTCTAGACTTTCTTTAGAGCTGCCTTAACCATAGCAGTGATACGTTCTTCTTCGATACCTGTCTTCTTCACGACGTTTGGAATATCACAGTAAGCTAAATCGGAAAAAGTCAGGATGCCTGCTTTAACAAGGAGTTTGGCCTCAGCAGGTTTGACTGCTCTCAGAGTTGAGAGTTCCATTGCTGCATCATCTGCGCTTTTGATTGGTGCTTCTTCTTCAGCCAATTTGGCAATGAGTTCTTCGAGATCCTTCATGTATTGTTTTAATGCAGATACATTCTCAGGATGTGCGGTCTTCCTTCGCAAATCCACAAGTAGACCCATGCGCCGAGCATCATCAATAGTGAGACCAGCTTCTTTAGTTTCCTCAATACTAAAACCACGACCCTTTTTTGGGCGGCCGTTTCTTGGTGATCTTACAGTAGGCTCAGCAATAATATCAAAGCTCATCGGTTATTCACCTGACTCGGGTTCGTGCCTTTGGTCCGCTTATTAGGCTTTCGAGATGGCACTACTCTGCATATTCGTGTACGCTGAAAGGCAAATCAGTTTTTGAGGGATTTTAATGGTGCACAATAGGAGTTAGAGAGAAGGTGAAGAATGGAGAGTCTATGGGAAGAAGAGAACTTCTCTAACATTTCCTTCGTGCTTGTATCCACATGAAGGACAAGTCAGGTCAAATTCACCCACCCATTTTTCATCTCCACTATCCAAGATTTTCGTCAGTGTTCCTTGGTAGGGAACAACCTTCTTGCAGTGAAGATTTTTCCATTGGATTATCAATAATGATATTCTAGTTCCAAATCATACGACGAATATTGCGTCAAGCAAGCTTCTTTTTAGAATGCACAAAGAACGATTAAGCGTTTGATAATGCCTTCAAAGACAAGTGTTCTAACTGTCATACTAATAATCTTGGGACTTCTATCAGCAGTTCTGGTGAACGTTGTAACTAATCCTGATGTCACAGTTCCAGGACTGTCAATCGGATATGACCTAGAAATTCATGATGAATTTGCGTATGTTTCAAACAATGATGGTGTAGTTGTTATTGATATCCACAACCATAATGATCCTATTCGTGTGACCCAGATTCAATTCGACCATGGTGCTTTTGGTTTGGAGGTCATCAATGATACGTTGTATGTCGGAGCGCTTTCCGAAGGCCTTGCCATCGTTGACATCAGCACTCCTTTGAGTCCTGAAATCCTCGAAGTGCATTCGTCTGTGGATGGTATCCAGAATCTCTTTGTCACTGGAAACCATGTCTATGTAGTGAAATTGAGTGGGATTCTACAAATCATTGATATCAGCGATTCATCCGACCCATCAATTCTTAGTAGTCTTGAAGTTGGTTCTTACTGCCTTGATGTCTTCGTGATTGGAGATGTTGCGTATGTTGCAGATTCTGATGGCCTTGTGGTAGTTGACGTCAGCGACCCCACATCTCCTGACGCTATCAGAACAGTACCCTATACTAATAGTGCATTTGACATCAGTGTATATGAAGAAACCCTGTATTTAGGATGTCATTACATGGGTGTCAGGATACTCGATATCTCATCGCCAGAAGATCCAGCGTTTCTAAGCTCATACAACGAAATTGGTGAAATCTATGGGGTCTTCGGAAATGGTGAATGTCTTGCACTTGCTGATTTACTGGAGGGTGCAAAGCTTCTCAATGTAACAGACCCCGAAAATCCTACCCTTATAGCAGAGTATGAGAACGCTGCTCCTCATGATGTGTACTATGATGGTGTCTATACATATCTTGCAGATCAAGACAAAGAGTTCATTTTGATTAGCTTTCAAGACACAAGCACATATGCCTATGCTGTAACGACGCCTAGTGACATATGGCTTTGGACAATACCTATCACTTTTTTGTCACTAGGTGTGCTGCTTGTTATCCAGCCGCTTCTCAAGAGGAGAATGAGTGACTGACCAACAAGGAAGCTTGATTGCTTCTATGCTTTCTTAAACAGAATATCGGTATTCTTGGTTCTGTGCCCGACCCAGCAGAACAAAATCTGGTCAGAATCGAACCAATTAGCCTTAGATTCAATCATAGGTTAGGTAGCGGATTCTTTCCACATACAGTAATTTAACCCCAGCTAATAAGTTAGGATTAACTTTCTTATCATAACTTACTGAGGACATCGACCATACCTAGATGTCATTGCACCTTCGTCTAGCATTCCTACATCATCTTTGATGAGTTCATCTTTGCTTCTGTTTAGACTCATGTGAATCCCACCATTTGTAAACAAGGAGATTTGCGAAATATCCCTCTCAAACTAGCATCCAAATTCCTGACCTCTAGGAGTGGTAGCGATATTCATCCAATAGTTCGCAAGTCATCCTTGGGAGAGAAATATTGGTTCTTTCCAAGATTCGAGAGTGTCCACATCAAGAATTCTTCCGAAAAAGTGGAAATGAGGGAATAACCCTCACTTCTTCTGATGTGATTTGAGAATCTTGGCAACCTGCTCAATAAGAGATACTTTCACGTCTGAGGAAGTAATCTTTGTGAAGCCATCCTCCAATCTCCTAACAACAGAATCAACTCTGTCTTGCTGGTAGGTCATTTTTCCATAGCAACTTGAGCACATCTGCTTGTCAAGACGCTCTTGTTCAGTCTTCTCGGTCTTGTAGGACTTCCCACCACAAACACTGCAGATGAAAAGTCCCTCTTGTACTTCAGTTTCTATTTTTTCAGTCATATTTCCAGCCTCTCAGTGCGGTCTTGTAGGGAGAACACTTCCGAATTACGCGTGTCACACTTTGTTCAGGAAGAATAACTCACGCCAATCCTTCGTTACAGATGGAGGCTAGAAATTGGCACATGAGAAATATCCAAGTCGATATCCAGAAGATTCTCTCCAACATCAAATAGGTGTTAGACTAATGAGGAAAATGAAGTACTTCCTTGAAGTCTTTGAGAAACAGCATAGGAGAGTTCCTACATTCAATGATGTCCTCAATAAGTCAGTTGAACTAGCAATGGAATGCTCTCTGTTCAAAGACCAATATGAGAAGATGTTCAACGTCTACATCAGTGCTAGGTCAAATGGTGGAGATATTGTTAATGTCTTTGAGTCAATTGCGAGTAATGTCTTTGGTGATACAGTGATTCGCTTTACTCTTGATCCCACACTTGATGTCGGTTATATTAGTGGATATGAAGAGAAGGACTATGAAATCAGAACACCTTACAGCTGGTTCACCTTGCTCCATGAATTCGTTCATATCATTCTAAGAGAACAAGATTTCTATGATGATGAACGTGTTGCATACGTCATTGCAGCAGGAATATTCTACTTCTTCAAATTCTACGAAAACAGGGACGAGACGCTAAGCAGATTTGTTTAGCTTGCCGTTTTAACTATGCTAACGAGCTTCGGTCCGCTTATTAGGCTTTCGAGATGGCAGTAAACAACATGCATATTCTCCTCTCAAGAAACTCAACTCTCTGGTTTTGATGTAGTGATTTCTCCCTTTTCCTAGTCAGCAATATTGCCATTGTCAACACTATTAGTATAGTAAGAATACTAAGTGGGAATATGACATATAGTAATAGTATTTGGATGTCTATCTCCCAAAGGGAGTGCAATCCCAGAAGTGAAAACACAGCAGTTACAATTGCGAAAGCAAGAATAACGCTTATCACGATGAGAATACCACTCATAAGATAAGCCCACTTGGGTACTTTAGTTATCGATCCCTTTCCCATGTATTGATGACAAATCACCGCTTTAGTGAGTTGATACATAGAGTTCAATTGATTTCCCTTTGACCTTGGTTATTTGCACATCTTTGGATCTAGCCAATCAAGGGCGCGCTACAGAAAGAAGTTTGGAATTGAAGATTTTAATTAGACATGCGTTTAAGTATACGCTAGAAGGCAAAAGGTCGCTTATTAGGCTTTTGAGGTGGCAATGTTTCGCACATTTCACAGGGGTAACGTGCGCTATACTAATCACATAATCAAGATCCGAGTATTCATTAGTAAAAGATTGTCGCACTTGTCGCTCCTACTGCGATAACTATCACTACCAGCCATACAAACAAAGCCAAAGCTGAGTTAGACAGCGAACTGTAGACTCCTGAGGATTCTGGCTGCTGGATATCAAGATACATTAGTGGGAGAGGAGGAGTGAAGAAGATAAAGAACCAAACCGGATTATAAAGAATAAGAATGATCATACCCCCCAAAAAGGGAGGCATGCCTCCATATAGTATCTCAACACTGTAGATCAGCGAATCAATGACCAGAAATACAACATAAAGACCAAGCACAACCTTTCCTGCTTTGATAGCACCTAGTTGTGAGCTATTTCGATTCCAAGCAACTCCAATGAAAGAAAGGATAAGAATGGAATGAATCCATAGGTTGATTGCCAAGACAGCAAAAAGAAATTCTTTTACACTCTGCTGGAGTAGAGCCGTGATTACAATGAAGGAGAACTCAATCATTATGCTCACCCATTATTGCATTTGATTCGAATTGCTATCAAACATTGGACATGAGGGAGTTGCTTGATAGTTTTATTTAGACTCCCCTTTTACCTAAGCTAAGGGGGCATAGGTCTACTTATTAGGCTTTTGAGATGGACTTCGATTACGATTTATATAGAATTATGAATCATGCCTCTATGAAACACTTCACAAGTGCACTTAGAACATCCATCCTTGAAGTCTTCATGATTCTCACGTTTGTGACCACAAGAACAGTGGTCGTAATTTCTTGTACTCATTTGCTCACCTTTACTTCTTTGATTTCTTCTTTAGCTAGCCTTTCCAGCATTTCTTGCTGCTTCATTTCCAATATTCTATGAGGCCCATGTCCGCTAATTACACGACTTCTAGTGTAGCCTATCTTAGAATTAAGTTTCATTTTTTCCATTGTTTATATCCTGCTCTTGTGAGTATAGTATATCGAACAGACTAAGTCTGTGATTGCTGAAAAAGCAGATACATCAATACCAGAGTAAAAGTTCTGGCTTAGTATAGTTGTATGCCAACCTAGCTCTTCCTTTCTCACTTTGTGCATTCTAACATCAAAGGGAGTCCTTATAACCTTAGGCATTTCGGGTAGACAGACTTTCGAGATGGATATTGCATCCCCAAAAGTCAGAGCTAACTAATTCATCTATGCAGAAACATGTTTGTCATGTAACAACACTTCTCTTGCTGTTCAACCAGTATGCAACCATTGCAAGCAACACATACATGAATTCTGAAGACATTGCAGCTGTCACAATGTCTGGAAAGATTTGAAATGGAGTAATAATAGTTACAAATCGGAATTTTGGCTTTGGGGTAATAGCTTCTCTACTAAGAATTTAAAAAAAACTGCTAGGCTATTACAAATTAGAACTCTTCAAGCGTTGCTTGGGTTATAGTTGCAGCTTTTAGCATACGATCGAGCTTCACTTGCTGCTTTGGAGTTATCCTCTTCAGAATTGATAGCATCTGGAACGCATTTAAGGGAGCATTACCAGCAAAGTGATTATTGAAGTAGCCAAAAGTGGTTTCAACACTGTTCGTCACTTTTTCCAGATGAGGCACCCACTCTTCAAGTTCCTCAACTGAATATCTATAGTTAAACCAAGGATTCGTTCCATGTCCATGCCATCGGATGTAAGAGAAGTCAGCAGTGATGCGAAGGTCAATGGGGAGCTTTGGTTCATCAACAATAACATTCGCAATGCCATAGTTTTCTAGTAACGACCAGACTTTCCTAACTAGCCATGATTCATCCCTAAATTCGATTGCATAACGAAAGGAAGGGTTTAGTGCTGAGAGAAAGGTTTCCAGGTCTGCCATCTTTGATATCTTCCAAGGTGGAAGTTGAATAAGAAGAACAGGAACACGACCATGAAGTGGTTCAATTAACCTGAAGAATTCATTGAGAGTTTCGCCACCCTCTCCTGTTAGGTCCAGGCGTGTATCATGTGTGACCTTTTTTGGAAATTTGGCAGTGAAGAATACATCCTCATCTAATGACGCCAAATGCTTCACAAATTTTGGCTGTGGAAGTGCATAAAATGTTGAGTTAATCTCTGCTGTATTGAAATAGTTAAGATACTGCTTCAGTAGTGATCCTCTGGCTGTATAGAAAATTCCCTTCCAGTCCTTTTCATACGACCAACCACTTGTTCCAATATGAAGCCCTTTTTTCATCAATCTCATTCCTCTTTTTTGCACGAGCAACTATCTGTCTTCCGGAAGATTATCATGATAATGAGATTCATAAGAAGGTAGGTCAAAACAAGGTGATGTGAAACCGATGATTGCAGAGAGTGTAAAAGCAGAGTTTAGCAATTTGGAGATTCATATGGGTGACTTCAAGGATAGCAAGTTCAAGATGAAGTGCGTTGTGTCTTATATTGACCAACTGCTTGTTATGAATGGAGGAAAGATGGTAGCCACAATGCATGCTCGCAATATCGGTAATGTCCACCTTGAGAAGAAGGGTATCAGAATTGCTGGTTTGAATTTTGAAATTAGAGAGGGCGATGAAGTAAGTGTTGCTTCCGGGTCTATTAGACTAGAATTAGATGACGCCGAAGGATGGTATAAAGAACTCTGGGGTTGAACCAAGACTTAAAACGTGAGAAGGCTTGAGCAAATAGGCGGCTCTCTGGTGGTTTGATGATGTCAGAAAAGATTGAATTTATTGAACTAAGATTTCCGGACCTACTTGGTAGAATGAAGGCAATGATTGTACCCTGTAAGCCGGTACAAAATCTTGAAGCAGTTGCTAAAGATCCATCTTTGAAGAGGGGCACAAGTTGTGATGGCAGCTCGGTAACTGGACTAGCAACTGTTGAATCTTCAGATTTACGTCTTGTTCCCGATCCTACATCATTGATAGAGCTTCCATTTGTTGCACATCGGACAGCGGCTGTAATGTGTTTTGTGAGAGAGAAGGCTGCAAAAGACACAGAATACTTCCCCTTAGACAGTAGAGGACTCTTGCACAAAACCTGTGATGAGCTACTGCAAGGAGAATTGCAGCTTAAAGTGAAAGTAGAACCTGAGTTCCATCTTATTACACCAGATGGTGAACCCTTTGATGAAGCTGGGTACGCTGACACCTTTCCCCATAGTCCAGGAATGGACATACTTTTGGACATTGCATCAGCACTAGGAACTCTAGGTATAGAACCAAGAGTGATTCATCACGAGGTTGGTGAATCTCAGCAAGAGATTGAACTTGAATACGCTGATGCAAAGAAAATGGCAGACAGCATTCTGATTTTCAAGAATCTTGCTAGATCGATTTCCCAAAGTCAAGCGATTGATGTGACTTTCATGCCGAAACCATTTGAAAGTCAGGCTGGTAACGGTTTACATTGTCACTTGCAGCTCTGGGATGGGGACAAGAATCTGTTTGGTGTTGGCGAAACATCAGAATTATCTGATACAGCTAAAATGTTCATAGCAGGTTTAATTGAACATGCACCAGCAATTACAGCCTTTGCAAATCCAACAATTAACTCATACAAACGGCTTGTACCCCATCATGAAGCACCTGTATACATCACATGGGGGATGATGAACAGGACAGCTCTGATTAGAGTTCCAATGTTTAGCTCTGGTGATAATGCCGCAATAGAGTTTCGGTCTCCAGACCCAATGGCTAATCCTTACCTTCTTTTCACTGCAATCATTGCTGCAGGAATGGATGGTATCAGTAGGAAGTTAATTCCGCCTGAGCCTCGTAACGAGGATATTTTTAAAATGACAGATGAGGCAAGGGACAAACTCGGAATTATAATTCTTCCAACTGCATTGGATGAAGCTCTTGACGCGTTAGAAAGAGATAATGTAATCAGTAAGGTTGTGGGCCCAGAAATTTTGAAAACTTACGTCGAATTGAAGAGAGAAGAGTGGAGGGAATACACTAGTCAAATTGTTACTGATTGGGAATGGGAGATGTACGAGTATCATTAACTCTTGTTGAAGAAGCCAGATAAACGATCAAATGCCTCATCAACAGCTTCAGGTGTGAGAGGGCCTATGGAGATACGCACATGACCTTCTCCTGGATTTCCAAATATAGACCCGGGTAAAATCAATGTCCCAGTAGATTGCAGAATTTCCATCACAAGTTTTCGAGAGTCTAAACAACCTTTCACACGTGGAAAGAGATAGAATGTGCCTTTGGTGTATACTGGTTCAAATGCATCAATCTCTCGCAATCTTAGATATGCAAGATCCCTCAGAAGGTTTAATCGTCCAAGCTCTTTCTCAACCTCGTCTAGTCCTTCCTTCAGGACCTCTAAAGCAAGCATCTGTCCTGCAGTAGGAGCACATATGGAAACGGTATCCTGAACCTTGAGGAATTCCTTCGTAAAAGCTGCTGATCCAACCACATAGCCCACACGCCAACCACTCATTCCAAAGTCTTTCGAAAAACTGCCAAGTGTTAGAACATGTTCTTCAGCATCTCGACGAGAACGGGGACTATAGTGGTCAGCTCCATCAAAAACCATTCTTGAATATGTTTCATCTGAGATGAGTGTGATATCATGTTGAATACATAAATCCACTATCAGATTGATCACTTTTTTACCATAGACAGCTCCCGTCGGATTATTTGGAGATATCAAACAGATTGCACGTGTTTTATTGTCAATTGCAGCCTCTATTTTCTCCACATGTGGTTGGAATTCATTGTCAACTGGGACTTCGACGACATGGCCCCCTGCAAGTTTAACAGCCATAACTGAGTTGAAATAATATGGCGTGGGCATGATTACATTTTCATTTGGTCCTAGAATTGTCAAGATTGCACCTGTAAATGCATTGTTTGCACCTGCAGTAATCACAAGTTCATTCTGCGGATTAACATCTATTCCAGATTTCTGACGTAGATAAAGAGCGAGTTCCTCACGCAGTTCTAATAATCCTTCGTCTGGTGTGTAGAGATGTGTTGCGGGGTGAGATAATCTATCACGTAGAGCTGTTAATGATCCTTCTGGAGGAATATGTCCTGGAAGTCCTTGACCTAAGTTCAAGAAATCCGGAGAGGAGATATACTTCTTAGCCGCTTCAATCAGCTTTACAATCGGGGGCGATTGGATATCCTCAGTCCGATACTTCATGAACTACACCATCATACGCATATGTCCCATGTCCACGCTGATATGAGTTCTGACTGGGATGATATAACATTACCCAAAATCTCGTATCTTCAGTAATCGTTATATCTTGACCTTGTAGGCGCCTCAATATGTCAGGACAAGACCAGGTAATAGATGATCGTAAAAAGGTTAAGAGAGTTGCTCTAATATCGGTTATAGCTGCAGCTTCACTTACAGTCTTGAAGCTAGTCATTGGTATTCTTACAAACTCTATAGGTATCATATCTGAAGGGCTTCATAGTGGCCTTGATTTTGTAGCAGCGGGAATAACTCTTGTAGCAGTAAGAAGAGCCTCAAAAGCTCCTGACTCAGATCATCAATATGGGCATGGAAAAATCGAGAACTTTGCGGCCTTATCAGAAACGATAATCCTCTGGTTTACATCAATATGGATAATTATTGAGGCTTGGAGAAGAATTGAACTACAAGAGTGGCCAGAGGCATCCATTTGGGGCATTTTCGTTATGATAATAGGAGTTGTCGTGACTTACCAGCAAAGTCATATCCTTTACCAAACTGCTGAAGAACATGGGAGCCAAGCTCTTGAAGCAGATGCTCTACATTTCCGCACGGATATGATTAGTTCTATTGTCGTTCTTTTGGGTCTTGGATTTGTTTGGATTGATATACCAATAGCAGATCCATTTGCAGCAATTGGTGTGGCGATAATCATCTTTGTAGTTTCTTATCGACTTGGAAGGAGGACTTTTGATGCGCTTACTGATACAGCTCCTAAAGGATTACAGGAAGAGATAGTCCAAAGAGTTGAGAAAATAAGTGGAGTTCTTGAGTGTAAGAGAACTCGTGTAAGGCATTCTGGACCTGCGCTCTTTGTTGATATTGTTGTTGCAGTAGACGAAACTAGAGGAATAGCAGAAGCACATGGTGTTACGGATTTGATAGAAGAATCCCTTGCAGACTTGGCGCCGCGTGTGGATGTGGTGATTCATGTTGAACCAGCAGAGGGTGATGTGTCTCAATATTCGAAACTTGATATCTACAATCAGATGCAGATTATTGCACGCAGGTTATCCAAAGTCCATAGTGTACACAATCTCCGATTGTTCTCGATGCCCGAGGGAATAGACATAGCAGCAGACCTTGAGATGTCTGCAGACATGACTCTTGTCGAAGCTCATGCAGTATCTGAAAAATTCGAAGAAATCTTGAAGGAACTTGTTCCAAATGTGAAATCAGTCACATTACATCTTGAAACAACATTAGTTGAATCTCCAGCTCGTGATGTCACTCATGAATCGTCTCATATTGTGGACACAGTAATGCAGCTAATAGAGGATACGTCTCATTCAATAACCTGCAAAGATATAGTTATCCAGAAACAGGAAGAAGGTGTCGCAGTATTAATCAACTGCACAATTCTTGAGGAAATGACTCTTACCGAAAGCCACGATATTGCAGAATCCTTGAAAAGAAGAATTATTGAAACTCTAGCTGAAGTGAAGTCAGTATTCATCCACTTTGAACCTAGCTGACCCAAGCTTAATATTCGTCAGAGTTTGATTTGACATAGAGGTTCTGAAAAATGGAAGAAGATTGTGCAGTCAAAATACTTGGAGCGCCCGAGGCTCAAGTCGTTCAGACACATGAAATAGATATGGAGCAGCCATTGTTGGTATGTTGTTTCCCATCAGCTGGAGTCGTTGGAACAATTGCGGCTCAAGAAATGATTCAGCAATTTGAGATGGAAGAGGTTGCACACGTCAGATCTCGTTATATGCCATCAGCTGCTGTTTTTCAAGAAGGTCGAC